>NZ_QNRN01000005.1:43556-343104 GCF_003315125.1 Bacillus sp. DB-2 | reverse complement strand
GAGGTATACCCAAGTTCGGCTGAAGGGATCGGTCTTGAAAACCGACAGGCGGCGAGAGTCGCGCGGGGGTTCGAATCCCTCTACCTCCTCCATTTATTTTTAAAACATAATATCGTCGCGGGGTGGAGCAGTACGGTAGCTCGTCGGGCTCATAATCCGAAGGTCGCAGGTTCAAATCCTGTCCCCGCAACCAATGGTCCCGTGGTGTAGTGGTTAACATGCCTGCCTGTCACGCAGGAGATCGCCGGTTCGACCCCGGTCGGGACCGCCATTTTATGTTGGCTCGGTAGCTCAGTCGGTAGAGCAGAGGACTGAAAATCCTCGTGTCGGCGGTTCGATTCCGTCCCGAGCCACCATTTTTTTGTTTTTTTTATGCCGGCTTAGCTCAATTGGTAGAGCAACTGACTTGTAATCAGTAGGTTGGGGGTTCAAGTCCTCTAGCCGGCACCATTTAGGGGCATAGTTTAAAGGTAGAACTGAGGTCTCCAAAACCTCCAGTGTGGGTTCAATTCCTACTGCCCCTGTAAAGTATATGGGCCTATAGCTCAGCTGGTTAGAGCGCACGCCTGATAAGCGTGAGGTCGATGGTTCGAGTCCATTTAGGCCCACCATATATATTCCGCAGTAGCTCAGTGGTAGAGCTATCGGCTGTTAACCGATCGGTCGTAGGTTCGAGTCCTACCTGCGGAGCCATGGCCCGTTGGTCAAGTGGTTAAGACACCGCCCTTTCACGGCGGTAACACGGGTTCGAATCCCGTACGGGTCATAAAAAAAGAGTCAGCATATTGCTGACTCTTTTTTATTATGTATAAGCCTCTTTTTATCACCTTATTTTCCCGAAATAAATAAAGGGATTTAGGAAAAGCTATGGTATGTATTAAAAGGAGGAGATGAAAAATGACGCAAGTTAGAGAACTTATGAGTACTCATATCGTACATTGTACACCATTAGACAATGTATATGAGGCAGCTGTAAAAATGAAGGAAGAATCGGTTGGATTGATTCCTGTTATTGAAAATAAACAAGTTGTTGGGCTTGTTACTGATCGAGACTTAGTTGTTCGTGGGATTGCTGAAAAACATCCTGGATCTAATCAAATTACAAATGTAATGACAACAAACATTGTTTCAGTTTCTCCAGATGATTCTATTGAAAAAGCTACAGAATTAATGGCACAATATCAAATTAGACGGTTACCGGTAGTTGAGAGCGGTCAACTTGTTGGGATGCTAGCACTAGGTGATTTAGCTATAAGAAAATCAGCAGATGATCAAGCAGGGTTTGCTTTAAGTGAAATCTCAGAGCATATGGAATAAATTATGTATAAAAATCAGATACATTATTCTAGTATATGCGGATTAAACTAATATGTTAGCGTGATGTATCTGAGACATTATATAATAAGTATAGAGTCAATATTTTTGACAGTTTTTTTAAATTTGTCATTCCTAATTTTTAATAAGAGAAAAAATGATATACTGAGAGATATAAGTATTATGATAGATTTTGAATATAACAATATTTATTGTTAATGATGTAATAATGAATTAATATTTCCTACGTAGATAAAGTGAAACTTTAATTATTGGGGGGTGTCCATCCCCCAATAATTATTAGTTGAACCAATCGGGCTTTTATAGGCAGTTTTATCTCCCACCTAACTTCCTCGTATTCGCAGAATTTTGAGGTGGGAGTCTTACTGCCCGCAAATAGCGGGATAAAAAGGGAAGGGGAATTATATGAGGGCTGTACAGGGCGATCCAAATTGGAATTTGGTTACAGATACATATATAGAACCAAATAATTTCGCTGAGTTATTTTCTTTGCTTGTACCTTGTCATCCAAAAGGTGAAGGGAAAGAGCGAACTATATTAGTATGGAAAGAAAAAGAATTTTATAAAGAAGAGAATTTAGCGCCATTTATCGTATATGGCATGAATAAAGTAAAGAATTTACCGCAGTTTCATAAAGATGAAATTCCAACTCTAGTACGTATTCTTCGTTTATGTCAAGAGATTGGTTGGTATGAAGAGGCAAATGCTTTTATGATAACCCAAGGGCTAGATGAATTTGTCCGAACTTCATTGGAGTATGAAACATGGGATCTTTTGACGAAAGCAGTTGCTTTAAACTATTTAATTATTAAATATCGTATTGGTGAATTAACAGCTGAGGATGTAGAAATTTGGGAGCGAGTTAAATTTAATGAGAAATGTATAACAGATTGCAAACATCTATTATCTCATAAAGAAGTATTGGAATTTACATTCTTTTATATGTGTAAGCGAGCTAAGCTATTGTCAAAAGAGCAATTAAATAGTGATATGATGAGTCTGGCAATGTATTGTAATACTTTTGTGTATGATTTATATACACATGACTTATTACGAAAGTATCGTAAGTGTACAGACTTCCTATCATATTATGGACCTAGTCAAGCAGTTTTAGCTTGTCAAAGAGCTGTACTTTCACAAATTTCCGATCGATTAGACCCTTTAAAGACAACTCATGTAGATGATTATTTATATGTGATGAAAGAAATGATGGAGCATATGACGATAGGGGTAATGGATCGGTATGGTCATTTTATTGGAAAGCTACTATCATATGTACCATTTTTCGAAATGATCCAAGTTCCACAGCATGCATATTATTGTGAAGAATTACTGTATATTTGTAAGGGAATTGAATACAAAGAAGAAATACTACGCAATTATATATTTATACAATTACATGATTGTTTACCATCATTCTTTAAACTATTTCTTAAAAATAAGCGTTATGCAACGATTCATGATATTCTTTTCTATTGGTGCGACGATGAACAAAGAATGAGCTTAGAGAAAAAATATAATCTTAGTTTTATTTATGAAAAATATGCTTGCGGATAAACCTTATTTTACATATTAAAAATTAATATAAATTAAAAAGGATCTCAAGTTTATGTGAGATCCTTTTTTGTTAGTAAAGCAAGGAGAAAGTAACTAAGATAAGAAATAACATTCCATAAAGGAGAAATTGTGCAGTATAACTTCTTTGTATACCAAAAAAAGTATTCATTTTTTCATATAAATTCAATATATATTTCATTGGATTATCTTTGAAAGATTGGTACACAGTGTCTCCTCTTTCTAAGCTTCTTGTTCATGTTTTTGGTTATTAGGAACATGAACGTATCTAGCTATGAATAATAAAACACCTATAAAGAATACAGGAAGTACGGTAGATAAATAAAAACCATTACTAATTATATTTGTTATAAGAGCACTTAAAAGAAAAATAACATTATAAATATGGGCAATTTTTTGTTTTAGCCGCATTTGTAATGCTTCCATAATGATTTCTAAAGCAACAAAAGCAATAATAATAGATAAAAATACAGTGTTCGTATTATAAATGATTAAACAACAGATTAAACCTAAAAAGGCCAGGTATTCAATAAAGAGAGGTATATTGCGTGGCATATAATTTACCTAACTAAATATGGCAGTGGGTTTACTGCATTTGTTTTTTCAAAATTCCATTCCCCATTATGTAATTCAAAATGGAGATGTTGCCCGTATGAATGACCTGTGTTTCCCATATGACCTACTAATTGTCCAGTTTGTACTTGATCACCAGCTTGTACAGTGCGATCCTTCATATGAGCATAAACTGTTGTATATAATTTCCCATTTATTTGATGGGCGATGAACACGACATTGCCGTAGCTAGCCGAATAATAAGATTTCACAACCTTACCTGCAGCAGCAGCTTGAATAGAGACATTTCCTTGTGCTGCTATATCTATACCATAATGCATTTGCTCCCAGCGCATATCAAAAGTGGAGCTGATTTTCCCTTGAGTAGGGAATTTGAAAACTGCTGGAATTGATGCAGGTGGAGCTGTTTTAGCGTGTGCTTGATTTTGATTTTGCACTACATAGTGTTTTGCTACATATCCGTATCCTGTGCCAAAACGAATTTTATACCAAGTACCTACCGTTTCTACTACTTGTACTTGTGTACCATTTTGTAATGAGCCAAGTAGAGTGCCACTTGTGCTAGCATTGCTACGTACATTTAATTTTGGTGTTGCAACAGTATACGAAGGAGAACCTTGTACTGTTACACCTTTTACTAGAGGTGTGGATCCATTAGATACAAATGTTTTTTGTACGTAACCAATTTGACCGTTATGTAATATTTTGTACCAATCCCCTTGTTCACCTTGAATGGTAATGAATTGACCATTTGGTAATATATCTAGAATAGAAGACTCTGTATTAGGTTCAGAACGAACGTTTAATGCGTTTGCATTTACGATATATTGATCCTTTGATTGAACATTTTTTTTGAATAGAATTGCATCTTTTTTTATATAGCCTGTTTTGTTGTTAACAGATACTTTATACCAATCTTGAGTTGTCTCAAGAATAGTAACCGGGCTATTAAATCGAATGTTATCAATTATTGCACTGTCTGTATGGCTATTTTGATGTAGTGCAACGTTGTCAATTTTTACATATCCAGTTTTTACTGTAGATGGTTGCTTAGCAGCCGCTGTTTGTATATCGGATTCTCCCATAGAAGGAAGTAAAGAAGCAATTGCGATAGTAGTTGCTGTTAAAGCTGTAGCTTTATTCATGTAATAAAGACCTCCTCTAGTTGTATAGTTGTAATTTTATTATAGTATAAAGATATAATATATTGGTCGTATTCACATAAATGTAATATGAAATCAATAAAAATAATGTCAGAAGAGAGATTCGTATATAAATATTGTATATATCATTTGTGAGGTTGCATTTATATTTGTTTAACACGTTAAGAATTAATTCTCAATTAAGAAAATTAAAACAGTTGATGATGTCTTATGGCGATGTTATACTGACAGTGATAATTTTATAGTTTGCTAGGAGGGCTGGTGTTGCCAGCTGAGAGTAGGGCCGTAAGCCTTTGATCCTTTTTATTACCTGATCTAGATTATGCTAGCGTAGGGAAGCAATTCGGACATTAACAATGAGTCCCCGTTTCTTTGCGTATAGAAACGGGGCTTTTTTATTTAAAAATTTCATATTAACACCACTAGGGGTGCTTTTCGTGCTGAGAGAGGAATAATCCTTAACCCTTACAACACCTGATCTAGATAATACTAGCGAAGGGAAGTGGAACAACGAATAAATTATAATTTTATTTGCTGTAACCACTTCTTATATACAGAAGTGGTTTTTTTATTGAAATAAATAGATATATAGGAAGGGGAATTATTAATGAAATTTTGTGAAAGATTATTTAATACGGTGCAGCCTGTTTGGGAGAAAAGTCATAATCATCCGTTTGTAGTAGGTATGGGGGATGGTACGTTGGAAAAAGACAAATTCCAGTACTATATTATTCAAGATTATTTATATTTGTTAGATTATGCAAAGCTATATGCAATTGGGGTTGTAAAGGCAACGAATCCACAAGTTATGGCAAAATTTGCAGAGCAAATTGATGGGATTTTAAATGGAGAAATGACGATCCATAAACAGTATGCAAACAAACTTGGCATTACTGTAGAGGAGATAGAATCTGCGAAACCATCTGCTAAAAATTTAGCATATACAAATTACATGATGTCTGTATCTCAAAATGGCACACTTGCAGAATTAATATCAGCTTTACTTCCATGTATGTGGAGTTATTGGGAGATTGGAAAGCGTTTAAATGATATTCCTGGAGCAAGAGATCATGAGTTCTTTGGAGAGTGGATTCAAGGATATAGTTCTGAAGAATACGGTAACCTTTGTATTTGGTTAATAGATTTATTAAATGAAATGGCAGTTGGAAAGTCAGAGAAAGAGCTAGACCGATTAGAGGAAATTTTCTTATATTCCAGCCGATTTGAATATTTATTCTGGGATATGGCTTATCTTAAGGAGATGTGGGGTTTTGAGGAGCAAGAACATACTACAGTTTCATAATGTTTCCTTTCATTATGATGAGAAACCAATCATCGATGAATTAAATGCTTCTATACAAGATAAAGAGTTTGTAAGTATTATCGGACCGAGTGGATGCGGGAAAAGTACTTTATTTCGCCTTATTACAGGCTTAGAAGAGGCAAGTACTGGACAGATAGAGCTGACAAAAACAAAGAGTCATCCTGTAGGGTATATGCCCCAAAAAGATATGCTCTTGCCGTGGAGGACGATTATTGAGAATGCGGCTCTGCCGCTAGAGTGCCAAGGTGTGCAGAAGAAAGAAGCGCAAGTAAAAGCGAAAGAACTGTTACATAAATTTGGTTTACAAGGGTACGAGAAAAAATATCCGAAAGATTTATCTGGTGGTATGAGGCAACGCGTATCTTTTATCCGAACTTTATTAACAGGCGGGGAGATATTATTGTTAGATGAACCTTTTAGTGCATTGGACGCTTTAACGAAGGCATCTTTGCAAGAATGGTTGTTTGAACAATGGAAAGAGTGGGAAAAAACAATTTTATTTATCACTCATGATGTTGAAGAAGCATTGTTTCTTTCTAATCGAATTTTGGTTGTAGAAAATCAACCGATAGCAACTTTAACTGAGCGAATTGTGCCGCTTGATCGTAACCGAACAAGAAAAGATTTATATAAACCTGAAGTGTTAGCGCTTAAAGAAGAGCTCCTTAGTATGTTACAAAGGCAGGTACTTGTATGATGAATCGCTTGAAGGAGTTATTACCTGCCCTTATATTAAGTGGAATTCTACTTGCTCTATGGGAAGTAGGAGCAAGAATTGTAGATGAGATGTACATTTTGCCATCACCTTCTGCAATTGTAATGAAGATATGGGTGCTGAAAGATATATTATTTACGGTTCATTTACCTGCAACGTTGTATGTCGTTTTAATAGGCATTGTTATTTCTATCGTACTGGGCGTAGGGCTAGCAATGTTAATGAATGCGAGTACGTGGATGGAAAGAGCATTTTATCCGTTATTAGTTGCTTCACAAACAATCCCGATTACTGCGCTTGCGCCGCTCTTCGTTTTATGGTTTGGATATACCATCTGGAGCAAGGTTGTTGTTACCGTTTTAATTACGTTTTTCCCAATTGCGGTCAATACGTATGATGGACTGCGTAGTACGAAAAAAGAATGGGAGGAGCTCTTAGTCACGTATGGTGCAACAAAAAAAGATATTTTTCTAAAGCTAAAGTTGCCATCTGCTCTTCCTTACTTTTTCTCAGCGTTAAAAATTGCAGTTCCGCTTAGTGTGATCGGGGCAGCAATTGGAGAATGGCTCGGTGCACAAGCTGGGCTTGGATATTTCAGTAAAAGAATGATGACACAGTTAGACGGAGCTGGTGTATTTGCACCAATTGTATTGTTATCATTATTAGCTATTTTCTTCGTCATACTTATTTCCACATTAGAAAAGAAATTCATTAGTTGGAGGAAACATTCATGAAATTATTAAAACGCATCTTTGTGTTTACATTATTAGTTGCAATGATTGCAGGATGTTCGAGTAACTCGGCATCAGATAAGAATAAATCAGAAAAAGAAATAACAGTAATGCTTGATTGGTACCCGAATGCGGTACATAGCTTTATTTATACGGCAATTGAAAAAGGATACTTTAAAGAAGAAGGAGTCAAGGTGAATATTAAATTCCCTTCTAATCCGACTGATCCATTAACGCTAGCGGCAGCAGGGAAAGTGACCGTTGGCTTGTATTATCAACCAGATGTTGTCATGGCAAAAGCAAATGAACAAATTCCAGTGAAATCAATTGGAGCTGTCGTACGTTCGCCGTTAAATCATGTTGTATCGCTGAAATCAGCAGGTATTAAGTCACCTAAAGACTTAGAAGGAAAAACAGTTGGATATTCTGGGACCCCTTTAAGTGAAGCATATTTAAAAACGATGGTAAAAGAAGATGGTGGTAATCCAGATACAGTAAAAGTAGTCGATGTTGGATTCGATTTAGTACCAGCGTTAATTACGAAAAAAGTGGATGCTGTAACAGGAGCGTACATTAACCATGAAGTACCTGTTATGCGTCATGAGGGCCATGAACCAGCGTACTTTAATCCAGCTGATTACGGTGTGCCGAATTATCATGAGCTTGTGTTTGTAACAGGTGATAAAACTTTGAAAAAGGATAAAGAAGCATTACAGGCCTTTTTACGTGGTGCGAAAAAGGGATATGATTTCATGAAGAAAAATCCGGATGAAGCATTAAATATTTTATTAGATCATCAAGAAAAAGAAAACTTCCCACTTGTACCAGAAGTTGAAAAAGAAAGTATGAAAATTTTATTAGAGAAGATGGAAACGAAAGATGAGCCATTCTTATCGGATTCAAAAGAGTCATGGGAGAAACAAAATAAATGGTTGAAAGACAAAGGAATGGCGAAAGAAATCGTTCCAGCCAATGAATTATTCGAAAACATTTTAAAGTAGGCGAATGAATATGAAAAATGAGCTTCATGTAATCTCAAATGGCCATATGCCATTTGAAGAATTAGTGAATGTAGCGATGCAAATTGAGAGTGAGATTGATTATTTGCATATTCGTGAGCGTGAGAAGAGCACGAAGGAATTGTATGAAGGTGTGGAAAGTCTTTTGGGGAAAGGCTTTCCGGCATCGAAGATAGTGATAAATGATCGAATTGATATTGCTATTCTATTAAATATTCCGCGTGTGCAGCTAGGATATCGAAGCGCAGATGTAAGGTCGGTGAAAGAAAAGTTTTCTTATTTGCATGTTGGCTATTCAGTACATTCTTTAGATGAAGCGATAGTGGCATTTAAAAATGGAGCGGATTCACTCGTTTACGGTCATGTATTTCCAACGGCTTGTAAAAAGGATGTGCCAGCAAGAGGATTAGAAGAAATTGCTCATATGGCAAGATGCTTATCCATACCAATAACTGCAATTGGTGGGATTACCCCTGAAAATACAGGTGATGTTCTTGCAAATGGTGTAAGTGGCATTGCTGTTATGTCTGGGATTATAAGCAGTAGTAATCCGTATAGCAGGGCGAAATCTTATAAGGAATCAATAAGAAAGTGGGCGGAAAAACATGTGTAAGAAGTATGATGTAGCGATTATTGGCGGAGGTGTAATTGGTAGCTCAGTTGCACACTTTCTAGCAGAAAGAGGGCATAAAGTAGCGATTATAGAGAAACAAAGAATCGCATCTGAAGCTTCGAAAGCAGCTGCTGGTTTGCTCGGTGTTCAGGCAGAATGGGATGCATATGATCCGCTGTTTGAGCTTGCTAGAGAAAGCCGTGCTATATTTCCACAACTTGCAGCAGTTTTACGTGAAAAAACAGGCATCGATATTGGGTATGAAGAAAAGGGCATTTATCGCATCGCTCAAAATGAAGATGAGAAGAAAAGAATTCTTCATATTATGGATTGGCAGCAGAAAACAGGTGAAGATTCCCGATTTCTAACGGGGGACCATTTACGGGAAAAAGAGCCGTTTCTTTCCGAGTCAATTATAGGGGCGGTATATTATCCGAAAGATGGTCAAGTTATTGCACCAGAGCTTACGAAAGCATTCGCACATTCTGCAGCAATTTCCGGAGCTGATATATATGAACAAACAGAAGTGTTTGATATTCGTATTGAAAATAATAAAGTGACTGGAATTGTGACAAACGAAGGTGTAATCACATGTGAAAAAGTCGTTATCGCTGGAGGCTCATGGAGTACGAAATTACTACATTATTTCCATAGTGATTGGGGCACGTATCCTGTGAAGGGTGAAGTTGTTGCAGTAAGAAGCAAGAAACCGCTCTTGAAAGCTCCTATTTTCCAAGAACGTTTTTATATTACACCGAAACGTGGTGGCCGTTACGTAATTGGGGCAACAATGAAGCCTCATACGTTTAATAAGTCTGTACAACCAGAAAGTATTACTTCCATATTAGAGCGTGCCTACACAATATTGCCTGCTTTAAAAGAAGCAGAATGGGAAAGTACGTGGGCTGGGTTAAGACCGCAGTCTAATCATGAAGCTCCTTATATGGGAGAGCATGAAGAAATAAAAGGTTTATATGCTTGTACGGGCCATTATCGAAACGGCATTTTATTAAGTCCTGTTTCTGGTCAGTATATGGCTGATTTAATAGAAGGAAAGCAGGAGAATCACTTGCTAGATTCATTGCTTTCTAAAACGGTTTAGAAAGGGGATGGAAGTTTGAATTTAAAAATTAATGGTAACCAAATTGAAGTACCAGAGAGTGTGAAAACAGTAGCTGGGCTACTTACACATTTAGAGTTAGATAACAGAATTGTTGTAGTAGAACGTAATAAAGATATTTTACAAAAAGATGACCATAACGATACATCTGTTTTTGATGGGGACCAAATTGAGATTGTAACTTTCGTAGGAGGCGGTTGATTATGTTAAACATTGGACAATTTTCATTTCATTCTAGACTTTTATTAGGAACAGGGAAATTCCCTGATTTTGATGTGCAGCAAAAGGCAATTGATGTTTCTGAGGCTGAGATTTTAACATTCGCAGTACGTCGTATGGATATATTTGATGCGAAGCAGCCTAATTTATTAGAGAAACTTGATGTAAAAAAATATACGTTATTACCGAATACAGCAGGAGCAAAAAATGCTGAAGAAGCTGTTCGTATTGCAAAATTAGCAAAAGCTTCTGGACTTTGTGACATGATAAAAGTAGAAGTTATTGGTGATGATAGAACGTTATTACCTGATCCAGTAGAAACGTTAAAGGCATCTGAAATGTTACTAAAAGAAGGATTTATCGTTCTTCCTTACACATCTGATGATGTTGTATTAGCACGCAAACTACAAGAACTTGGTGTGCATGCGATTATGCCAGGAGCATCACCAATTGGATCAGGACTTGGTATTGTAAATCCATTAAATTTAAGCTTCATTATTGAACAAGCGACAGTACCAGTTATCGTTGACGCAGGTATTGGTAGCCCAGCTGATGCGGCATTTGCGATGGAATTAGGAGCGGATGGTGTGTTATTGAATACAGCTGTTTCGGGAGCAAAAGATCCTATTAAGATGGCACAAGCAATGAAATTAAGTATTGAGGCAGGTCGTTTAGGTTTTGAAGCAGGTCGTATTGCACGCAAGCGCTGCGCGACAGCAAGTAGTCCTTTAGAAGGAATGAGCGTATTTGAATAATCGATATTCTCGCCAAGAGCTATTTTCTCCAATTGGGGAAGAAGGGCAACAAAAGATAAGGACAAAGCATGTACTTATTATCGGTGCAGGCGCATTAGGTAGTGCAAACGCAGAGATGTTTGTAAGAGCAGGCGTTGGTCAAGTAACAATTGTTGACCGTGATTATGTCGATTGGAGTAATTTGCAAAGACAACAATTGTATGCAGAGAGTGATGTAGAGAATAATCTTCCGAAGGCTGTAGCGGCAAAAAAACGTCTAGAAGAGGTTAATAGTGAAGTAAGAGTAGAAGCTCGCGTTCAGGATGTAACGGCTGAAGAGTTGGAAGAACTCGTTACAAATGTTGATGTAATCATCGATGCGACTGACAATTTCGAAACACGTTTCATTGTGAATGATATATCGCAAAAATATTCTATTCCATGGGTTTATGGGGCATGTGTAGGGAGTTACGGTCTTTCTTATACTATTCTTCCAGGAAAAACGCCATGTTTATCTTGTTTATTACAATCGATTCCGCTTGGCGGAGCGACATGTGATACAGCGGGGATTATATCGCCTGCTGTGTCTCTTGTCGTTTCTCATCAAGTAACGGAAACACTTAAACTGTTAGTAGAAGATTATGACTCACTTCGAGATGGGCTTGTATCATTTGATGTATGGAAAAATGAATATTCATGTATGAATGTGCAAAAGCTTCGTAAACATAATTGTCTATCGTGTGGTGAACAGGCAGTATATCCATATTTAAATAAGGAAAACACTTCAAAAACAGCAGTGTTATGCGGGAGAAATACAGTTCAAATTAGACCACCTCATAAAGAGGAAATGGATTTTGAACAATATAAAAAATTGCTGAATGATCGTGTGACTGATTTAAATGTAAATCCATATTTATTATCATTTTCGGTTGAAGAAAAGAGATTAGTTGCTTTTAAAGATGGCCGTGTACTTGTACATGGAACGAAAGATATAAGCGAAGCGAAAACAATTTATCATCGCTATTTTGGGTAGAAAAGGATGAGTGGAATGAAAGTGAATAAAGCTTTAACAATTGCAGGGTCTGATAGCGGAGGCGGCGCTGGGATTCAGGCGGATTTAAAAACATTCCAAGAGCTTGGTGTGTATGGAATGACGGCTATTACAGCAATTACTGCTCAAAATACGCTTGGCGTTCAAGGGGTATATCCTGTTTCTTTAGAAGGAATTACGGAACAGCTGAATTCAATTGGTACGGATTTAACGCCAGATGCTGTAAAACTAGGAATGTTATTTAGCAGTGAAATTATTCAAATTGTTGCAGAACATATTAAAAAATTCGGCTGGAATAATATTGTGCTAGATCCTGTTATGATTGCAAAAGGCGGGGCATCATTATTACAACAAGAAGCAGTACAAGCATTAAAGGAATATTTATTACCAGTAGCAACTGTTGTAACACCGAATGTTCCTGAAGCAGAAGTGTTAACTGGGATGGAAATTCAAAATATAGAAGATAGTAAAGAAGCTGCGAAAGTATTGCATGAATTAGGAGCTAAATATGTTCTTATGAAGGGCGGACATGCAGAATATCAAGGTAATGAAGTAATTGATTTACTCTTTGATGGTGAGCAGTTTATTGAATTTAGAAGTGAACGAATTCCTTCGAAGCAAACGCACGGAAGTGGGTGTACATTTGCTTCAGCGGTTACAGCAGGACTTGCGAAAGGCTACTTGATGGAAGAGGCAGTTCAAGAAGCAAAACGATTTATTAGTATAGCGATTGAAGAGCCGTTGAATATTGGAAGTGGTCATGGGCCGACGAATCATTTTGCGTATAAATTGAATAAAGCGCGTGCATAAGTGGAAATTCAACCAGTGGGGCTATATCCTCACTGGTTATTAAGGTTAATGATTAATAAAAGTTTAATATATGGTAGTGAATTTGATTTGGGTATCTTGTTTAAATGCGTCCTTTTAGATAAATAAAATATATAAAAGGTGTGATGATATTAATATTAAAAATATAAGGTATGGAATCATAGCCTTCTTATTATTACTTAAGTATTTACTATAAATTAATAACAAACAAGAAATTAAAAAAATGATTTCTAGTGTAGTACGGAATTCAGTATAACTAGTAATAGTAACTAAAATCACTAGAATTAAAAGTAACGAATTACCTAGAATGTTTATTATTTTAATAAAATTATTCTTTTTATCCTCGGTCATATAGCATCCTCGTTTCACGTTTAATTTTTAATCATTTCTTTATTTAGTATTATTACAATACGACTCATGAAAATTCCTATTGAATATAAATATTTATAATGTCTAGCAACAATGAAAAATCCACCTTAAGGATTTTTCATTGTTTACTTTTTCCAAATACAGGAGTAATATATCAGCCAGAATACATTTTTTGTAATACGCTGAGTCCAAATGTATGGAGCGGAGGAACCAATTTGTGCGTCGTCACTAGGGGTGAATCTTTCAATTTTGAAAGTAGGGCTACTCTCAAAGCCCGAATCCGACAGCTAACTTCGTAAGCGTCTTGAGAGAGGGCGGTGCCATGATGGATATATCACTTCGTCGGTCTGATTAGTATAGGAGAATATCAATCTATGTTTGAGTTCTTTTATACTAAGGAGGATGAGGTACATGGAATTAACGCTTATTTGCGTTGGAGAAGAAAATAAGGTAAAGAGTTTAAGAGAGCTAGCAGCATTTCAGCATGAGTTAATTATTTTTACAGCAAATGAAGAGATAGCAGATCAAGTTAGAAAGTGTGGATTTGATTGGACTTATAGCTGTAATAAGGAGCAGGATTTTACTAGTATTTGCGAGCGTATTAAGAAGGTGATTTTACTAGGAGATGAGCTTCCGATAGTTAGTTTCTTCACAGAACGCATTCGTTTTTCTTTTCAAGCGCCTATTACTGTTGTTACAAAGAATAAACGATATCCGGCCAGGCTCTATGAAACAATTGGAGCTAAATTTGTAGTGTTTACGAACTGTGATAATATTTCTTTTTTATTTTTTGAATAAGGTGGGGGAAATGAAGATGAAAGTGTTGTTACTAGGAGATATAGCGAATCGTTGGGCGATATCGGTAGAGCGAGTTCACGAATTGGTAGTGCTCGATCCTCTTTTTCCAGGGCCATATATTATATTACCATCAAAAGATGTTTTGTATTTAGAGGCGGATATTACCGAATATGAGCAGTTACATGCAGAATTATCACAAGTTTATATTCGAGGGAGAAATTTGCGTGCTTTTTTGCGTGGAGAATAAAGGTTGAATGAAAAAAGAGCGAATGCTGAGTGCAACAAGCTATGCACTTCATGTCATTCGCTCTTTTTATTTCATATTTAAAAGATCATTTCTATGAAAGAAAAAGAAAACACAAGAAAATAGATGAAAGAATATTAATAATAAGTAATGTAAGCGTTTAAATGGCGGAATTTTTTCTTATTTTAAGTAATTTGCCTCTTTACAAGTTAAATTTAGAGGAGTATATTTACTCTCATAAATCATTCATGAAATTTCCAAAAAAAACCTAAAATCGCTGAGTTCCAGAAATGGAGCGGGGGAACCAATTTTGTGCATCGTCACTTGGGGTGAATCTTTCAGTTTTGAAAGTAGGGCTACTCTTTAGGCCCGAATCCGACAGCTAACCTCGTAAGCGTTTAGAGAGGAGGTTTACTTTGTGTTGTTCGTTTCGAACACTAAGTAGAGCTTAGTGTTCTTTTTTTGATAACTAGATGGTAAAATTTAACAAAAAGTGAGGGGTAGTTATGTTAGATGTCGTAATGATCGGTATTTTTGTTGGGTTAGTCGCATCGATGGCAAGTCTTGCAAGTTGGTCAGATAAAGTTGTGAAAGAAGGGAAGCAATCATGATGATTGCCTTATCGGTTATTGTTGCAGCGATTACGGTGTACTTAGTGTACGCATTATTAAATCCAGAAAAGTTTTAATTAGGGGGAATCATTCATTATGATTTGGGTTGCAGTCGTTATTACAATGCTCTTGTTTATTCTAGTAGCAAAGCCAACGGGGATTTATTTAGAAAAAGCTTTTCAAGGTAGCAAAACGCTAGATAAAGTATTTGGGCCTTTTGAAAAACTTATTTTTAAAATTACGGGTGTAAAAGCATACAATCAAACGTGGAAACAGTACGCATTATCATTAGTTTTACTCAATGGATTTATGATTGTTGTCGTATATTTCATTTTCAGATTACAAGGTGTGCTGCCGCTAAATCCAGCGCATATTGAAGGAATGGAGCCTACACTCGCTTTTAATACGGCAATTAGTTTTATGGCTGATACAAACTTACAGCATTATAGCGGTGAAAATGGTTTATCTTATTTATCACAATTAGTCGGAATTACATTTTTAATGTTTGCGGCACCAGCAACGACGTTAGCGCTCGTTATGGCTTTTATAAGAGGACTCGCTGGAAAAGAACTCGGTAACTTTTTCGTTGATTTTACGAGAGCATTAACGAGAGTTTTTCTTCCTATCGCATTTATTGCGGCGTTAGTCTTTGTCGCACTTGGTGTACCACAAACGTTAGATGGAGCAGTTACAGCACAAACAATTGATGGTGCGAAGCAAAGTATTTTACGTGGTCCAGTTGCATCATTCGTTTCAATTAAGGAACTTGGAAATAACGGCGGTGGATTTTTCGGGGCAAACTCTACACATCCTTTTGAAAATCCAGGGCAAATGAGTAATATTTTGCAAATGATGCTTATGATGTTATTGCCAACAGCACTTCCATTTACGTACGGACGAATGGTAGGAAATAAAAAACAAGGTCGTATCCTTTTCGTTTCACTATTCATGGTATTTTTACTAGGATTTATAACGATTACAACATCTGAATTACATGGAAATCCAGTGTTAAATGGAATGGGTATCGAACATGTACAAGGAAGTACAGAAGGAAAAGAAGTCCGATTTGGAACAGTATTTTCTTCCCTTTATGCGACAGTAACGACAGCTGCGGAAACAGGGGCCGTTAATACGATGCATGATACGTTAACACCAATTGGTGGTCTAGTTCCACTCGTAAATATGATGTTAAATACAGTATACGGCGGTGTTGGAGCAGGCTTTGTTAACATTATCATGTATGCAATTATTGCAGTCTTTATATCTGGGTTAATGGTTGGACGGACACCAGAGTTTTTAGGTAAGAAAATTGAAGGGAAGGAAATGAAATTAATTGCGGTAACGATATTATTTCATCCATTGCTTATTTTAGGATTTTCGGCATTAGCTCTTTCAACAAGTTTAGGAACGGATGCAATTTCTCATTCCGGTTTCCACGGTTTAACGCAAGTTGTTTATGAGTATACATCATCAGCTGCGAATAACGGATCTGGATTTGAAGGATTGAGGGATAATACACCGTTTTGGAATATTACGACTGGTTTAGTTATGTTTTTAGGACGCTATTTCAGTTTAATTACGATGCTAGCTGTTGCAGCTTCACTGAAAGAGAAGACGGTAGTACCAGAAACAGTCGGAACGTTCCGTACAGATAATGGTTTATTTGGAGGGATATTTATCGGAACAATTGTAATTGTTGGTGCGTTAACATTCTTCCCGATGTTAGTACTCGGCCCAATTGCAGAATTTCTTACATTGAAGTAATGGAGGGTAAATGATGAGACCGGTAGTAGTAAAAGAAAAACAAGTAGATCAGTCACAAATACATGCTGTAGAAGATGAGGTTAGACAGGCAAAAACGCTGGATCGTGATATCGTGACGCATGCGATGAAACAATCCTTTGCGAAATTGAATCCGAAAGTAATGATAAAGAATCCGATTATGTTCGTTGTGGAAATTGGATTTATCATTACGTTAATTTTATCCTTTCTTCCAAGTAGTTCTAGTAGTGTACCAGGGTGGTTTAATATAACAGTTTCTCTCATTCTATTATTTACAGTTTTATTTGCTAACTTTGCAGAAGCTTTAGCTGAAGGGCGTGGTAAAGCGCAAGCTGATTCTTTAAAACAATCGAAGAAAGATGTGTTTGCAAATGTTGTAAAAGAAAATGGAGACATTGTTCAAGTTTCAGCAACTGAGCTGAGAAAAGGTGACGTTGTTATTGTAAAACAAGGGGAAATGATTCCGAATGATGGTGAAGTAATTAAAGGATTAGCGTCTGTAGATGAATCAGCAATTACAGGGGAATCAGCTCCTGTTATAAAAGAAGCGGGTGGCGATTTTTGTTCAGTAACAGGCGGAACGATGGTCGTAAGTGATGAGATTACGATTGTGATTACGAGTAATCCTGGTGAATCATTTATTGATAAAATGATTTCTTTAGTAGAAGGAGCTGCTCGTCAAAAAACGCCGAATGAGATTGCTTTAAATACAGTATTAACGAGCTTAACTCTTATTTTCTTAATCGTTGTTGTGACGTTGCCGATTTTTACAAATTATTTAGGGTTTCAAATTGATACAGCTGTACTTGTTGCATTGTTAGTTTGTCTAATTCCAACGACAATTGGTGGGTTATTATCGGCAATTGGTATTGCTGGGATGGACCGCGTAACAAAGTTCAATGTATTAGCAATGTCAGGGAAAGCAGTAGAAGCTGCGGGTGATATTAATACAATTATTTTAGATAAAACAGGTACGATCACTTTCGGGAACCGGATGGCACATACACTACTCCCTGTAGGAAATGAAACGATTGAGCAAGTAGGAAAATGGGCTGCGATTAGCTCAGTTTTAGACGAAACACCAGAAGGTCGATCAGTTATAGAATATGTACAAACGAAATCTATATCATATAATAGAGAACTTGCAGAACAAGGTGAATTTGTTCCGTTTAAAGCAGAAACGAGAATGAGTGGTGTTGATTTACAGGATGGAACGAAAGTAAGAAAAGGTGCTGTTGGTGCCGTTATTGAATGGGTTCAATCAAAAGGCGGAACGATTCCGAAAGATGTGAATCAAAAAGCAGATTTAATTTCAAAAGAGGGTGGAACACCACTTGTAGTTGCAGTGGATGATCGTATTTACGGTTTAATTTATTTAAAGGATACAGTAAAACCTGGTATGCGTGAGCGTTTTGAACAATTGCGCCAAATGGGAATTAAAACGGTTATGTGTACAGGGGATAACCCATTAACAGCAGCAACAATTGCAAAAGAAGCAGGGGTAGATGAATTCGTTGCCGAGTGTAAACCAGAAGATAAAATTGCAGTTATTAAAGCAGAGCAAGATAAAGGTAAACTTGTAGCGATGACAGGTGATGGTACAAATGATGCCCCGGCATTAGCGCAAGCTGACGTTGGGTTAGCGATGAATAGTGGTACGACAGCTGCGAAAGAAGCAGCAAATATGATCGATTTAGATTCGAATCCAACTAAAATTATTGAGGTTGTAGGAATCGGTAAGCAATTGTTAATGACACGAGGTGCGTTAACGACGTTTAGTATTGCGAATGATATTGCAAAATATTTTGCAATCATTCCAGCAATGTTTACACTTGCGATTCCGCAAATGGAAGCATTAAACATTATGAAATTAACATCACCGCTTTCAGCAATCTTATCAGCATTAATATTTAATGCGGTTATTATTCCGTTACTTATTCCGCTAGCGATGAAAGGTATCGCATATAAACCAATGAGTTCTAATGCATTGCTTAGCAGAAATTTACTCATTTACGGGCTTGGCGGAGTGATCGTTCCATTCATTGGAATTAAAGTAATTGATATGATTGTCGGCTTGTTCATATAAGAAAGAGGGGAAAAAAGATGGCGGAAAAACAAAGTATACTTTCACCAATTATTCGTATTACTTTTACGTTCTTAGTCTTGTGCGGCCTTGTATACCCGCTTATTGTAACTGGTATTGCGCAAGCGGTAATGAAGGATAATGCGGATGGAAGTCTTATATATAATGATAAGGATGAAGTAGTTGGTTCAAAATTAATCGGTCAAAATTTCACAGATCCACGTTATTTTCATGGACGTATTTCTAGTATAGAATATAAAGCAGAAGCATCTGGCTCAAATAACTATGCGCCGTCTGATCCAGATTTAGCAAAACGAGTTGAGAAAAGTATTGAAGACTGGAAGAAACAAAACCGGGCTGTTCCAGTTACAGAAGTACCGATAGATTTAGTGACGAATTCGGGTTCAGGGCTTGATCCTGACATTAGTCCAAAAGCGGCTTCTGTGCAGGTAGATCGCATCTCGAAATTAACGAATATTCCGAAAGAAAAGCTGAATCAACTGATTAAGGATCAAACGGAAGGTGCTGCACTTGGCTTGTTTGGAGAAGATCGCGTGAACGTCTTAAAGTTAAATTTAGAATTACAGAAATTAATGAAATAGTAACAGTGCTACCTCAATCTAACGGATTGAGGTAGTGTTGTTTCGAAAGAAAGGTTGTGAGTGTTTTGTATGCGGATGACTATAAACCGACGTTTCAAAGGCGAACACCAGAAGAGTATTTAGAATACATTCGTCAACAAAATCGTGGGAAGTTAAAACTATATGTAGGAGCGGCTCCAGGAGTAGGGAAAAGTTATAAAATGCTATTTGATGCAAGAGAGATGAAAAAAGACGGTATTGATATTGTAGTTGGTTTAATTGAAACACACGGTAGAAAAGAGACGGAAGAAGCAATTGCTGATTTAGAAAAAGTTCCTTTAAAAGAAATAGATTATAAAGGGAAAGTATTTTATGAGCTTGATGTAGAAGGAATTATAAAGCGGGCACCACAAATTGTTGTTGTGGATGAACTTGCGCATAGTAATATTCCCGGGTCGAAAAATAAGAAACGTTACATGGATGTGCAGGAATTGTTAGATGCCGGTATATCTGTATTATCAGCATTTAATATTCAACATTTAGAAAGTGTTCATGACATTGTAGCTCAAATTACGAATGTAAAAGTAAGAGAGCGTATTCCAGATTTTATTTTGCAAAAAGCAAATGAAATTCAACTTGTTGACGCAACACCTGAGGTACTCCGGAAGAGATTAATCGATGGAAAGATATATAAGGAAGAAAAAATTCAACAAAGCTTACAAAACTTCTTTACGCTTAATAATTTAGGGGCACTAAGGGAATTGTCGCTTCGTGAAGTTGCAGATGATATGGATGAGAAAATTAGTCAAACAGTTATAGAACCAATTGGGGTGAAAGAAAAAATTCTCGTTTGTGTACAATACAGTTCAACAGCAGAGAAATTAATACGGAGAGGTTGGCGCATGGCTGATCGGCTAAATGCTGAATTGTATGTGTTAAACGTAGAGCGGGAAAATATAGATTCACTTTCAGCAGGGAAAAAGCAAACAATTGAAGAGTGGAAATCGCTAACGAATCAATTTGATGCGAGCTTTGTATTAGAAGAAGCGAAAGGAAGAAAGCCAGCTGATGTTATTATTGAAGTCGCGAACAGACTACAGGTGACACAAGTTTTACTCGGACAATCGGCGAGAACACGGTGGGAGGAAATAAGAAAAGGTTCTATTGTAAATGAAATTATGAGACAAACGAAGTATATTGATATTCATATTGTTGCTGATCAAAGAGCTTAAAATAGAGACCGGATTGTTGAGGAGTCTCTATTTTTCTTTTTTTCAAGCCTTTTGAATATAATTTCTGAAAGAACTCATATATAATAGAAAAAGATACTTAACATAGTGAATAATTAAAGAGTCAATGTATATAAAGAGGAGAGAATAACATGCTTGAAAATACGGGGTTAGTATTAGAAGGCGGCGGTATGCGTGGTGTATATACGGGCGGGATATTAGAATATTTTATGGAACAAGATTTATATTTTCCATATGTAATTGGTGTATCAGCTGGTGCTTGTCATGCAGCGTCGTATCTTTCCAGACAAAGAAATAGAAATAAAACAGTAAATATTGATTATGCATCACATCCGCAGTATTTATCGTATAAAAACTTGTGGAAAAAACGTCAGCTATTTGATATGGAATTCATTTTTCATGAAATTCCAGAAAAGCATGTACCGTTTGATTTTGAAACATACTTTAATAGTCCAGAGCGTTTCCTTGTAGGAACAACTGATTGTGAAACAGGACAGTCTGTTTATTTTGAAAAAGAGGGAACGAATGATGATGCACTAAATTTATTGCAAGCATCTAGTTCATTACCTTTCATTGCACCGGCAGTGAACTACCGAGGTAAGCAATTGTTAGATGGCGGGATTTCAGATCCGATTCCAGTTCGTAAAGCACAGGAAGATGGATTTGAAAAATCAGTCGTTATTTTGACGAGAAATCATGGTTACGCGAAGAAAAAATCAAAATTTGGTTGGATTGCAGCAAAGGCTTATAAGAAGTATCCAAACCTTGTAAATACGATGCTGAATCGTTATGAAGTGTATAATGAAACACTTCACTACATTGAAAAAGAAGAGCAAGCTGGTAATTTATTTGTTATTCGCCCAGAAGTGCCGCTTCAAGTAGATCGTATGGAAAAGGATACGGCTAAATTACAAAGTTTATATGAGCAAGGCTATGAAGATGCAAAGAGACAATTTGCAGATTTACAGGCGTTTTTGCAAAAATAATAATTAGGCTGTGGAGAAGGAGTTCTCTGCAGCCTTTTTTATTATTGGTTTCAATACCGAATGTTGGTTATATACATTTTGGGATTATGGTATAATATGGATAAAAGTATGTAGAGAGGTGATACATATGGAAAATGTATATAAAGGGCTTAGACATACTGGATTTACAATGTTGCTTATTTTTGGTGGCGTATTTCTACTACGCTGGTTCATTCATGATGAAATGTTATTAGATCAGCTTATTGGTTTTAGTATAGGAATGGTAATGGTTATTTCATCAGTGTTCATTCAAAAGTATAGTAAAGAATTGCAGGTAAATGAGAAATATTAAAGGTTTCTAACCTCTTTTAAGTAGTTTGGTCGTAGAGGAGGCTTTCATATGACTTTTTTATTTGCGGTATATTTTGTTTTTATTATGACATTGTTAATTACATTTCTTCTTTCTAAAAGATCATTTGAGAAGCCTTTTATTAAATATATACCAGCGTTCATATTGTTTATTTTGGCTTTCATTTCTTCTATTATTTTTATATTTAATAACGGAATGGGAGAGCTTATGATAGCAAACTTCTTAGGTGTTACAGCAATAGCGAACGGTCTTTTGCTTTTTGCGTTGAAAGTAGTTCGTGTGATTGTTGCAAAAGGAAAGTAGCGCATCGGAATTCGATGCGCTACTTTTTTATTTACGCTTCTTTTTAATAAATGAAAAGGCTAAAGCTGCAATTAAAATACTGCCTTTAATGATATCTTGCGCATAATAAGGAACGTTCATCATTGTAAGGCCGTTTAATATGATTCCAATTAATACGGAACCAAGAAATGTTCCGATGACATTTGGTTTCTTAGCACCGAACATTGCATAACCGATATAGGCAGCTGCAACTGCATCCATTAATAATGGGGCGCCAGCTGAAACTTGTCCTGTTCCAACGCGGCTACATAGAATAATACCGCCAATAGAGGCAAGTAAACCGCTAATCATATAAGCATATACACGGTAACGATCAGTAGGAATACCAGCTAGTCTAGCAGCTTCTCGATTCCCACCTGTCATATAAAAGAAACGACCGTACGTTGTTTTTTCTAAAAATACATATGCAATTAAAACGACGATAAGCATGATAATGACAGGGACTGGAATTCCTAACACAGAACCTTGACCGATAAATAAAAAGGATGGAATAAAATGTCCTTTGGCACCAGACATTCCTTCATAAATAGAAGATCCTTTTGAAAATGTTAAGTGTAGTCCATTCACGATATACATGATACTTAATGTAGCTAGTAAATCTGGTAGTTTAATGCGGATAACGAGTAGTGCATTTAATAATCCAACTAATAGTCCACAAAGAATAGGAATAAGGAGTGTGACTATTAGTTCTTGTCGATATAAAACGAGACAAGAAGCCGCGGTAATTGTGGCTAAACTAGCGGTAGAGCCGACTGATAAATCAAATCCATCTACAATTAATGTAAAGGTAACGCCAATTGCGAGTAACGTTACAATAGAAATAGAACGTAAAATATCACTAATATTGTTGTATGTTAAAAAAGAATCGTTGGCGATAGAGAAGAAAATTGTAACACCTATAATGATAGCAATCGTACTAAATTGATAAAAAAGATGAGTAGGTAAATATAGTTTCTTAGTTTTTGTTTTATGAACGAGATTCAATGGAATAACTCCCTTCAGATAAATGTAAAAGCTGTTCAGGAGATAGTTCGTCTGGTAAGTATTCACCTACAAATTCTCCGTTTGCGAGTATAAGAATGCGATCAGCGATATGTAGTGCTTCATCTTGTTCTCCTGTGAAGTAAATTACGGAACTTCCGCCATCTGTAATGTTACGAATGAATTGAAAAATGTCTTGTTTTGCAGCTATGTCTACACCTTTAGTTGGCTCGTCCAAAAGAAATAGATTCGGTTTGAATCCATGCCACTTTGCAATGGAGACTTTTTGCTGGTTTCCACCGCTAAGTGAATGAATAAATGCTTTTGGGTCATTGGGTGAAATGCTGAAAGAAGAAATTGCTGTAGTAGCATTATTTAATTCGGTTTGCTTTCGTCTCCAACCTGATTGGTGTAAATTAGTGTGGCTTATAATATCTTCCGAAAGAAATACGCCTTGTTTTCTTCTTTCCTCTGGTACAAGTGCGATCTTTGCTTTAATCGCATCTCGCGGTGTTTTAATTGTTATTGTTTGACCATCTATTTCTGCGTGATAAGTATGATGAGTACCAAATAACGTTTCAGCAAGTGTTGTTTTGCCACTGCCAATTAATCCGTATATCACAACAGTTTCACCTTTCCGTACGGTGAGAGAAAGAGGAGAATGGTCTTTGTGTAATGGAAGTTCTTGTACTTTAAATAATTCTTCGTTCCCTCGTTTTGGCGCTGTATTAATAGGAAGTGTAAGTTGTTTTCCAGTCATCGCTTCCACAATTTGTTGATCTGTAACCTTTGTAATCGCTTCAGAAATTGCAACTTTACCGTTATGTAATATGGTTACATCATCCGCGAAATTTCGAATCTCTGATAAACGATGAGAAATTAAGATGATGCCAATTCCTTTCAATGTTAAATCTTTTAATAGTTGCCCGAAGGTTTCAACTTCTTTCGGTCCAAGAGAAGAAGTAGGCTCATCTAATAAAAGATAATTTGTATTGTTGGATAAAGCTCTTGCGATAAGAAGTAATTGTTTTTCATGTAATGAGCAGTTTGAAACATCTTCCGAAACATTTAAATCAGCCTGTACAGTTTGCAAATGTTGTTTAGCGAGTGAGACTAATTTTGACTTTGAAAATAGTACTTTATTTTGCATTGCTAAATGATCGATTAGTACATTTTCTAATACAGATAATCCAGGAATAAGTCCGTGATCCACTTCTTGTGTTACGAAAGAAATACCATGCTTTTTTGCATCACGTGGTGAAGTAAAGGAAATAGACTGATTATCAATTTTTATATTCCCAGCAACGGGTTGAATTTCACCAGTTGCTATTTTTAGTAAAGTACTTTTTCCTGCACCATTCATTCCTAGTAAAGCGTGAACTTTTCCTTTTTGTATGTTAATAGAAACATTTTCTAGTACAGGGGTAGAGATGTGATAAGAATGTGTAATGTTTTGAAGAGAGAATGTCATCATTTTTTCTCCTTCTCTAATTTTTTCATCCAAGGTGAATATGCATCTTTCGAGTCTCCCCAACCGTTTATATGTTTTGATAATTGATCCATCGTTATATTTTCTTGTGGCAAACTATTTTTCTTTACTAAATAAGGTTCTAGTGAATAAATATCTGGCGTTTGTTCACCAGCGATTTTCTTGTATAAGAAACGCACTTGAACTTTACCGACTTCAGCTGGATCGGTTGCAGCCGTAGCAGTCCAAGGTGAATTTTCTTTTTGCATGAGTTGTAAATCTTCATTACTTAAGTCAATGCTGTATACTTTTATATCTGTACGACCAGCTTGTTCGAGTGCTTTGACGGCCCCTTTAGCAAACTCATCCCACGAAGCGAAAATAGCTTGTAAATCACCTTTTTTCGGATATTTTTTTAGTAAAGCCTCTACTTGTGTTTGCGTATCAAGTGGTGTGTTATTACTAGCGGTACCAAAGCGTGCAACTTCTTTTATATTTGGATAACGTTTATAAAAAGCATCAATGATAACATTGCGACGTTCCATTGGAGCAAATCCGCCAACCCATACGACGGCGATATTCCCTTGTCCATTCAGATCTTCCGCTAACGTTTTTAATGATTTCCATGCAAGAATATAGTCATCTTGATCAATAATCGTTACGCCTGGTAAGCGTAGGTCGTTATCAAATGCAACTACAGGGATATTCGCTTGTAATGCTTTTTCTACTCCGGGTTTTAGTGCTTCAGAGCGACCGTGATCAATTAAAATACCATCAACTTTTGAATTAATAGCAGTATCTAGATTTGCTGCCATTTTTGCTAAATCATTATCAGAATTGTAGACTTGCACACTGCCGCCGAATAGCTCAACTTGTTTTTTGACACCCTCAATATATTGAGAGGAAAAAGTTCCGATGGACATTTGCATAATTAATGCGATTTTTAATGGGTTTTTTACTTGGCTTGGAATTTCTGTTTGTAAATGATTTGCTGCTGTAGTAGCTTCTTTCTTCACCGTTTGTTGCTTTTGTGAAGAGATAGCATCTTGTTCATTTGTGCAAGCTGTTAATGCGAGTAAGAGAATAATGAGTACGGTGGAACATAATTTTTTCATAAAAAAATCCCTCCTAAATTAAGAAAAGAGAGGAGGGAGTGAAAATAAAAACGTCTTTTCATATAGAAAAGACGTCTTATCATATTACTCTTATCTTTCAACACAATGTGTTGTAAGAATTAGCACCGTGCCCATAAATGGGTCGGTTGCCGGGCTTCGTAGGGCTCATCCCTCCACCTGCTCTTGATAAGACATCGAATATTTAACTATTTCGAATTATTCCATAAGTGTATGCTGTTGTCAAATGTTTTTTTGTAAATAAAAAATCCCTCACAACGAGGGATTTTAATGTGGTAAGAAAACTAATTGATAAGCGAACAAGATCCCGAATAAATACACAAGTGGGTGAACAGCACGGAATTGTCCTTTTGCCACTTTCATAAGTGGGTATGAAATAAATCCAAGTGCAATACCTGTTGAGATACTTGATGTAAGTGGCATGCTTAAGATTACTAAAAATGCTGGGAATGCTTCATCGAATGTATCCCAATCGATGTGGCGAACTGAGCCCATCATAAGACTACCAACGATAATTAGTGATGGTGCTGTAATAGCTGAAACGCCAGAAACAGCGCTCACTAACGGTCCGAAGAATGCTGCTAATGCAAATAGAACAGCTACTGTAACAGTTGTTAAACCAGTACGACCACCAGCTGCAACACCAGCAGATGATTCAATGTAAGCTGTTGATGGTGTTGTTCCGAACATAGCTCCAATTGTTGCTGAGAATGAGTCAGATAGAAGAGCTCGTCCTGCTTTTGGAAGCTTTCCATCTTTCATAAATCCACCTTGTTGTGCAACGCCAAGTAGTGTACCTGTTGTATCGAATAGTGTAACAAGGAAGAATGAGAACACAACGCCGTATAATCCGTAGTTAATTACATCAGATACAGCAGTAATTGGATTTGAAACGATAATTCCTTCTGGTAATCCAGGCATTGATGTAACGCCGCTTGAAAATGTTAATTGACCTGTGAAGTAAGCGATAATACCAGTTAATAACATTCCGATAAATAGTGCCCCGTTTATATTTAAAGACATAAGGATAATTGTAATTCCAAGGCCAGCTAATGCTAGTAGAACTGGAGCAGAGTGAAGATCGCCAAGCCCAACTAAGTTTGCATCATTTTTTGTAACAATTCCCGTTAAGCGCAAACCGATAAAAGCAATAAAAAGACCGATACCAGCAGTAAGTGCATGTTTTAAGTTCTCAGGAATTACTTCCATTAATTTCGTACGGAAAGATGTGAATGATAACAAAATTAAAATCATACCTGCTACGAATACAGCAGAGAATGCAATCGCGAAAGTCATGCCTTCATGAGCTTTTACAACAGAGTAAGAGAAGTAAGCATTTAATCCCATACCTGGTGCAATTGCGATTGGTAAGTTTGTAAAGATTGCCATAAATAATGTTCCGACAACAGCGGCGATAATAGTAGCTGTAAATGCTTGTTCAAACGGAACACCTGCATCCCCAAGGATGACAGGGTTTACGACAATGATATATGCCATTGTTAAAAAGGTAATAATACCTGCCATAATTTCAGTTTTAATAGAAGTTTTATGTTTTGAAAGGTTAAACATATAAACATCCTTTCTTTTTACGAATAATTTTCACAACAGTTATATATAATATTCGTTTTTTAACTATTTTGCAATAGTTTTGCATAAAAACTTTAGAACAACTCATATTTTATGTCGTAAATTCGAATATTAATCGTAAAACTGTGTGTGAATTTCGGTTTTTTAATGTGTAAGTAGTTTTTTTTATTGTGCGCATTATAAGGGGAAAGGAGTTGAAGGAAGTTATGCCGCAGCAAAAAAACTTTTTAACAATGCCAGCACAACATCAAAATAAACAACCTGGTATTGAATCGTTAATGAATCCTCTTCCAAAGTTTGAAGATCCAAATTATAAAGGAAGTGAAAAGTTAAAAGGAAAGAATGTATTAATTACAGGAGGAGATAGTGGGATTGGAAGAGCTGTTTCTATCGCTTTTGCAAAAGAGGGAGCAAATATTGCGATTGCTTATTTAGATGAGGACGAAGATGCAGCTGAGACGAAACAACTTGTGGAAAAAGAAGGCGTGAATTGTGTATTATTGCCGGGAGATTTGAGTAATGAACAACATTGTAAAGAGATTGTAGAAGAGACCGCCCAGCAGCTAGGGGGGCTAAATGTTCTTGTGAATAACGTCGCACAGCAATATCCGCAGCAAGGACTAGAGTATATTACAGCGGAACAGCTAGAAAAAACGTTCCGTATTAATATTTTTTCTTATTTTCATGTTACAAAAGCAGCACTCTCTCATTTAAAGCAAGGGGATGTAATTATAAACACGGCATCTATCGTTGCGTATGAAGGAAATGAAACGTTGATCGACTATTCTGCAACGAAAGGAGCAATTGTCGCTTTTACAAGATCGTTATCTCAGTCGTTAGTACAAAAAGGAATTCGTGTAAATGGTGTTGCACCAGGCCCAATTTGGACACCGCTTATTCCATCCAGTTTTGATGAGAAAAAAGTGTCACAGTTTGGGAGCAATGTTCCTATGCAAAGGCCTGGTCAGCCGTATGAATTAGCGCCTGCATATGTATATTTAGCGTCTAGTGATTCGGCATATGTAACGGGACAGATGATGCATGTAAATGGTGGAGTAATTGTGAATGGATAGTTTTCATTTATAAGAGCAAAGTAAAGCTAATTGCATTTATCCCGCTATTTGCGGGCAGTAAAATTCCACCTCAAAATTCAGGTGGAGCACAGAAGTTAGGTGGGAGATTAACTGCCCGTAAAAGCCCGATTGGTGAAGGCTAATAATCAGTGGGGGATGAACAAAACCCCCACTGATTAAAGTTTCACTTTATCCCGCTATTTGCGGGCAGTAAGATTCCTACCTCAAAATTCGGTGAATGCAAGGAAGTTAGGTGGGAGATACCTGCCCGTAAATGCCCGATTGGTGAAGGCTAATATTCAGTAGGGGATGGACAAACCCTCCCACCGAGTAAAGTTTCACTTTATTATGATGTTAGTGCTAGGGAGGATTTAGATGAAGAAAGTATGGTTTATCGTAATCCTATTTTTCTGCCTGCCAGCTAGCGTTTTTGCTAATACAGATCATTTAATATTAGTTAACCTTACGACGAATCAGCTGTCTTTTTTTGAAGATGGAAACTATACTAAGACATTTCCGATAACGACAGGAAGAGACAGGACCCCGACGCCTGAGGGTAATTTTTGTATTATAACTAAATATAAAAATAAAGAATACCATCGTAAAAAAATAGCTGGGGGTGCTCCGAATAACCCTCTCGGTACGAGGTGGTTAGGTCTAGATAAAAAGGAATATGCAATTCATGGAACAAATCGGGAATGGACGATTGGAAGCAGGGAGTCGAATGGTTGTATTCGCATGCACGATCGGGACATACAATGGTTATACGACCGGGTACAATTGCAGACGAAAGTAATTATTTCTCGTTTTCATACGAGTCCCGAATATGAAGCATATAAGCTAGGTTATCGTGTTGTGAGCTGGAATGGTCGTAAAGTAGAAGAAGAACAAATTGGAATGCTTACGTTAGTAGATCGTGTAAATATATATTGGCAAGAACCAAATGGACAATTGACGAAAGTAAAAACAGTATTGCCAAATGAAAGATACACAGTGTATTCCAAACGAAAAGATGGAATCTATTATATAGGAAACAATTTGTATATTGTAGATGAAACAGGAGAAAAAATTCGTTATGAACAATTACCTTATTCGATTTTAAGTAACCTATATAAACGGAAATATAATGTCCCGTAATAGCTACCGTAAATAGACGGTAGCTTATTTGTGATGAAGTTTAGTTGGTTTTAATGATTTCATACCAATCGAGCGCCTGTAAATAGTGAGATGAAAAAATTGAAACAGCAACTATTATGTTTTTCTGAATATAATACAGTACAGACTGGGGGGCGGTCACATTATGAAAAGTGAATTTGCATTTAAAATTTTCTTAATCACGACTTGTTTATTTATCGTGTATTTATATGCGTTACTCGTCTTTTCCTTTTATGTTCCATATATTGATTTAATATTGTTCGTCGGATTTATTTGGGCATTTGTTAAAGCGAGGGAAGGGGAGAAGAGTGTATATCGACGCATTACTTTATGCGGGACGGTCCTTCTCGTTATTTTGTACTTTTTTATGATGCATGATGTTTGGAGAGGAATGTAAAAAAGCATACGACTAATCGTATGCTTTTACGTTTAATATTTCGGTTTAAATGTATGACAACACGTTTCTACACTCGTTGTTACAGAACTTTCAAGCGTCTCGTTTGTTAAAGTAGCGTTTGTATATGAACTGTTTTCAATTTGACCTGCTTCTTGTGCATCAGGTTGAACAACGATTGCACTTGCTTGACAAAGGTTACCTTGTCCCCAAAATGAACAATTGGAAACAGAGCATTTCACTTCTGGCATAAAACCCCCTCCTTATACATTAGTGTGGGAGTTTACACGCATTTCATGTATAGAAGGAGTTTCCTTTTCTTATTATTTTTTCGTTTGCTCAAGCCACTCTTTTAATTTGTCTTCCGGTTGTTCGCCGCTAATACGGCTCACTTCTTTACCATCTTTAAAATGAATGATTGTTGGAGTTCCTTTAATTTTATATTCATCCCAAGGAGCATCTAATTTTTCAATATCCATAACTTTCATATCAACATTCAAGTCTTTAGCCATTGGTACTACGATAGGAGATAGCTTTTGACAATGAACGCAAGATGTTTGATAAAAGTATACTGTTTCTTCTTTTTTCTCTTTTAAATTCTTTTGGAGATCTGAAAGAGAGATTTTATTTGTATAGTAGTCAGGGCCATTTGTCTTACTATCGGTAGCATTATCAATTTTTTGGCTTGTTGAAGCATTTTTTTCTTCCATTTGTGTTACAGCGAAAATTGCTGCAAACAAGGCGATAATAATACCGCCAAATATAAGCATTTTTTTCATTCTTTCATCTCCTTATTTGTTTTTAATTACGATGAAGCTACAAACAGCGATTGTGATAAAGCCGATAAGTGCTAAAAACGGGATTGTCACAAAGCCGAACCAGTTTATGTATTCTCCCGTACAAGGTACGCGGCCGCAAGCTGCCCCAGCAGCTGAAAATGCTGCGATTTTTTGAATTGCATAGTGATATAAAGAAATACAAGCACCAATACTTGCGATTGGTAAAGAATAACTTGCAATGCGATAGTCTTTCTTTACTACAGCGATACCGAGCCATAAAACAAATGGATACATAAAAATACGTTGATACCAACAAAGGACACAAGGCTCAAATTTCATAATTTCGGAAAAGTATAGACTTCCTAATGTAGCAATAAACGAAGCTCCCCATGCAGTAAGTAAAGCATATTCTTGCTTTTTTTCTCGTCCCATATTTTATACCTCACTTATAATAGTTACATACTAAATTATAGTATGAAGTAGTAGGGAAAAGAAAGAAAAAATATGTTTATCAATAAAAGTTTTATGAAGAGAAACATTTATTGATATGAACATTTTAAAAAGCGCCATTCTCATAAAGAGAATAGCGCTATATTTTACATTTGAATTTGCTCTACTTCTTCTACATGTGACTTTTGGGATGCGTGGTCAATATATTGAAATAGGAGCTGCAATTGTTTATCAACTTCTGGTAGTTCTTTACTGTATTGATAAGCGTGTAAAAAATGCTCAATACGCTTAGAAAATAATTGATCGTTCGTTTGAACCATGAGAACGAGTAATTTATCCCAATTACAGCAATACGTGTAATAGAGAGCTTTATCATAGTCGTTATATGTTTGCACTGTGTACCCTCCTTACCGAGGAGTTATATATAGTGTGTGACAAGTAAGGAGAAATACACTTGAAAGAATTTGTTAAGAAAAAAGGTGAATGAAAAGAGAAAAACGAGGGATTTCCTCGTTTTTATGCTTTTGGCATTGGCGTAGGTGTTGGCTTGCCATAGCCTTCTTTGTATTTATTGTCGATATAGTTACGAATTTCGAGCGTTGATTTTCCTTTTTGTTTCATGGAAGCCGATTCAACCGCGATTTCTAGGCAGTTGACACAAGTTGTTGCATGGGAATCCCAAACAACTTCACCATTCTTTTTGATTTCACGAATAAAGCAATTTTTATTATTTTTATGTCCTACACTTTCACCACAACCGCAGTAACAAGGAATCCAATCCAATAATTCAGCATTTTGTCCAGCGACAGTGTAGATGTCTTTCATTTGTGGATCAAGCTTGTCTAGAAAGGTAGGGAGTGTGTCGACTCCTTTTGTCTTTTCTTGAATGTCAGCTTGCTGAGTGTGCGTGGCATGATCATGTTCTTCTTTTGATTCAGAAGATTTTTTGTCATTTGTACTAGTACTCCCGCATCCAGCAAGAATTAGGCTCAGTACTGCAAGTAAAGAAAATACATACTTTTTCATTCGCTTGTCCCCTTTACAAATGTATTAACCAAATTGTATCAAATATCATGGTGTGTCGGGTGAAGATTTTTTCGACTGATTTTTGAAGCGCCATCGTAGTGAATGGAATAGAAATAAAATTGGGATATAAGCGTATACAATATATAAACCAGCTTGAGACAGTACTGTATTTAATGTATTAATACTTTCACGGTTTGTGAAAAATAAGGATGAAATAAATATAGCTGCAATAAAAAATGGAAGTGTAATTTTAAATGGTACGTGAAAAGACCTTTTACTAATGCAACAAGAAGACCAAATTGTTAAACAAAGATTAGGTAAAATAATAAGATACCATATGAAAATAATGATGTACTCAAACCTTTGGATAAAAGGAATCTTTATAATTTTTAGCATTGTTAATGTTGGCCAAATTGTATGATGTAGTTGTCCTTGGCTATAGTACATAAGGGAAACGATGGCTAGTATTACGTATAGAATTGTTGTAAAAGCAATACCACCATGCGCCCATTTATTTAATGATTTTTCTTTTTTTATAAATGGATAAAAAACAAGAATTGCTTCAAATCCAAGAAATTCTAATGCAGATGATTTCGCTGCAGTTAGAATTTCTAAAGGTGAATGAGTTAGAATTGGGAGGATGTTACGGACATGCGCGTATTTCATTGGGAAAACTAAGAAAAATAGGACGAAAATCGGTATTACGACGCCCCAAAAACACATTCCTGTTACAGAGCGAAAACCACCTTTAATTACGTAGTAAGTCACAAGTAAAAATAATAAAGTTAATTTCCACGGTTTAATTGTAGGGAAGACCCAAACTTGAATGACTTCAATATATGTACGAAGGACAGTAAGGCAAAATAATAGAAGGTATGCAGCAAAGCATACGGACAAAAATGTTCCAATCCACTTTCCGAAACATGTCGTATGAATATTCATTAAATCATTATCTTTTTCTAACATTTTAAGCATGCAAAATAGCACGATATGAGTTGCAATGCCCGCAACAATAAGAGAAATCCAAGAATCATAACCGGCATATTGCGCAATAATCCTTTGGTAACCTAACACACCTACTCCAATTTGAAGGGAGTGTAATAGAAGAAATGTGAAATAAGGGGAAACAGTATGTGTTTTATCTTGTCCAGCCATTACAGCACCTCACTATTCTCCGATACCAGATTGTACGACATTAATTTTCACATTAACTGCAACGTCTACGCTAGGATACATTTCTTGAATTTGTTTCATGCTCCATTTTCTTGAGTGACTACGAATTTCTTCACGTATACCGATTGGATCGATTTCTTTTTCTTGGAATTGTTTTATTAATTCGTTTAAATGTTTTTCAAGTGTCTTTTCTACATGTTTTTTTACGTAAGTTACATTTTCGCTCTTTGATAAATCAAGCCAGTCAGGGGCATTTTTTATAAGTCCATTTAATTTCAGTTGAATGTGAACTTTCGGAATGTCACCGGCTTCGGAAAGAGAACAAACACTATTTCCAGATAAGTTTTGGGTTGCGATTAAGCCTTTATGTTTACCTTGACGTATCGGAACTTCGTAACGTCCATTGTTAGTTGGATTAATGAGTAATTTAAATAAAAAAGATCCTGTTTTATCTGTATACATAGCTACTTTATCCTTTTTTAAAAAAGCGAGTCCTTTAATGGAAGCAGACTTGTCTTCTGCAACTTGAATGTAAGGAAGAAATGGATCGCAGCCAGATGAATAAAAATCATATAGAAAAATATTTAAGGCCATCCGAGGGATTGTCTCCGTTTCTATATTTTGCTCCAATAAATCAGATAGATATAGCGATCCATTTGTTTTGACATGTTTAAGTAATTCTTCTGTTGAACCGTCTACAAGCGCTAGCTGCACATCTCGGCCAATGTTAGGGTCACGTTGTAAGTTGTTAATAATATCTCCGATTCCACGTTCACCGAATGATTTTCCAAATAGGACAACGCGCATTTGACCTACAGCAATCGTATGTGGTGATTTTGCGTTTAGAAGTGAAGAGATTGTTTCAATGGTACCAGCAGTAGTGGATTGAGTTTCTGGTTTTGATTGCACTCCTTTTGTGTAATCTGGATAGAGAATCGTCCCACGAAATTTCTTCTCTTTCGTTATATCGAATCCACCCACATGAATAATCCGCTGTGTATCTACTATGTTAGGTTGTGTACAGCCAGATAGAAAAATTAAAATGATAATGGAAAAGCGTAATAAAATATTTTTCATTTTTCCTCACCGTCGCGTTTTTCTTCCGCTTGGTTTGGATCATAGCGCCATTTCTTCTTTGGTCTTAGAAAAGAAGCCCGTCCTGCAGTTTGACTAAATGGAAGACGAAGGAGCCCTTCAGCTGTACCTAACCCGCGAAATGGATATAAAGGTAATAAATAAGGTGATCCAAGTGATTTTAAGCGAATTAAATGAGCTAATATGAATACAAATCCGACGATTAGCCCTACACCTCCAAATGCTCCAGCTAAAATGATGAGGGGAAATCGTAATATCCGGATAGTGGAAGACATTTTTACTGTTGGTGTTGTAAAAGAAGCAAGCGCAGATAACGCAACCGCAATTAATAAAATAGTACTCGTTAAAGCAGCCTCAACAGATGCTTGGCCAATGACAATCCCCCCAACAATACCAATCGTTTGACCAACTTTAGTCGGTAAACGAGCTCCAGCCTCGCGCAGTAATTCGATTGTAATTTCTAAAAAAAGTGCCTCCAAAACAGGTGGGAATGGTACATTGGCTCGGGAATAAATAATTGGTCCAAGTAAATCTGCGGGAATCATTTGATAGTGATACGTTAATACAGCTGTATAAATAGCTGATGAAAATAGGGAGAATGCTGCTCCGAAAAAACGAACCAATCTAAGAAATGAGCCTGCTATCCATGGTAAATAATAATCTTCTGGAGATACGAAGAAATCGAGTAATGTCGCCGGTCCAGCTAATGCGTATGGTGAACCATCTGTTAAAATGACAACACCGCCATTAATGAGTGCATAAACAGAACGATCTAAGCGCTCTGTAGGTAGTAAAACAGGGAAGGGAGAGTTACTATTATCGCTAATAAATTGTTCGATCATAGTCGCATCGAAAGGAACATCAAAGTCAATGCCCTGTAGGCGCTGCATCGCAGTATTGACGTGCTGATCATTTGTAATGCCTTCGATGTAAGCAACTATGACCTTTGTTTTTGATATAGAGCCAACTACAACTTCTTTGAAAATTAATTGCTCCGTTATAATACTTCGGCGAAGTAAGTGTGTATTTGTATCAATATTTTCAACGAATCCGACTTTGGGACCGATTACACTATATTCATTTTCTGTATCGTTATATAATCGTGTACCTAAAGCTAAACTTTCAGCGCGAAGAAGTGCATATTCGGCTGCTTTGGAATTAACTTTTAGCTGCAAAAGTACATATCCACCTAACAGTTTTTCACGGATATCATCAATAGAAGGATTGGTGATAATCTCCTCAAGTGTGACGATATTTGCTATGTCACTTATATTTTGAATGTGATCTAATTCTTTTTTGATAGGTGTTAAAATGAATCGATTAATAATAAGTGATTCTACTGTAGATTTATAATAAAACAAACATAATGTCCCATCGGCTACTACGTTATAAGAAACGAAATCACTAGATTCTTTCATCGTGTGGATAAACTCGGGAATGGAACAGATTGTTTTTTTATTCTTTTTAGATGTTGAACGAAACATTTTCTCACCCCTGACATGCACCATTTACTTGTGTTAGTTTTTGGGAAAGACGGGAATTTATACTTGAAAACTGAAAGTTCATAAAGTGAAAATTTAATCAGTGGGATTTTATTCATTCCCCACTGATTATTAGCCCGCACCAATCGGGCTTTTACGGGCAGCCCGACTCCCACCTAACCTCTTTGCTCCAGCAGAATTTTGAGGTGGGAGTTTTACTGCCCACAAATAGCGGGATAAAGAAAAGGAAGAGTATTGAATATCTCTTCCTTTTTGGCAGGCTAATTTGTTTTCTTTTCTTTAATAGACTTCACTAATTTAATCATCTCTGCTCGTATATCTTCTTTTTTAACATTTAATTTTTCCGCAATTTGTTTAATATCCATCCCATCTTTTTTCATTTTTAGTACATCGTCAAGAGGGGTATTACTTTTTTGAGAGATGATTGTTAACACCGCGAGCTGACGTAAGCCGATGTTATACTCTTTCATTTTTTGTTTTAGCTGATCAGGTGTAGATTTGTGCATGTTTGCTAATTCTTGCAGTAGTGCTTTTTTCGTTTCTTTATTCATATGATGTTTTTTCAATTTACTTGGGTCTACACCGAAATGCTCGGCTGTTTTCTCCCAAGATTTATTTTGCTTATAGTAAGCTAAAACGTCCTTAATTTCTTTTTTACTTATTTTTGCAATGTGGGCAGCTTTCCAAATTTCATGTTTATTATAGCCGAGTTTTTCGAGCGACTGCATTTCTTCTTCTGAAATAGGCTTATGATGGTGCATTGTTACTTCTTTTGGCTTGGCAGCGGAAGCAGAAGCGGGAAAGGCAGATATCCCGCACAATAATGCTGCCATAGTCATACTTACTGCGATTTTCTTGTACATATAAACTCCTCCTAGATGGGTAATGTGGAAAACTTACACATATCATTTCCATAAAATGTGAAAAACTTGTGAACAAGTTAAGTTTTTTTATTCACAGTATAAAAAGAAGTTTTTCATGGTTTTCCAACATAAAACATTGATTAATAGTGAAAAACTAGGTTATAATCGAAATTGAAAATCAATATCAATGACGGATTTATACATATAGATAAAAATAAGGGAGAGAAAAATATGACTACATATACTTCCATCGCAAACGTTATTAAAGAAAGACGTTCTGTTCGTACATTTACAGATAAAGCAGTAGAAAAAGAATTATTAATTGAACTATTAAACGACGCAACATGGGCACCGAATCATAAACACCGTGAACCATGGAATTGTAAATTATACATTGGAGAAGGCCGTCAGAAATTAGTAGACGCAGTATTAAACTCTTTCACAGAAGAAGAAAGAGCGAAACGCGGCAAGATTTTATCTGATCGTTTCTTAAGCACACCTGCACAAATCGTTGTTTACATTAATGAAGATCCGCGTCAAATTCAACGTGACGAAGATTACGCTGCAACATGTGCATTTATGCAAAACTTCCAATTACTTGCTTGGGAACGCGGCTTAGGGTGCGTTTGGAAATCAGGTGGATTAAACTACAATCCACTATTTATAGAAGGAATCGGTTTAACAAGAGGTCAACGCGTCATTGGAATTCTTCATATCGGCTATTTCGATAAAGCACCAGAAGGAAAAGCTCGTACGCCGATTACGGAGAAGATGGAGATTATTGAAGGTTAATTAGAAAGAGGCATTCTCGTTTTTTAAGAGGGTGTCTTTTTATTATGCAATCAATCCTCATGAAAGCTTGTTCCTCATCATACACTTTCTTAAGGGAAAGTGTAAGGAGGGAAAATAATGAGAGCAAGTGAAGATAAAGCGCTGCAATATGCGATTGCGGAAATTACGGAAATTGCGACTGGATTTGGGCTTGATTTTTATCCGATGCGTTATGAAGTATGTCCAGCGGAAATTATTTATACATTTGGTGCATATGGGATGCCGACGAGGTTTTCACATTGGAGTTTTGGAAAGCAATTTTTCAGAATGAAATTACAATACGATTTAGGACTTAGTAAAATTTATGAACTCGTTATTAACTCTGATCCATGTTACGCCTTTTTATTAGATACGAATTCTTTAATTCAAAATAAACTAATCGTGGCGCACGTTTTAGCGCACTGTGACTTCTTCAAAAATAATGTTCGTTTTTCTAATACGAAACGTGATATGGTGGAGAGCATGTCAGCAACAGCTGAACGTGTAAAAGCATATGAGCATAAGTACGGAAAAGAAGAGGTAGAAACGTTCTTGGATGCAGTACTTGCCATTCAAGAACATATTGACCCGTCACTTATGCGCCCGAAACTTGCATGGAGTATTGAAGATTTAGAAGAGGATGTAGAAAAGAAAAAGATATCACAGTACGATGATTTATGGAATTTAGATGATCGAAACAAAAAGAGAGAACGACCTAATATGCATAAAAAGAAGAAAATCCCTCCGCAACCAGAAAAAGATTTACTACTCTTTATTGAAGAATACAGCCGTGAGCTAGAAGAGTGGCAGCGCGACATATTAACGATGATGCGCGAGGAAATGTTATATTTCTGGCCACAGCTTGAAACGAAGATCATGAATGAAGGCTGGGCTTCGTACTGGCATCAACGTATACTTCGTGAAATGGACTTAACATCTGGTGAAGCAATTGAATTTGCGAAATTAAATGCAGGTGTCGTACAGCCATCAAAAACAAGTATTAATCCATACTACCTCGGTATTAAAATGTTTGAAGATATTGAAGAACGCTATAACAACCCGACAGAAGAAATGAAGCGGCGCGGTGTGAAGCCAGGTTCTGGTCGTGAGAAAATGTTTGAAGTACGAGAAATTGAATGGGACGTATCGTTCCTAAGAAACTACTTAAATAAAGAACTCGTAATGAGAGAAGATATGTACTTATTCCAGCGCCAAGGTAAAGAATATAAAGTAATTGATAAAGAGTGGGAACATGTACGCGATCAACTCGTAAATATGCGCACAAATGGAGGTTTCCCGTACTTAGTAGTAGAAGATGGAGACTACTTAAAGAATGGGGAATTGTACATTAAACATAGCTATGAAGGAATTGAGTTAGATTTAAAATACTTAGAAAAGGTATTACCTTATCTGCATCAGCTATGGGGAAGAACAGTGCATATGGAGTCGATGGTGGAGAGTAAGGGTGTTGTATTTTCTTATGATGGGAAGATGGTGCATCGGAAGTATGTGTGATGAAAAGAACGGACATAGAATTTCTTGTCCGTTCTTTTTATTTTGAAAATGGTAAATATGCTATTCTTGAAGAGAGGGATTTACATAGAGAAATGGAGCGATTCAAATGAGCAAAGTAGGGGTATGTAAGGTGGATATTACACCACCCTTAGGTATTGATTTTATCGGATATCATAGAGATACAGGAATTAATAATATTGAAGAGCGTATTTACGGGACGGTCTTTGTGTTTGAAAAAGATGAAATGAAGACTGCGTTTATAAGCATTGATAATATCGGGATGTTAGTAGAAGATACGAATATTATTCGTGAACGAGTAGCGAGTGAGCTTCATGTACCAGTTGAGCGAATAACAGTTGTTTATACACATACACACTCTGGTCCGGAAACGGTTGGTAATCATCCTTTAATAAAGTCGTATAAAACGATTTTACTAAATAATGTAGTGCAAGGTGCTGTTATTGCAAATACCAACATGACGCCATGTGAAGTTGGGTGGGATGTTACGACAGGTGATATTGGAGTAAACCGAAGAGAGAGGACACCTGATGGAAAAGCAAAGATGGGAACAAATATAGAGGGCATTGTAGATAAACGAATTGGCTTGTTGGCAATAAGAAATGCTGAAACGAAGGAGCTATCTGGTATTGTAGTATTTTGTACTGCGCATCCGAATGTTTTAAAAGGTGATAGCGATGTATTATCAGCGGATTATCCTGGAATGACGAGGGAGATTCTTGAGAGGATCGTAAACTGTCCTGTTATTATTGTGCAAGGAGCTGCTGGTAATGTAAATGCGAAGTATCGCGGTTCAAGGGAAGCATTAAAGAAAATGGCTTACACACTTAGTGGACATGTATTAACGATGTTGCCAATAGTTACATATAGCCCAATTGTAAATTTAAGAACAGTTTCGAGTACGATGCAAATGAAGTTGAAAGATATTCCTGAAATGAATGAAATACGAAAAATGGCTCAATTGGTGGAGAAGCAGTGGGGTGTGAACACGGATGAATGGCTTACTCACGTTTTAGAGAAATATAAGCAAGGTATTCGGCAGTTACGTGTGGATTTAGAAGTTCAACTGTTTCAAATTAATGATGGTATATTCTCTGGTATACCGATGGAACCTTTTTCAGAGACTGCGTTAGAAATGAAAGAGAGTCTTCAAAATGACCTAGCTTTTTTGTGTGGATATACGAATGGATATATTGGCTATTTACCGACAAAGGAAGAGTATGCATATGGTGGATATGAAGTGGAATTAAGTTCTATTGTGTATGGAATGGTTACAAATTTGTTGATGCCGTCAGAGGAGAATACGGCAGAGTTGATTGTGCAGAAGGTTACTTGTTTATGTAATAAAGTGAAGCTTTAGTGAGACAGATTTTTGAACGCAGAGTAAAGAATATGACTCATTGTTTGATTTTGTTAAGTCAATGTAATTAATAATGATAATCATTATTAATTACATTGACTTCTGAAAAAAGAAAAACTAGAATTTATAAAGGGATCTTCAATTGTTCGCTATCATTTGTATAGGAGGTAAGTTATGTTGGATAGCTTTATTTCTATAAGATGTAGGTTGGCTCTTTATAGTTTTGGTGTTCTTTTTATCTTTTTTTGTACAGTATTTTTGGTGAATCAGAAGGTGTATGCAGAAGATGTACCGTGGACATCAGTTTCAAATGAGGGAGAAAGGGTGCTTTTTCAAGAACAATTTTTGCGTATTAAGGATGGAGAAAAGGAGGATCTCATTTCACCTCCTTTTGTAGGTCGTAAACACCTTGGAGAAGATTGGGGATATTTATTAAGAGACAGTAACTTTAAATATTCATCTAATATCCTTACACATTCTATAATAGGAAGAGATGATCGAATTAGAGTTACTGATACAACTTTGTATCCTTATAGGACTATAGTGCACCTAGTAATTCAATTTAATGGACAAGAGGTTTATGGGTGTACAGGAGCGATGGTCAGTAAAGATACAGTGCTTACAGCAGGGCACTGTGTTTACGATAAAAAGCTTGGTGGATGGGCAAAAAATGTTATTGCGACGCCTGGTCGAAATGGAAATCAGGCACCCTATCTACCTTTTAGTTGGAAAAAGCTCTATTCAGTAAGTGGATGGACTGATGACGGAAATTCAGAATTTGATTATGGAGCTATTAAATTAGATGGATCTCCTGGAGATTATACGGGATGGTTAGGGTATAGAACCACTAATGTAGAATCACCAAAAGGTTTACTCGCGGTAGTTCCGGGGTATCCATGTGATAAAGTAGGAAATGAAAAATATACTATGTGGACAGATTATGGGCCAATTGAAGGTACTAGTCCTAGAATTTTAACATATAGGATGGACACTTATGGGTGTCAAAGTGGAGCGCCTGTATATCATGACTATTCTCGTACGGGTGTAACAATAATAGCTACCCATACAGTAGGAAGTAATTCTTGGAATTCTGGAAATCGGGTGACAGACGATGTTTTTAATAATCTTAAAAAATGGTCTGAATAAATATAGTAAACTTATATGGATTTTAGTTTGTGTATTAGTCACTATTGTTACATCCGTTTATATAGAAAATTATAAAATGAAATGTAGTAAGGTTGTTAATTCTGTAACTTTTTACGTGAAAAATAAAGAAAAACAGCCAATAAAAGATTTTGAAATTATACTTATGAAAGACGAATCACCTCAGCCGAGTAAAGAAATTGGAATTTCAATAGGGAGAACGGATGAGGAAGGAAAAGTTATTTGGAAGAATGTGAGAACGGGAAAATATATCGTATTTTTGCCAAATAACGAGGCGCAGAAGGTTAAGATTAATGATAGAGATGAGACGAAAATAGTAAATATATCATTGTAAAAAACGAATCCATTTTGAAAAAGAATAATCAAAGTGGATTCGTTTTTTATATGGAGTTTTTATTTACCAAACAGGTCGTATGTTTGATGATAATTTCCCTGTATTTTCTTTAGTAACGAATGTTGTTAGATCTTCTTTAAGCATTTGCATTCGTTCTGCACCTATGTTTTCAATCCATCGTTGTTCTATTTCAGCTACTATTTCTTCTTTTGCTTTCAATACTGACAAACCACGTTCGGTTAAAACAATGATTTTACCTCTTTTATCAGTAGGATGCGTTTGGCGCGTGACATAACCACTGTTCTCTAGAGAATCTACCATTTTACTTACAGCTTGTTTAGAAACTCCTAAATATTCGGCTAGTTCTATACCGGTTGCTCCATTAGGAAGGATGCGTTTGAACATAAAACCGTGCGCTGGTCTAATATCTTCAAATCCCAATTCACTTAATCTGTCATGTAGTTCAGTAATTAATGTGCTGAAGGATAAGGATAAAAGTGATGTCAGGTCTAATTCGTTAAATGTTTGCTTCATGTATATGGCCTCCTTACTTATAGTCAAACAAATTGACTATAAGTAAAATCTATTGTACTATACGGAATATAGTCAATCAAATTGACTACATAATAGTGATAGAGCACAAATGATTTATCTAAATAGAAGCAATGGAGGTTTCACATGGTTAATATCGTTAAAATTAGAGGGAGTGTATTTGCACCGTATGCTTTGCTGAAACCTATTCAGGATCCTGCGACGGGAAGAGTGTTTGAATATGCCGGAGATGCACGTGAATTTACACCATACGCTGTGAACACAAAGCGTTCAAGATTAGAACAAGAAGTGGTTGTTGATTTTTATAAAAGAGAAATTTTCACATATGCAGATGCTTGTATCGTTACTGTGAAAATTACAAATCCAGATGGCTCAATTGAGTATCAAAAAGGAGAAACAAGTACAGAAAACATTGCATGTACAAATATTGTATGGAGTGAAGATGAAGTTTCATTTGAAATGAGAGCAAGTGCAAGTAATCCGTTAAACGCGGCAGCACCTGCAGCTGATTATTTTTTGACTATACGAGTTAATGAAAGTGGTACTGTGCATGTTGAAGGTTTACATGATGGTTTTCCTTGCTATGAATTTTATAAACAAATCGACTTTGGTTCATTTGAATTAATATATACACATGATTTCAGAAAAACGGATGATACCCCAGCAGCACTAGCTGGAGAAATGGAATATAGCTTTAAAACGAAAATCTAGATATAAATATAGCGCTATTTTTTAGAAGGAAGTAGCAAACGTAAAAGAGAAAGCTATTGGTTCTAGGATTGAAATTGTGGTCTATTTTATTCAATAGCATGCAGTATATAAAATTAGAATTATAGGGGTGTTTCTTATGACGAATATCGTTAAAATAAGAGCCAGTGTATTTATTCCAATGTCTTGGACAGAACCGCGGAAGGATGCACAAACAGGGAAAGTAATCCAGTTTGAAGGTGATTCACGTGAATTTACACCACATGCGGTAAATACTATGCGCTCTAGAGTTGAGCAAGAGGTAGTAGTGGACTTTTATAAAGAAGAAGTATTTTCATATGCAAACACGGGTATTACGACAGAGAAGGTCACAAATCCAGATGGTTCTGTGAATAAAAGAACAGGAAAAGCGAGTACTGAAAATATTGTGTGTACGGATATTTCATGGAATTCTGATGGTGTGCAATTCAAAATGAGTGCAAGCGCTAGTAATCCGTTAAATGTGTATGCCCCTCCTGTGGACTATTTATTAACTGTATGTGTGAACAAGGATGGTAGTATCGATATTCAAGGAGAACATGATGGATTCCCTTGTTTCGAATTTTATAAGCAAGTAGATTTCGGTTCATTTGAACAAATTTATACACATGATTTTAGAGAAACTGGTGATACACCTGAAGCGTTAGGTGGAGAAATGGATTATAGTTTTACAAAGAGGTTATAGGAAGTATGACAATGGAACGATGGATTAATTCATTCGTAAATAAAATGAATTAGTTGGACTACAATGCAGTGTAGTTACTAAATGCAAAAGCCAATGAAATCAGTGGCTTTTGCATTTTTACTATAGAAGGTTTCAAAATGAAACTACTTTACAATATACCCTAAAGGGTATATGATATTATACAAAGTTACAAAGTAATGTATAATATAGTTATAATTACGGAGGTGATCTACAGTGGAATATAATCAAGATATGAAAAATAGATTGAAACGTATTGAAGGTCAAGTTCGTGGTGTGCTTCGCATGATGGAAGAGGGAAAAGATTGCCGAGATGTTATTACACAGTTAACTGCATCCCGTTCTGCACTTGATCGTACAATTGGACTCGTTGTTGGAACAAATTTAGAGCAATGTTTACGTGAGCAGTTTGAGACAGGCAATGGCTCAAATGAAGAGTTAATTAAAGAAGCTGTTCAATTGCTTGTAAAAAGCAGATAATCTGTCAAACGTATGTGTTGACAGATTTTCAAAAACATTTTATTATACCCCTACAGGTATATGTATGCTAATTAGGGAGGAAATGATTATGAGTATAAAAGTTGATATGAATTTAGACTGTAAAGGCTTGGCTTGCCCGATGCCAATTGTGAAGACAAAAAAGGCGATGGAAGGCTTGGCATCAGGGCAAGTTATTGAAATAGAGGCGACAGATAAAGGTTCTATGCTAGATATTCAAAGTTGGTCAAGTAAAGTAGGGCATCAATATATCGGAACGAAACAAGAGGGAGATATATTAAAGCATTATGTACGAAAATCCCATAAACATGAAGTAAATGAAGTTGTGAAGTATCCTCATACAATTACGAATGGGGAATTGCAAGATCTATTATTAAGTGGTGAAGAGTGTATTGTAGTAGATGTTCGTGAAGCGGCGGAATTTGCCTTTGGTCATATTCCATCTGCCATTTCGGTTCCATTAGGTGAAATAGATAGTGCTATGTTAGACAGTGCGAAACCAATTTATGTTGTTTGCCGAACTGGTAACCGTAGTGATGTAGCTTGCCAAGTGTTGAAAGAGAGAGGTTTTTCAAACGTGAAAAATGTCATTCCAGGTATGTTAGAGTGGCAAGGAAATATAGAAAAATAAAATTTTTTAAATATAAATATACCTCAGGGGGTAATTGAATGGGTGTTAAACTGTTACAAGCAAAAGATGTCGCAGAGAAAGTTTTATTCGGAGAATTGTTTATTTTAGATGTTCGTAATGAAACGGACTATGAAGATTGGAAAATTGAAGGGAAACAAGTTTCTTCTATAAATAAACCGTATTTTGACTTATTAGATGGTGTAGATCATATTGTAGATGAATTGCCGAGGGAGAAAGAAATTTTAGTCGTATGTGCGAAAGAAGGTTCTTCGCAGTTTGTCGCAGAGCAATTGTTACATGCTGGATTCAATGATGTTTATTATTTAGCTGGTGGGATGAAAGCTTGGAGTGAATATGTAAAGCCGTTAAAAGTAGGAGATGTACAGGGTGGAGGAAGTATATATCAATTTAACCGTCTTGGAAAAGGCTGCTTATCTTATATGGTTGTTTCAAATGGTGAAGCAGCAGTCATTGATGCGGTGAGAACGATTGAGGCGTACGTAGATTTTGCAAAAGAGCACGGAGCTACTATTACTAACGTAATGGATACACATCTACATGCAGATCATATTTCAGGTGGCCGTAAATTAGCTGGAAAAGTAGGCGGTACGTATTGGTTACCTCCAAAAGATGCGGGGGAAGTTGTTTTCTCTTACGAACCGCTAATAGAAGGTACTGTTATTACGGTAGGGGGTACCCTAATTAATATTGATGCACTATACTCACCAGGGCATACGATTGGAAGTACATCATTTATTATCGATGAGACTTATTTATTATCAGGTGATATTTTATTTGTAGATTCAATCGGGCGTCCAGATCTTGCTGGGAAGGCGGAAGACTGGGTAGGCGATTTACGAAATACTTTATATACACGTTATAAGGAATTATCTCAAGATTTAATTGTTTTACCAGCTCATTATTCAAAAATAAGTGAAATGGACGACAGAGGCATTGTGAGTGCGCATTTACAAGATTTATTTAAGGAGAATGTAGGGTTAAATATTGTTGATGAGGGAGAGTTTCGTAAAACTGTGACAGAGAACTTACCGCCTCAGCCGAATGCTTATGAAGAAATTCGTCAAACGAATATGGGTAAGATTTATCCGAGTGTGGAAGAAGAGCGTGAAATGGAGATTGGCCCAAATCGTTGTGCAGTTCATGATTCATTATAAAATAACAAACTGGAGGAATAGATGATGAATGTAAAACAAGTATTAGATGCGAAGGGTTTAGCATGTCCAATGCCGATTGTAAGAACGAAGAGAGCGATGGATGCTTTACAATCTGGAGAAGTGTTAGAAGTACATGTAACGGATAAAGGATCAGTAAAAGATATTCCAGCATGGTCAAAAACAGGCGGTCATGAAATAGTAAAGCATAATATAGAAGACGATGTGCTGAAGTTTTGGATTAAGAAGGCGTAGTGAAGAACTAGTTTTGTAAAGGCGGAGAGGTTGTTTATATGAATACAATATTAAGTACGCTTTTCATTGTAATTGCTGCATGGCTTGTTATTTCACGTTTTTTACCGGTGAAAGGTGTTCAAAATATAAATGGAAAAGAATTAAAGAGTATATTGGGGAAAAAGGGAAAACAATTTATCGATGTTCGTACAGTTGGAGAATATAGAGGAAATCATATGAAAGGATTTCAGAATATCCCACTAAATGAGTTAGCTAGTAAAGTAAATCAGTTAGATAAAAATAAGGAAGTAATTGTTATTTGTCAGAGTGGGATGAGAAGTAAGCAAGCAGCAAAAGTATTAAAGAAATTAGGATTTCAGCGCATTATAAATGTTTCAGGCGGTATGAACGTTTTGTAAGGGGAAAAGTAGCATTAGGTGTAGCTAGATAATTTGAGCCTTTTTACAAATTTCAAAATACCCCTATAGGTAATTAGGAGGAGAACAACATGGAACAACAGAAGAAAACGACGATTGTTTTATTTAGTGGAGATTATGATAAAGCAATGGCTGCGTATATTATTGCAAATGGTTCAGCGGCGTACGATCATGAAGTGACTATTTTTCATACTTTCTGGGGTTTAAATGCTCTTAGGAAAGATGAGCATGTGAAAGTAAAGAAAACATTTATAGAGAAAGTGTTTGGAAAAATGATGCCGCGCGGCGCTGATAAGATGGGATTATCAAAAATGAATTTTGCTGGTATGGGGCCAAAAATGATTAAAGGTATTATGAAAAAACATAATGCGATGCCTTTACCAGATTTAATCGATTTGGCGAAAGAACAGGGAATTAAACTTGTAGCTTGTCAAATGACAGTAGATTTATTAGGGTTAAAAGAGGAAGAGATTATGGATGGGGTAGAGTTTGCAGGAGTAGGAGCTTATTTAGCAGATGCTTCGGATGGGAATGTAAACTTATTCATTTAATTCACCTTCTTTTTAGAAGGGAGGGGATGTAAGATGAGCTTAGTCGTATTACTTTTTATAATTGGGTTTATAGGATCGTTTATATCAGGAATGGTTGGAATTGGCGGTGCAATTATTAATTATCCGATGATCTTATACATTCCGGTATTGCTAGGATTTGCTGGATATACATCACATGAAGTGAGTGGTATTACAGCGATTCAAGTATTCTTTGCAACTTTTGCAGGCGCGTGGGCGTATAGGAAAAGTAACGATATGGATAAAACTTTAGTTGTGTATATGGGAGCTAGTATATTAATAGGAAGCTTTGTAGGTAGCTTTAGTGCGAATCTATTAAATGAGCATGCTGTAAATGTTGTTTATACAATATTAGCTACTATCGCGGCTATTATGATGTTTATACCGAAGCGAAGCAATCGTAAGGGATCAGAGGGAATTACGTACAATAAGTGGCTCGCTAGTTTACTAGCGTTTATTGTAGGAAGTGTTTCCGGCATTATTGGGGCTGGTGGTGCATTTCTTTTAGTACCGATTATGCTAGTTGTTCTAAAACTACCGATACGTACAACAATAGCAACATCTATCGCTATTACTTTTATTTCCTCGATAGGAATTACTACTGGGAAAGTGATTACTGGACAAATAGTTGTTATTCCGGCTCTTATCGTTGCGATAGCAAGTTTATTTGCCGCTCCTCTTGGAGTGAGAGTAGGGAAGAGAGTGAATCAAAAAGTTTTGCAGTATGTATTATCTATTTTAATTGTAGGAACTGCGATAAAGATGTGGATCGATATGATATTGAAGTAAAAGGATGGTGCTGCTTGCAGCCCATCCTTTTATTTTATGCCCAAATAACTTTCATTAAGTTCTTATATTCATCGTTTGCCAGTTTATATAGCATTCTCGTATGTTCAAAGACAAGTGCGGGATTAAAGTTTGGTTCTGAGAATGCAAGAGATGTTGAAATATCAATTGCATTTTGTTTGTTTAGCGTGAATTTTGCAAATCGATAAGATGTGTTTAATTCATTGATGACATGTAAAATATCATTTGTTGATGTTGAATCAGGTACAAGAGCAACATTGAAGCAGTATATATCCACAGCAGGATGTTCGCTTTGGAAAGCAGCGATAAGTTGAATTTTTGCGCCAGCTTCTGTTTCTAATCCTACTGAAAAATGTACCGAACCATCATTTTCATCTATATTTTCTTCCATGTATATATCGTTTGATTTTAAGTACTCTTTAAAATCTGAAATGTTATGTTTTACTGCAGCTTTCATATGCGTGGGCCCCCTGATAATTGGAATAGATTACTACTATTTATTATAATTTAAAAATATTAAAAAAGATAGTTGGAAAGTTCTGATTTTTTATTTTGAAAGCATTAAAAAGAAGCAGTGCTCTACCTCCATAGAGCACTGCTTCACTTTATTCATTGTTATTAGACGATGTTTCTGTATCTTCACTGTTATTCTTATTTTGAGTTTCATCGTTACTTGATTCGCGTTCACTCGTATTTTCAGACGTAGATTCTTTTGTTTTCTCTAAGCTTGTTTTTTTCGAATCAGAATCAGATTTTGTATAGGCAGGTAGTCCAAGGTGACTACGAAGTTCGTTTGTAACATTAGCTAATTCTTTTTTATCTGGATTGTAGTAGTAAGTTCGGCCACCACCAGCTGACTTACTACATGTATCATCACCTTTTGCCATGTAACAATCTTCACCTTGAAGTTGTAATTTCTCAATTTCCGAATCCGATCCATATTTATAGAATGAAAGCATGTCATCGAATGTTAAGTTTGTAACGAATTGTCCGTTAATATCATCAATGATGTTTCCAACTTTTGTTACAGATCCAGCGCTTGTTAGTTTCTTTAAAATTGCTTCAATAACAAGTTGCTGACGTTGTCCACGCATTGCATCACTATCAATGTGCCTTGTTCTGGCAAGAGCAAGAGCTTCTTCACTATTTAACTTTTGAACACCTTTTTTCAGGTGAATTGCATCGGCGTTATCATTACTATCTTGTTCAGTAAACTCAACTGGTACGTCAACTTCAATGCCGCCTAAATCATCAACGATTTTCATGAATGATTTAAAGTTGAATTTTACAAAGTAATCGACGGGAACATTCATTAATTTTTCAACTGCATCAATACTAGCTTGTGGTCCACCATCTTTTCCGTTTTTGGTAGCACCGAATGCATGAGCGTGTGTAATTTTATCTTTTTTCTTTTCTACTGGAATATAAGTATATGTGTCACGTGGAATACTTAATAGCTTTACAGTTTTGCTATCTTTATTAAACGTTGCAAGTAATAGTGCATCCGTTCTTATAGCTTCACCATATTCTTTTCCGCGGACATCGCTTTCATCAACGCCCATTATTAAGACAGAGACGTTATTTGTAATAGGTTTTACAGCTTTAGCGCGTAAATCAGACTTATCACCGCGTGCTAAATCGTGAGCGGCGTTTCGAACAGCAGAAGATGCTTTATTTACTAAAAACCATGTATAACCGCCACCTATTATTAAAACTAATAGAATAACGCTTATAATAATTTTTGCTTTTTTCTTACTATTTTTCGGTTTACTTCGTGTATTTTCTTGTAAAGATGGGTTTTGCTCCATTTCTTGTACTCCTTCATTTGGATTGAAATACGACACTCATATCCACTTATTATAATGAAATTTAGCGAAAAAAAACATTACAAATCATTTACATTTCGTAAAAATTCAATTTATTTATAAAAAGTTAGATTTTCTATATTTTATTTTAAAGATGTAGAACAAGTATAATGTGTTTTAGTAGAAATGAAAATATGTAATGTGAGAAAGTGATAGAGAAGTAAGATTTGTTGAAATATAGCCAAGAAGATGTGATTAGCTGTATATGTACTTCTTATATAATAAAGAAAGATTTTACGGATGAAGGAGAGAGCGTAATGAATCATACATCATTCCGAGCAATGGTCGTGAAAGAAAAGGAAAATAATCAATTTGAAAGAACCTTTGTTGAGAGAGAAGTAAATAGTTTACCTGAAGGAGACGTAGTAATACGTGTTCATTATTCTTCATTAAATTATAAAGATGCCCTTTCAGCTACTGGTAATAAAGGTGTAACGAGAACATACCCTCATACACCAGGTATCGATGCAGCGGGAGAGGTAGTTAGTAGTGAAAATAACGCCTTTCAGGAAGGCGATCAAGTTATTGTAACTGGATATGATTTAGGTATGAATACTTCTGGTGGTTTCGGAGAATATATTCGCGTGCCATCATCTTGGGTTGTGCCTTTACCAAAAGAAATGTCTTTGAAGGAAAGTATGATGTACGGGACAGCCGGTTTTACAGCTGCCTTATCGGTATATAAGCTCATTAGAGCGGGAATTACGCCTAGTATGGGAGATGTTTTAGTAACGGGTGCTACGGGCGGAGTAGGCAGTGTAGCAGTGAGCATTTTAGCGAAGCTAGGATATAACGTAGTAGGATCGACTGGGAAAATGGAAGAGGAACAGATGCTGCTACGTTTAGGTGCAAAAAAGATGATTCATCGCGCGGAGTTGAGTGATGAATCAGGAAGACCGATGCTTAAAGGAATATACGCTGGGGTTGTCGATACTGTAGGCGGGAACATGTTAGAAAGTTCTTTAAAGGTAGTTAAGTATGGAGGCTGTGTAACAACGTGTGGTAATGTAGCAGGGCATGAATTAAATACAACTGTATACCCATTCATATTACGAGGGTAACTAACTGTTACGATTTATTTAACCAATTATAACTAAAGTTAATTAAATATATCAGTAAGCCCTGCTAGTCAAGTGATTGGCTAGTAGTGAGGGGTAACTGCGGGCAATCCCTAAAGCTGATTGAACTACAGCGTGGCTAGAAATAGCGAGCGCGAATGTCGCGAAAGCAGAAAAAATCAATCAGATCGTGCAAGGTTAAATCCTAAACACTAGAACAATGGGTCTTCCGCCTCGAATCATCTAAGTCAAAATGGATAAGATGAACGTTCAACGACTATCTCGTATAACTGACGAGAGTACATCACAAGCCTATGGTGGTGGAAAAATCCTCTATCTCTAAGTAGATAAACATATAGTCTGCGCTCATGTGAAAACATGAGAAGTTCATAAGAGAACTGGCTAAGGAATTGCGCCCTTAGTTGAACAAGATAAATTTTATTGAATCTATCAAACTTCATTGAACCAAACGTATGTGCTATGTTTGGTTCAATGAGGTGAGAATCATAATGAAATTTTCACGAGTTAGTCAAGTATCAGAATTAACAGGTTTGCATCCGAGTAGTCTAAGGAGAATGCTGGTGGAACACGCTACTATTCAGAAGAACAAATCTTTCATTAAAGGAGTTAAATTCTGATGATATTGGCGAAGAAAGTCAGACTAATTCCAACGCCTGAACAAGAAAAAGTGCTTAGAAACCATGCTGGTGCTGCAAGATTCGCTTATAACTATTGTAAAAGAATGAGTGATAGGTACTATAAGCTATTTGGAAAATCTGTTTCACAGTTAGCTTTACAGAAACGATTTACAAAGATCAAGAAGCGAAAGAGATATAAGTGGTTAAAAAATATCAATGCACAAGTGCCCAAACAGGCTTCAAAAGATTTTGACAAGGCGAGGAAAAATTCGTTCGAAAAGTGCAAAAATGGTTATCATACTTCTTATAAATCCAAAAAAGATTTAATCCAAGGATTTTATGCTAATTATGAAAGACTGATTATAGGAAAGAAAGTAGTTCATATTCAGTCTATTGGAGAAGTGAAAACAAGCCAACAACTACCAAGAAACAAAAAAACATCAAATCCAAGAGTTACATTTGATGGTCGTCACTGGTGGATTAGTGTAGGGTTCAAAGAAGAATTCGAACCACAAGAATTAACCGATGAGTCGATTGGTGTGGATGTTGGTTTAAAAGATCTGTTTGTAGCTTCTAATGGTACGAAAGAACGAAATATAAACAAAGATGCCAAGGTTAAAAAACTTTTGAAAAGGAAAAAGTCAGCGCACAGAGATATGTCTAGGAGATTTACAAAAGGTGTAAAAATTCAATCCGCAGGATATGAAAAAGCAAAAATCGAACACCTTCGGTTGTCTAGGAAAATTACGAATATCCGAAATAGCCATATCCATCAAGCAACAGCTAAATTGGTGAAAACCAAACCAATGAGGATTGTTGTGGAAGACTTAAATATCTCAAACCTGTTAAAAAACAAAAAACTATCGAAAGCATTTTCATTTCAAAATTAAACTTCTTCTTTCAATGTTTATCATACAAGTGTGAGAAGTACGGCATTGCATATGTAAAAGCTGATAAATGGTTCGCCTCAAGCAAGATTTGCTCATGTTGCGGAGTAAAATACGACCATTCAGTTCAACCAGAAGGACAGTGGAGTTTAAAAATACGTGAGTGGTGTTGTGTTGGGTGCAATAGCCATCACGAGAGGGGTTTAAATGCGTCGATAAATTTATCAAGATGGGTAAAATAAATGCTTGATAATAGGAGGTAACGATACTGCCTCGTGTGGAGTGTTATACCCCTCGTCCCTTCGGGGTTGCGAGAACACTTTGAAGCACTAACTTGTGTAAATTTGATTGAATTGTATAGATTTAGTTAAGTTTATCGTATCGGATTAGCCTTTTAGGAATAGATTCAGTTCAATGTCCAGTAGATGTGAGAAGAGACGTGTGGGCATTGCTAGCAGGTGAGTGGAAAAATTCAGAGCTATTATCTTATACAGAAGAATGTACATTAAAAGAATTAGATGAGAAGTTTGCACTTATACTGCAAGGAAAGTTAAAAGGAAGAACGGTTGTAAAGATGAAATGAAAAAAGAGACGCTTAAATTAGCGTCTCTTTCCTATTATAATGATTGTTTTAAATTTACTTTTCCTTGTTCACCTAAAACACCATCAGCGATATTTACAGCGTGATCACCGATACGCTCTAAGTTACTTACCATATCAACGTAGATGATGCTTGCATCACCTGAACAGCTACGTTCGTTCAGACGTAACACATGGCGTTTACGTAAAACACGTTCCATTTGGTCAATTTTACGTTCTTTTGCAATAACAGTTTGAGCTAGTTCAGTGTCAAAGTTTGTTAAAGCATTGATTGCATCTTGTAATGTTGAAATTGTTAATTCAAGCATTTCATTTAATTCAGCTAGTGCTTCATCTGATAGTGAAACGCGGTTTGAAATTTGGAAATCTACAAGTTCTACAAGGTTTTCTACATGATCACCGACACGTTCAATATCTCCAACAACACCTGCTAAAACTGAATGTTTCTCAGAGTCTGTTGGTGAAAGTGGTTTTTCTGATAGTAAAACTAAATACTCAATAATTTTTTTATCTAAATTATTAATAGCTCCTTCTAATTGAGTAGCCATGTCAGCATGTTTTTTATCTTGTGTATTTAAAAATTGGTTTGCTTCTTTTAATCCATGTAATGAAAACTCAGCCATACGAACGATTTCTTTTTGAGCTTCTGTTAAAGCGATAGCTGGAGATTGCTCAATAAAGATTGGATTTAAATGTTGCGGTTTGAAGTTAATAGATGCATCTTCACCACGAATAATTTTTGTTACAATCCAGGCTAATAATGCAATGAATGGGAACTGAATGATTGTATTCGTTACGTTAAATGTTCCATGTGCAAATGCAATTGTCATTTCTGGATTTAAATTTAATGACGTTTGGAAATATTGAATTAAACTTGTAAATGGTATTAATATAATCGTAAAGATAATGGTACCGATAATATTAAAGATAACGTGAACTAATGCTGCACGTCTTGCTGCAATTGAAGTACCGATTGCTGCTAATACGGCTGTAATTGTTGTACCGATGTTATCACCGAATAATACAGGAAGAGCAGCTTGTAAATCAATAGCACCCTGGCCGAATAGTTCTTGTAAAATACCGATTGTTGCGCTTGAGCTTTGTACAATTAAAGTGAACACTGTACCGACAATAATTCCTAAAATTGGATTATCACTCATGCTAACCATTAACTCTTGGAATGACTCTAAAGAACGAAGAGGTTTCATACCTGCGCTCATTAATTCTAAACCGAAGAATAACATACCAAAACCGAATACAACTTGACCTACAGAATGTACTTTTTTATTTTTAAAGAAGAATAGTAAAATCGCTCCAACTGCCATAATTGGGAGAGCGTATTCTCCGATTTTAATCCCTATAATAAATGCAGTAACTGTCGTACCGATGTTCGCACCCATAATAACACCAATTGCTTGTCTTAATGTCATAAATCCAGCACTTACAAGTCCGACTGTTAAAGCGGTTGTTCCTGAGCTTGATTGAATTAATACTGTAACTAACATACCTGCTAGTACGCCCATAAGAGGGTTTGTTGTAAAACGATCTAGAATATCGCGAAGACGATCTCCAGCTGCTTGTTGCAGTCCATCGCCCATGTATTTAATCCCGAATAAGAAAATACCTAATCCACCAATGAACTGGAAGATCATATCTTGAATATTGTATTCCACGCATTCCACTCCTTAAATTTCATGTACGATGTAATTATTAACTAAACCTTGAGGCACTGTAAACGGTTTATCAGTAAAATTTACACTAAATTTACAAAGGGATAAAAAGTTTACAAATCTTTAAAGAAACACCTGGATTTAATTGGTTTTTTAGACGATATAACTAATCGGTTTGTAAAGAAGTCACATTTGTCACACTATTTGCGGATAGTAAAAATAGGAGAGGTAAACTATCCAAATTGGATGCGCTAAGTAAAGTTTCACCTTATTTATAATAATGGTTCTTTGTATATTTTTTGATTAAAGTTAGAAAAATATGTAGGGGAAATGAGGAGGTTTGAAATGAATGTATTAAGTGAAAATGAAAAAAGCAATGTGATTTTTTTAGGAATCCACTGCTTTTACAAATGTGTATACATGATTTTTTGGTCCAAGTACTTCGAAAAAGAACCAATTAGCATTACCCAACGGCTTTTTCTTTTGTTTTATCCCCCTGTTTTTGCTTCCGTAAGCTTGTGATGTAAATGAAAAGAAAAGCGATAAGTAATAGAGAGGAATATCGATATACTGTTGCATAGTTGGTAAAGTGTGCAATGAATCCAAAAATAATCGCTCCAGCACCAATTCCAAGATCAAATGCTGAGAAGAATGTTGCTGTTGCTACTCCTCTCCGGTGCGGTGCTACTCGGTCAATCATCCATGCTTGTAGTGCCGGTTGAATTGCTCCGAAACCACTGCCGTAGCACGCTGCGGCAATAATTAAACTCGGAATTGTAGTTGTATACGACAGCAAGATAATACCTGTAAACGTAATAATAACTCCTGGAATGATGACGAATGTATGGCCTTTCGTATCATATAATCTTCCAGAAAACGGACGAGTTACAGCGATTGCAAGTGCGTTAAATAAAAAGAAGAGACTAATATCAGCAATCCCGACTTCTGTAGCAAATAATGTGATAAAGCTCCCAATTCCCCCGTACATTAATGTAATACATAATATTAATAATGAAGGAAGTAAAGCTTTACGCTCAATAAATCCATCGAGAAAGGTACCAGATGTTTGCTGTGGTGGTTGCGGCGATTTTTTGATTTGAAGTAGTTTCGTTAATATTAATGAAACTATTGTGCATGAAAGTGCACATAAAAAAAGAATCGTGAAGTTATATGCTTGCATAAGCCAAAGTCCGATAAGCGGACCGAGCGCCATGGCGATAGTTCCAGAAAGACCGAAATACCCCATGCCTTCACCGCGGCGAGCTTGCGGAATTAAATCTGAAACGACAGTTCCGTATGTAGTCGTTGTAATACCAAAACCAGCTCCGTGTAAAATTCGAACGGCAAGCAATAGAAAAATGGTTGAAGCGAAAAGATAACTGCCCATAGCGAGTAAACAAATAGCGGTACCAATCATTAAAATGATTTTTTTGTTGAATTTCTGCAAGGCATTTCCAGTTAGCGGCCTAATAAAAAGTGCTGCAACGGTAAACATGCCGACAACGAATCCGATATTTGAACTTGTGCCCCCAATTTCTTTCACATAAACAGGTAAAGTTGGAATTAACATTTGAAATCCTAAAAACATACATAAGTTTGCTAGAATTAGCGCAATAAACTCTTTTGTCCATAACGGTTCTCGTTTTACGAGTACTGCCTCTCCCATATATTCATCCCCTATATAAATTTTTTCCTGCTATTTGTGGGCAGTAAAACTCCCACCTCAAAATCCGGCTGGAGCAAAGAAGTTAGGCGGGAGCCCTGCTGCCCGTAAACGCCCGATTGGTGAAGGCTAATAATCAGTGGGGGATGAACAAAACCCCACATTGATTAAAGTTTCACTTTATCTCTGTTCTTTCGAGTATATGTATTGGTCAATGTAACAGTCAAGGGAGGTGTCTTGAAAGCGGATAACAATTTTAAGCTGGAAAACTGACAAATTTGTGTAAATGCTACACAACTATGAAAAAAAGATGTAAAGTATAGATGTATAGACTTGTAGTTGTTATGAATGATAGAAATTGTTTTTTCTTTAAAGAAAGCGGATTCAAATTGTAGTGGAAGAAAAGGGGATACATACTTTTTCGCTACATATATTTGAAAAGGTTTACAATATGATGAAGAAAGAGGCGTGTACATATGAGACGATTAGGTATTTCTATTTATCCAGAGCATTCGACAGTAGAGAAAGATAAAGAGTATGTAACATTAGCGAGTAAATACGGATTTACACGTGTATTCACATGTTTATTATCTGTAGATGGCGAGAAAGAGACAATTATAGAAGAGTTTAAAGAAACGATCTCTCATGCAAATGCATTAGGGTTCCAAGTATTAGTTGATATTAGTCCGTCTGTCTTTACACAATTAGGTATTTCATATAATGATTTATCGTTCTTCCATGAGTTAGGAGCGTACGGTATCCGTTTAGATGTTGGATTCTCTGGTTTAGAAGAATCGATTATGACTTACAATCCATACGGCTTAAAAATTGAAATTAATATGAGTAACGGTACGAAATATGTAGATAACATTATGAGCCATAGACCAAATCGTGAAAATTTAATTGGTTGCCATAATTTTTATCCACATCGTTATTCAGGATTATCATACGATCATTTCATTAAATGCTCGAAACAATTTAAAGATTACGGTATGAGAACGGCTGCTTTTATTTCATCATTTGATGCAACATACGGACCTTGGCCAGTAACAGAAGGGTTATGTACGTTAGAGCAGCATCGCGAATTACCGATGACAACACAGGCGAAGCATTTGTTTGCAACAGAATTAATTGATGATGTTATTATTGCGAATGCTTATGCTTCAGAAGAAGAATTACAAGCACTAGGTGCGTTAAATAAAGAGAAACAAACATTTGATATAGAACTATACGATACAACAACAGATTTAGAAAGAATTATCGTATTAGAAGAACCTCATTTTTATCGCGGGGATGTATCTGAATATATGATTCGTTCTACACAAAGTCGTGTGAAATATAAAAAGGAAGAGTTTAAACCGCATAATACGCGTGAAATTAAGCGTGGCGATCTTTTAATTGATAATGAGCAATATGGCCAATATAAAGGTGAATTGCAAATTGCTTTAAAAGATATGGTGAATACAGGAAAAACAAATGTAGTTGGCCGAATTATAGAGGAAGAAATCTTCTTATTAGATTATTTACAAGCTTGGGATAAGTTTGGATTTACGCTAAAGAAATAATGAACGCGGGATAAAAGGGAAAAAACTACTGATTTCAGTGGCTTTTTCCCTTTTATATAAAGAGCGAGAGGAAGAGCTATGACAAAAGTGCATCAGCGATTAATTTCCATTTTAGAGGAGTTTTTAGAAGAGAAATCGATGCTAAATCGAGCTTTTTTAGCGAGCCGTTTACACGTATCAACGAAGACGATTCAAAAGGATATAAAATTATTAAATGATATATTGGAAGAACACGGGGCGAAAATTGAATCACAAAGAGGGAATGGGTACGAACTAGAAATTATGCAAACTAAGAAATTTGAAGATTTTTGCGTAAATGTATTTCAAAAACAGACAGAAAAGATTCCAACTTCTTATGAAGAAAGAGTAGCGTATATTTTACACCGTATTTTAACGACAGATGGGTATGTGAAGCTTTCACAGCTAGCGGAAGAGATTTATGTGAGTAAATCTACTGTAAACTTAATTATGAAAGATGTTACGGATATTTGTAGTCGCTATGAGTTACAAATTGAAAAAAGACCATATTATGGTATACGTATTGTAGGAGAAGAATTTAATATTCGTTCTTGTTTATCACAATATGGTTTGCCACGTTATGACCATACTCCGTTTCATGAGAACTATGAGCAGACGGACACATATTTATCGTTACCCCATATTTCTCTCATCCGCTCAGTTATACTAAAGTATATCGAGGGAGGAACGATATATTTATCAGATATAGAAATTGATAATTTATCAATTCATATTGCGATTGCTTTAAAGAGATGCAGGGATGATCATTACATTCAAGCACTACATGTAGAGGAATCTGAACTTATAATAAAGAAAGAATATAAAATTGCGAAACAGATTTTAGGGAATTTAGGGGAAGAGCTAAAACTTCAATTTCCAGAAGAAGAAATTTTATATGTGACGATGCATTTATTAAGTACTGCTGTTACAGCGAGAGATCGCTATGAAAATGTGGAAGAGCTATTAGGGAAAGACGTATATGCATTCATGCAGCATATTCTTTTCAAGGTAGCGGAAGAACGGAATCTTACTTTTTATTATGATGAAGAATTATTATTTGGTTTTGGTGTTCATTTAAAAACGTTATTAAATCGTTTGAAATATAAGTTAAATACGAGAAATCCTCTTTTGGCAGAAGTGAAAAAAAATTATCCATATGCTTTTGAAATTGCAGTTCTCGTTGGAGATATAATTGGTGAATATACGGGTGAATCCATTCCAGAGAGTGAGATTGGTTATATTGCCATTCACTTTGGTGGGGCGATGAGCCGCTTGCAGGAAAATAATCAAAAGAAAAGAAGTTTATTAGTTTGTGCAACTGGTCAAGGGAGTGCACAACTACTGAAATATAAAATTCTATCACATTTCCGAGATAAATTAGAGATTGTAGGTATTACAGGGTACTATCAATTGAAAGTGGAAGATCTTTATAAAGATAAAATAGATTGTATTATTAGTACGATTCATATACCAAGTGGTTTGCCAGTGCCAGTTATAAAAGTGAATTCAATATTTGATGATAAAGAGATTAAATCAATTGGTCAGCAATTGTTTACGCATGTGAATAATAGTGTGCAGCAATATATTAAGGAAGATTTGATCTTCTTAAATCGTAGTGCTTCTACGAAAGAAGAGGTTATCCAGTTTTTATGTGAGAAAGCTGCTGAGAAAAACTATGTACCCGCAAACTTTTATGCTTCTGTTATGGAGAGAGAGAACACATCTCCTACAGCGGTTGGAAATTTAGTGGCAATTCCGCATCCGATGCAGTTATTAAGTGAGAAAACATTTTTGATGTTTTGTACACTCGATAAGGCGATTGACTGGGGAGATAAAAAAGTACAAGTTATTATTTTATTTAGTGTGAAGCGCAATAATAATGAAGATTTACAAAAGCTTTATGATTTTTTATATGATATTATGTCTAATCAAACTATAATAGAAAAATTGCATCAGGCTCAAGCTGTTGATGATTTTCAAGAAATCTTACTATCATTATGAAAAAGTATATTAAAACTTCCGTTACACAACGGAAGTTTTTTATGTTTAATTGTATGCGTTTTCATAATAAGATAAAAATATAGAAAAAACATAACTTGGGGGAATTTTAAATGACTGATATGCAAACTCCATTTGCGTTAATTTTACATGGTGGCAACGCGAGAAGCGCGGCGCTTGAAGCAATTGCTTTTGCAAGACAAGGAGATTTTGAGAATGCGAGTGAAAAGATGACACTTGCTAGTGAGGAAATATCATCCGCTCATCGTATTCAAACGGATTTAATTCAAGAAGAAGCAAGAGGAAATCATGCAGAAATAAGTTTATTATTAGTGCATGCACAAGATCATTTAATGAATGCCATTACAGTGAAAGAACTTGCTGAAGAATTTATTACTCTTCATAAACGAGTGGAAGAGAAAGTGACAGTATAAGATGTACATTTTATTATGTTGCGCGGCAGGTATGTCAACGAGTATGGTTGTAAGAAAAATGCAAGAAGAGGCAAAGAAACAAGGGAAGGATTATAAAATTAAAGCAGTTGATTCAGAACTTGTGAAACTGGAAATAAAAAATGCTGATGTTGTTTTAATTGGACCACAGGTGAAGTATTTGTTTCCAGCAGTAGAGTTTCTTGCGAAATCATACGATATACCAGTTGCAATTATAGAACAACGAGATTATGGCATGTGTGATGGTTTGAAAGTACTTAAGCAAGCTGAACAATTAGTTTTAGCGTAATTATATTTTTTTAAATATAAACATTATAATGTTATAACTTTTGAATTTCGCCACATTGAACATAGGGAGGGTTATCGATGAATGGTTTTATGAGTTTTATGGAACAGAAGATTATGCCGACAACGCAAAAGATTGCGGGGCAACGACATTTATTAGCAATTCGAAATGGAGTTATTTCTACATTACCGTTAACGATTGTCGGGTCATTTTTCGTTATCTTTTTAAACTTACCAATTGATGCATATATGGAGTGGATTGCACCGTTTCGCCATATTTTAGATATTCCATTCCGATTTACAGTAGGATTAATGGCATTATACGCAGCGTTTGGGGTAGGGGCTTCACTCGCGAACTTTTATCAGCTCAATCAATTAAGTGCAGGATTATTATCTGTACTCGCCTTTTTACTAGCATCAGTTGAACCAATTCAAATAACAAAAGCTGTACCAGGTGTTATTGATGCAGGTAGATATATTTCAGTAGGAACATTAAGTGCAACTTCTTTATTCGGAGCAATTGTTACAGCATTAATTGCAGTAGAAATTTATCACTTTATGATTAAGCATAATATTTCGATTAAATTACCAGATAGTGTACCACCAGCAGTTGCAAACTCGTTTGCAGCATTAATTCCAACTTTAGTAGTTATTCTTTTATTCTGGGGGATTCGTTACGGTTTAAAATTTGATGTAAACACAACAATCACATATTTAATCGCACCATTAAAATCAGTATTAGTAGGAAATAATTTATTCGGCGGTTTATTAACAGTATTCTTAATCGTGTTCTTCTGGTCGTTCGGTATACATGGCCCAGCGATTTTAGGACCAATCATTCGTCCGATGTGGGATTCAGCAATTCTTGAAAATATGGAAGTATTTACGGCTACAGGAAATGCACATCAGTTACCAAACTTATTTACAGAGCAATTTATTCAATGGTTCGTATGGATCGGTGGATCAGGCTCAACGTTAGCTTTAGTTATTATGTTTATGTTCTCTAAATCTAAGTTCTTAAAAGAGTTAGGTAGATTATCATTCGTACCAGGATTATTCAATATTAACGAGCCAATTATTTTCGGGGCACCAATTGTAATGAATCCAATCTTAATTATTCCGTTCGTTATTACACCGTTAGTTACAACGACGGTATCATATTTCGCAGTTGTTTCAGGTATGATTCCGCTCATGATGGCGAAGCTGCCATTTACGATGTTAGCGCCAATTGCAGCGATTATTAGTACGGACTGGACAATTATGGCTGGTGTACTTGTACTTGTTAACTTTGTTATCTCATTCGTTATTTACTATCCATTCTTCAAAATGTATGAAAAGCAACAATTAGCAGGAGAGGAGAAAACAGAATGCTCGGAGCAATTATCATCTTAATTACATTCGTGGCGGGGCAGTGTATTGCACATTATTCAAAGTGGGTACAAAGTAAATCGCTATTAGTTTTACTACTTGTGTCGATATTATTTATTGGATGTTCAATGGGAGCTTATGTGGCATTTAGTTTAGAATCACCGTACTTTATCATCGTACCAACGATTTTATGTGCAACATGTTTATCTGCAAAATATAGATTTACGAGCATGGCATTAATACAACGTGTGAAGGAGATGCAAAAGCATGGAGCGTAAATTAGGAATTTCACTTTATCCAGAGCATTCAACGAAAGAACAAGATATGGCATACATTTCGGCAGCGGCACGCCACGGTTTTTCAAGAATATTCACATGTTTACTGTCTGTTAATCGTCCAAAAGAGGAAATTGTAGCTGAATTTAAAGAAATTATTGGGCATGCAAAAGAGTATAATATGGAAGTTATTTTAGATGTAGCTCCGGCTGTATTCGATCAACTTGGTATTAGTTATAGTGATCTATCATTCTTTGCAGAGTTAGGTGCAGATGGAATTCGTTTAGATGTAGGGTTTGACGGGTTAACAGAAGCGAAAATGACGAATAATCCATATGGCTTAAAAATTGAGCTGAATGTAAGTAATGATATTGCCTATTTAGAAAATATCCTTTCGCATCAAGCGAATAAATCAGCTTTAATTGGTTGTCACAATTTTTATCCGCAAAAATTTACTGGTCTTCCGTATGATTATTTCATTCGCTGTAGTGAACGCTTTAAAAAGCATGGTATTCGCACGGCAGCATTTATTACGTCACATGCAGCTGAACTTGGTCCATGGGATATTAATGACGGATTATGTACGTTAGAACAACATCGTAACTTACCAATTGAAGTACAAGCGAAACATTTATGGGCAACAGGGCTTATTGATGATGTTATTATCGGAAATGCTTATGCGAGTGAAGAAGAGTTAGAGAAACTAGGAAACTTAAATCGTTACATGTTACAGCTAAAGGTACAATTTGTAGACGAAGCGACTGAAGTAGAGAAGAGAGCGACACTGCAAGAATTACACGTAAGACGCGGTGACATAACAGAGTATATGGTACGTTCTACAGAAGTACGTAAAAAGTACAAAGACTATGACTTCCCAGTGCGCGAAAGTGTACGACAGGAAAGAGGGCAAGTTGTAATTGGTAATAACTTATTCGGAAAGTATAAAGGTGAACTACAAATCATTCTGAAAGAAATGCCAATAGATGAACGGAAAAATATTGTCGGTACAATTGCAGAAGAAGAGTTATTCTTACTAGATTATGTAGGAGCTTGGACACAGTTTACTTGTGTGGAATAGGGAAGGGAGGAGAGGATGCTATGGCATCCTCTTTTTTCTGTTGAAATAGTAATCTATCGTATATAGAATGCAAAGAGATAGATTTAATTTGGACGGGAGAGAAGGAGATGGAAGAGTATATAGATGATTTATTAAGGAGGATGGCGGATGAAGAAACAGAGATTTGGCATCGTGCGTATGATGAAGCAAAAGAGCTAACTGACCTATTAGCTTTTCCTTATTTACAGCAGAGGATAATCAAAACCAAGAAGGTATCTATGAGGAAAAATATTTATTATTTAATGACGAAACTCGCTATAAATACGAAAGAAATCTGTATTGCTGATTACCTTATAGATCGTTTGGAATGTGAAGAAAGTCCGACTCTGTTAAGTGAAATGCTTAGTAATATTTATCAGTTACCAGAAGTAAGTAATACCAATAAAATTATTCCTTATATTTATCATAAAAACGATGGAGCTCGTTCTTGGGCTATTTCTTCCTTAAAGTTATATAAATCATTAGAAGCGGAAAGTGCTTTACTAAAGTTACTAGCTACTGAAGAAAATAAGGGTGAGATTACAAATATTTGTTATACTTTGCTTGAGATTGGAACAAATCAATCGATTCTTCCATTAACAAAGCTTTTATATAGGGATAGTGCTTATGTTCGTTCAACCGTTATTGAAGTGTTAGCGAAAATAGGGGGAGTGGACTTACAAATAGTTTATATTGAAGCTTTAAAGGATAGAAATATTATGGTGAAATACGAGGCCATTCGAGCTATTTATGCATATGGAGATGAGATGGCGATTAAGCCAATTTGTGAACGTGTGAATAAGATTGTTTCTAGAAGGCGTAAAAATGAAGTAGTACCTACCGATGAATCAGAGATTGTTATTGCTCTTCGTTTCTTACATAAGTTTGCTGATCAAGAAGAAGTTTTAAAGACGTTTGATAAAGTATATAAAAAACGAGGGAACTTGTTTATGTCAGAGAGAAAGTGGCTTCGAGATAATATTAGTTACTTTCAAGAGAAAGAAAGAATGTAAGAATCATAAAAAAAGAGTCAGCCTCAATAATGAGACTAACTCTTTTTTTATAATTAGTTTAAAATTTTCACTGTAACTGTTTGGCGTCCCCAGTTACTTGATGTACCTTTATCTGGCATTAAAACGTCAATTTTATTTCCTTTAATAGCTCCACCAGTATCACCAGCGATTGCTACTCCGTAACCTTCAACCCATACTTTTGAACCTAATGGAATTACACTTGGATCAACTGCAATTAGTTTCATGTTTGGATTAGCTGTTAAGTTATGGCCCATAGCTGATTTTACTTGATCTCCGGCTTTGTAACCATTTTCAAGTGGATCTGCTGTGTAAGCTGTTGCTACAACTCTTAATTCACGAGAAGAAGATGGTGCACTTGTTTCAGTTTCTTTCGCAACAGGTTGTTGTGTAGCTGGTTTTTGAGCTTTAGCCGCTTCACGAACTTTAGCTGCCTCCCCGGCCTTAGCTGCTTCACGAGCTTCAGCTGCCTCTTGAGCTTTAGCCGCCGCTTCACGAGCTTCAGCTGCTTCTTGAGCTTTAGCCGCTTCACGAGCTTTAGCTGCCTCTTGAGCCTTAGCTTCTGCTTGAGCTTCAGCTGCTTCTTGAGCTTTAGCTGCTTCACGAGCTTTAGCTGCTTCTTGAGCCTTAGCTTCTGCTTGGGCTTTAGCTGCTTCAGTTGCTTCTTGAGCTTTAGCTGCTTCACGAGCTTTAGCCGCTTCTTGAGCCTTAGCTTCTGCTTGAGCTTCAGCTGCTTCACGAGCTTTAGTTGCTTCTTGAGCCTTAGCTTTTGCTTGAGTTTCAGCTACTTCCCCGGCTTTAACTGCTTCACGAACTTTAGCTGTATCTTGAACGTTAGTTACTTTTTCAGCTTTAACTACTGGCTGAACTTTAACTGGTGCTTTTCCTGTTAAGTAAGGAATGTGTACATAAGCTGTTTGGCCGTTATATTCAAATTGGATCCAATCATTTTGTACTTGGTGTGTTGTTTCGATTACATCATCTTTTTTCAATTTACCAAGAATCGCTGAATCTGTATTCGCTCCAGCACGTACGTTTAATACGTTTGCTGTTACGTAGTAAGTATCTTTTGTGTAGTCAGCGCTTATGAAAGCCTCTTTACCACTATTTAATTTAACTTTTGACCAGCCGTTTTCTGTATGTAAAACGTTAACTTTATATCCATCTAATAACTTTCCGACAACTTGTGATTCAGTAGTTGGGTTTTCTCGTACATTTAGTACATCAGTCGTTACGATTGTTTCTGCTTTAGCAGATGTTGTGAAAATCCCAAGACCAAAAACCGCTGCTGTTGCTATACCCATAAATTTTTTCATAATAGCCTCCATTGCATTTGTTTTCGTTGACCTCATTATAGCAACCATTATTTTCTTATTTGCGGAAAACACAAAACTACAAAGCATTCGTAACGAGGCATTAATATTCTGTAATAATTCCATTAATATCCTGATAGCGTTTTCTTTGCGTTTTTTAGGGGATTAGAACATAAGAATCATAAAATCAATACAATTTTAATTGCTAATAGATTAATAATGTATCAGTAGTGTTGCATAAATGTTTCTGTAACATTACAAAAAAGGGATATTTAACTATTTGAATCGTAATGTAGTTATGAAAATATAATCTTCTTGTGTGTGAAGTCGTATATATAGGGGGGATTTTAATGAAATAGAGATATAATTGTTACAAAATAAATTGTAGTATGGAAAAAATTACGCCTTGAATTTGTGTTATTACATATTATTTTTGCAATAATAGGATTGCTTGATAGCTTTCGCGAGAAATGAAAGTTTAAATGATAAAAAGATATTCGTAACATGAAACATATATAATAGAAGAAACATGATTTAGAGGGACGATATCGTTATGAATTGGTTCACGAATTGCAGTAGAATTATCCCGCTATTTGTGGGCAGTAAAACCCCTACCTCAAAATTCGGCTGAAGCAAAGAAGGTAGGTGGGAGATTAACTGCCCGTAAAAGCCCGATTGGTGAAGGCTAATAATCAGTGGGGGATGAACAAAACCCCCACTGATTATAGTTTCACTTTATATAATAGAAGTTAGAGGTTCTTATTTTTGTCAAAACGTCGATGAAATTACATTTGCCTTCAACAAAATAAAAAACGTAGGAGTGTAAACTCCTACGTTTTTTTATTTACTCATATCGTAAACATTCAATTGGATCAAGTTTAGCAGCTTTGTTTGCTGGTAGTAAACCGAATGCAATACCGATTAGCATTGAGATACCTACTGAAAGAAGTCCAAGTTCTTTTGAGATAACGAGTGGCCATCCGGCAAAGATTGAGACGATCCAAGCGAAGAAAATACCGAGCATGAATCCGATGAAACCACCGAGTCCTGTTAAAATACAAGATTCAATTAAGAATTGTGTTAATACTTTACCGCGCGTTGCACCAAGTGCTTTACGAATACCGATCTCACGTGTACGTTCTGTTACAGATACAAGCATGATGTTCATTACACCGATACCACCAACAAGTAAGGAGATAGCGGCAATGCCACCGAATACCATTTTCATCATACCGATGGATTCGTCTAATTGCTTCGTAAATTCACCTAAGTCCTGTGCTTCGAATTTGTGCTCGAATTTAGGAGCTTTCATGTCGTTTAAAACAGAAACAGCTTGTTTTTCTACACTTTTACGTTCTGTTGGAGAGGTCATTGTTAATTTTACAGAGTCATACTCATTTACTCCTGAAATGACAGGCGCGTTTTCAAGAGATGTATAACCTTCAGGCATAGCCATTCCAAATTCGTTTTTCGTTTCGTATACACCGACTATTTTATATGGCTTTCCTTTTACATCTGTGTATAAATTTGATTCCCAACCACTAAATAATTTGTTGAAAGCTTCTTCATTTAATATAACAGCAGGAATTGCTTGGTTTAATTCGCTGTCGTTTAATTCACGACCGTGAACTAATTTTATTTTCGAATCTGTCATAAAGGCGCCTGTTCCACCTTTTAAATCAAGAGAGACATCTTTTGAACCAGAAGATGCTTTTACTTTCATACTTACATCTGGATAAACATCTTTAACGCCTGGTACAGTTTGAAGACGTTTTAGCATATCAGGTGTGATTTTGGCACTATCAGTTCCATAATCAGGGTTGTTGTAGTAAATCGTTACTTCAGTATCTTTTCCTTGGCCTAACTCTTTTTTAAACTTTGCATTTGTACCATCACCCATTGAAATGATAGTAATAATGGCGCTAATACCGATAATAATACCTAGCATTGTTAATATAGAACGCATTTTATGAGCAAAGATAGAGGAAAGGGCCATGCGTATATTTTCACTCGTGTTCAAAATTAACCTCTCCAATCTTGGACGATATTTCCGTCACGAATTACAATTTGACGTGCTGCCGCTTCCCCAATTTCACGATCGTGGGTAATCATAATGATTGTTGAGCCTTGTTTGTTTAATTCGTAAAAGAGATCCATAATTTGTGTACTTGTTTTCGTATCAAGTGCACCCGTCGGTTCATCTGCTAAGAGAAATTTCGGGTTATTTACGATTGCACGTGCGACTGCGACACGCTGCTTTTGTCCACCTGACAATTCATTTGGTAAGTGAGTAGCACGATCAGCTAAACTGACTTTTGTTAAAGCTGCTAATGAGCGCTCACGTCTTTCTTTTTTATCGACTCCAGCGTAAATAAGAGGTAGTTCTACATTTTGAAGTGCTGTAAGTCTCGGTAATAACATAAAGTTTTGGAATATGAATCCGATCTCTTTATTACGAACATGTGCAAGTTCTGTTTCAGACATGTCTGAAATGTTTTGACCAGCTAGTTCGTACGCACCTGTCGTTGGCTTATCTAAGCAACCGATAATGTTCATTAATGTTGATTTACCAGAACCAGATGGTCCCATAATAGAAGTGAATTCTCCTTGGTTTAGTGTTACATCAATTCCGTGTAATATTTGAACGGACTCTGCACCATTTTGGAAAGATTTCGTGATGCCTTTTAAGTTAATCATTGAGTGACAACCTCCATACCGTCTTTTAAGTCTTTTTCAGGTTTAGAGATAATTTCCTCTCCTTTTTTCACTCCGGAAACTTTTGCTTCGCTATCTGTCTCGAATTCAACAGTAACTGCTTGTTCTTTCGCTTTACCGTCTTTTACAACGAAGACAACATTTTTGTCACCTTTTTTCACAATGCTGCTTTTCGGAACAATCGTACCAGTTGCTTCGCCAGATTTACTTGTTACGTAAACATGGAAGCCGTTTTGTAATTCTTCACTATTATCTAATGTGACAGTGAATTGATAATTAGAAACAGTTTTATTTTCGTCCATGCTCTTTAATGGTGTAGAACCGATTTCTGTTACTTTTCCTGTCCAAGTCTTACCAGCGACAGTTTTTGATGAAACAGTTACTTCTTGCCCAACTTTCATACTAGCAAGTTCATATTCAGAAAGTTGACCTTTTACTTTAAATTGACCAGCGTGACGAAGTGTAATGCCACTCATACCTGTTTTTTCATCAGCAGTTTTTACGATATCATCAATTACACCGTCGGCTGGACTCGTTACAGAAAGTGTGTTTACTTTCTCTTTTGCTACTTTAATCATTTCATCAGCTTTTTCTACTTCAAACTTCTTCATTTCAAGTTGTGATTCTAATTGCCCAACTTCAATTTCTGATGCTTTTAATGCTTCAGCGGGAAGGCCTGCATTTTTATCTTTTTGTAATTTTTGTTTCGCTGCATCAATTTGTTTTTGGAACAATGTTACTTCTTTTTGTGCGATTTTCTTTTGCATTTCAGCTTCTGTTACACCTTGTTTAGCAGTAGGGTCATTATATTTAAACAGAAGCTGACCTTTTTTCACTTCATCACCTTTTTTAACAGCTAATTCATACGTACCTTTTGTTGGATCGAATGAAATTGTTTCAATACCATTTGGAATAACTTCGCCGCCAAATTTTTGTGCATTTTCAATTTGTTTTTCCGTAATTTTATAACCGCTATATGCCATTGCTACTTCTGAACCACCGCCAGCAAATGCAAAATATGATCCAGCTGCAATTCCGATCGCTACTACACTAGTAATTAACACTTTATTTTTCTTCTTCATCTATTTATCACCTTTTCGTTCGTTTTAGTATCTACATTAAGTATAGAAGAGGTGAAGAATCTGACAAATCGTTTTAGCTTACAATAACCTTACAGTTTTGTAAGGTATCGATATGTAAATGTAATGTAGAGGTTGTACATGGTTTAAGCAGATGAATTGACTCGTTGTTTCTTTCTAACAATAATATTGTATGAAGGAGAGGAGGAAGGAAGATGGAAGCTTATTTTAGTGCGCATCCATTAAAACCATTTATTCCGTACTCGAGGCAACATGTCATTATATTATTTATTATGTTGGTGGGGATATTTTTTCTGTATCAATACCAAGATTTATTGCGTCAAAGTGAGTGGAATATAACGGTTCGATATGCGATTGCATTTCTATTTATAGGAAGTGAGATTGGACTTCATATGTGGGAATGGAAAGCCGGTATTTTTGAGCTAGGCACTTCATTACCATTTGAGTTATGTACGATTAGTTTATTGTTAGCATCGATTATGATTGTAACGAAAAGCTATCGAATATATGAGATTGTGTTTTTTACAGGAATTATCGGTGCATCGCAAGCTATTTTAACGCCGAACGTGCAATATGCTTTTCCGCATTTTCGCTTTATAGAATTCTTCGTTGCACATGTATTACTCATTTGGGCACCGCTCTTTATGACGTGGGTAGAAGGATATAGACCTACCTTGCAATCAATTAAGCGTACGATGATATTTTTAAACATAATAATTCCAATCGTTTCTTTTGTGAACTACAAAACAGGTGGCAATTATATGTTTTTAGCTCGTAAGCCAGAAACTGCTTCATTACTCGATATGTTAGGGCCACACCCTTACTATATTATTTCATTAGAAATAGCTGCACTTATTGGATGTTTTATTTTGTATATGCCGTTTGCGAAAAGAGAAGGGCATGCGCATAAAGAATCACTAGAATCATAACCTAGTGATTTTTTTATGTATAAATATTTACAATTCAGAAAATTAAGAATAAAATTAAAGGGGAAATTATATAGAGAGAGAAGGGAAAACGTGGTCAAAAAAGTTTTTCTGAATGGGATGGAAGTGACGGTTCAATTTATTATTTCGATTTTGGGTATTATTTTTTTAGGGGCACTGCCAAAATTATTTTATGGATTTGAGTTGCATGCATCAAAGTACATACAGAGTTTAAAAGAAGTGTTTGTGAACTTAATGGATATCTCCAATTTTCAATATGTGAGAGGTAAATTTTTATTTCCGCAGTTGTTCGTCCATTATAAAGAAACGATTGTGATTTTTTTGGCGGCTTTTTTCATTTCATTATTTGTAGCATTTTGTATTGTTTATGTCATTATGAATAGTTCACCGCGTATACAGCATCGCATTAAATCATTTCTCATCTTCCTAGAATCTATTCCAGACATTCTACTTATTTTAGTATCACAAATTTTAGTTATATGGTTTTTTAAAAGAACAGGCTTTTTACCTTTTCAAATTGCGTCAATTGGAGGCGAGTCGATTAGAGGATTGCCGATATTTTGTTTGAGTATACCGACTACGATTCTGTTTGTAAAAATGTTAGTGCTTCGTTTTGAAAATGAGCTAGAAAAAGATTATGTACTATTTGCTAAGGCGAAAGGGCTGAATCGTTTTCATATTTTAAATCGTCATGTTTTACGAAATGTGTTGCTTAGTACACTTTACTTTGCGAAAACGAATATCTTTTTTATGTTATCTAATTTATATATTATAGAATGGATTTTTAATACGGGTGGTATTTTTATGTTTTTGAAATCGTATGAGAGTATTAGGGTTGAGGTTTTCATCGTTAGTGTGCTGCTTATTTATATTCCGATTTTTATTTTGTTTAAATTGTTTCATTATCTCATTCCAGCTGCGATGAAGGAGAGACTATAATATGTGGACGTATATAAAACGCGATAAAAGATTTTGGATAAGCATTGGGTTTCTTCTCATATTAGTTCTTTTGAGCATCGGAAATACGATATGGAATGATGGACATATTAGACAAGTTACATTGCAATATGATGCGGATGAAAATCCACAAGTGCCACCGTTTTCACCTTCATTACAATTTTTACTTGGGACAGACCGGAAAGGATACGACCTGTTACATTTAGTCATTGAAGGCGCGAAGTGGACGATTGGTATATCTATTTTAATTGCGGCACTTAGAATGGTGATAGGTGTGTTTTTTGGTGTTGTGCTTGGAACATATGTAAAAAGAGGGTTTTCAAAAATCGAGGCTTTTTTTGATAGTTTTACAGTTATTCCAACAGTTATGATTGCGTATTTTTTTCTTCACCTTGCAAATGCATTTGGGAGTGGGGAGGAAACAACAACCTTTTTTGAAAGAGCTTCGTTTCAAGTTTTATTACTTGTAATGCTTGTGATGCCAGTTATTGCACTGTATGTTGCGAAGGAAGTACGTAAATTGAGAACCGAAGAATTTATTGAAGCTGCGTGCATATTGGGTGGATCGAGAAGGCACATTGTTATAAAGCATATTTTCCCGCATCTCTATATGACGTTTATACTTGTATTTTTTCAGCAGTTTACGCAAACTCTTACTATTTTACTGCACTTAGGATTACTGGAAATATTCTTTGGTGGAACAGTTCAGTTTTTAGGACCGATAGAAGAAATAGAGTCTTACACGCATGAATGGTCAGGTTTAATTGGAGTCTATTTTAGATCATTAACAGTGCATCCATGGATCCCTCTCGTCCCAATTACATTTTTCGGGCTTACTATTTTTTCAGGAAATATGATTGTAAAAAGTATAGAAGAGGCGATGACAAAAGTTCGATTAGGGGGAGAGATAAAGAAGACGGATGTAGAAGAGGAACAGCCTGCTGTGCAGTCAAAAGAAGAGTTATTTACTTTTAAACATACGATGTGAAGAACCTAGGAAACTAGGTTCTTTTATTTTGTTATATTACAATATCGTAAGAGAGATGTAATGAAAATCGATAGGGGAGAAATACAATTTTGTGTACACTTCATGTATAGAGAAATGTGAGAGCAGGTGAAGGTGTACGATGGATTTTCTAGAAGTATCAAAACGTAGTATAAAACGAAATATGAAAGATTATTTTCTATACTTTATTTCATTAGTAGGCAGCATTATTATTTATTTTACATTCGTATCGATTAAACGAAATGAAAGTGTAGTAGCTCTTTTAAAAGAGTCGGATAAAGTGGAAACGACATTTACGTTTGCACAAATATTGTTGATTATCTTTTTAACGATATTTGTTTTTTATTGTAATAGCTTCTTTTTGAGAAAGAAGAAAAAAGAAATTGCGCTATATAGTTTATTAGGTATCCGTAAAGAAGAAATTGCGAAGTTACTCTTTTATGAAACGTTATTAGTTGGTGCTGCGGCAAGTGTATTAGGTATTATTTCTGGTTTATTTATAGCGAATATATGTGCAGGGCTTCTTGTGAAGTTAATGGGAAGTGCGTTTACGTTCACATTTACGATTTCATTTTTATCTATAGTAGAAGTCCTTATAACGATAGGTGCGATTTTCTTTATTGCATCATGGAAAAGTAAAAAGTTAATTTATGAGCATCGTTTAGTTGAATTACTATATGGTGAAAATCAGAAAGAAGAGGCACCTACGTATTCAAGTAAGAAGGCAAAACGAGCGATTGTTTTATTAATGACAGGTTATATAATTGCGTTACTCACACAAGTTTTTGGGTTTGGAGCAATTTTTATTACAGGTCTACTTATTTTTGGGTGTATTGTAAAAGGTACGTTTTTACTATTTGAGCAATATACAGTGAAATCACTCCATAAAATAAAGGGAGATAAAACGAAATATTGGAATGGAACGAACATTTTATCCATTTCTTCATTGTTCTTTAGAATAAAAGGGAACGTAAAGATGCTTGCGCTATTATCTTTATTAAGTGCAGTGACGCTATGTACGATTGGAATTAGTTCTAGTATGTATTATGGAGCGCAGAAAACGGCGACATTAATGAATCCAGTTAGTTATGAGTATGTAACAACTGGAAAAGGATTAGATAAGAAAGTTAGAGAAGAAATTCAAAAGCATGAGTTAGCAATCAAACATGAAACGTCTGTAGCTATGCTCTCTATGCAAGGGAAGATAGATGGAGAACAAATATTAACTGGGTATTTAATAGGTAATGGTAATGTACAAGTTATAAAAGAGTCGGATTTTAATAAATCAGCTTCTATGTTAGGTAATAAAAAAGCTGTGCTTCATTCGGAAAAGGAAGCAATTTTATTAGATACGTATAAATCATATAACATTGAAAAGAATTCGCTTGAAGGAAACAACGTGTCTTTTGAAGGGATGAAGAATGGTATAACAATTGTTGATCATCGTGAGGAAACAATTGTTAGTGCGAAACTGGCACCGGTTGGACTTGTTGTTCAAGATTCGTTATTTAATAAGTTGCAGCAAGGAAATGCTGTTTCAAAGGTAAGGGGATTTATCGTTGAAGGAAACGGTAGTAGAGAGCTAACGAAAGAGCTAGAGACTATTCTTTTTAAGGAAGCGAAATTCCAATCATTTGAACAGGCGAGTCAAGCTGAGTTGCAAGATGGTGCAGTGTTGTTATTTGCAAGTGTATTTTTAGGGATTGTTTTTATTCTTGCTACTGGCTGTATTTTATACTTTAAACAAATAACAGAAGCGATGGCAGAGCGACCAGCATACGGAATGTTAAAGAAAATCGGACTAACGAAAAGAGAAGTAACAGAGTCTGTAAGAAAACAAGTAGGAGCGATTTTCGTAGTACCATTACTGCTTGCGATTTGTCATACGTTCTTTGCATTTTTAAGTTTGATGGGCTTTACAGGAATGTTTGAATATAGTCTTCCTATACTAGGTAGTATAGGAGTGTATATCATGATTTACTTTAGTTACTATATGTTAACGGTTCGATCGTACACAAATACAGTATTCAGCGATAGAAAATAAAAAAGAAGCGAGCAATTTTTCATGCTTGCTTCTTTTCTTTATTTTGTAGAAACTTCACCTGCAGCTTCTGTTTGTGGAGTACAGTATCCGATTATACCACCGATTATTGCTGGAACAATCCAGCCGATTCCTAAGTTATAAAAAGGAATTGTGTGTACGATATTAGCGATAAAACTTGGTATCATTCCCACATTATCAAGTGCATGAATACAGCTAATAATGAATGCTGCGATCATCGCTCCGATATAGACAGAAGGTTTACGTTTCGTATATTTATCGATAAATGATACGAAAATTAAAATGATTGTAATTGGATATAAAATAATTAATACGGGTAATGTAATTTTGATTAATAAACTTAATCCTAAGTTTGAAATAACGAAGCTAAAAATACAAACGTATAGTACAAGCTTCTTATATGAAACATTTGTTAATACTGTTGTGAAATAGTTGGCGAATGCACTTACAACACCGATTGCAGTCGTTAAACAAGCAGCTATAATTGCGATACTTAATAAAACATTACCGCTTGTCCCAAAAAATTGATACATAATAGTTGCTAATAGTTGACCGCCATTTTCAAATTGTCCTAAGTTTCCGTTTGAAGCGCCGATATAACCTAGTAAGAAGTAAACAATTGTTAAGAAAAGAGCCGCAATGCTTCCGCAAATAATTGTATATTTCGCAATGGATTTCTTATCTTGTATACCGTTTTGGCGAATTGCATTTACAACAATCGTTGATAATACGAGTGCTCCGATTGCATCTAATGTTAAAAAGCCTTCAAGAAATCCTTTGAAAAATGGAATTTCTTTATAGTCACCAACAGGTTCTGCAAATGATCCTGGTGAAAGAATCGCTTTTGTTGCCATAATTGCAATAATTCCAAGCAAAATTGGCGTTAATATTTTTCCGATATGATCTACTAATTTGGATGGATTTAACGATAAGAAGTAGACGACTATAAAGAAAATCGCACTAAAAACTAACATAGAGTACCATTGATCTGGGAAAAGTGGTGCAATCCCAATTTCATAAGATACAGTTCCAGTTCGTGGAATAACAAATAGTGGGCCGATGGAAAGATAAATAATGATAGCGAATACTGCTGCGAATTTTGGGTGAACACGGCTCGCTAAAGTATTAAAACTACCACCAGCAAGGGCAACAGCGACGATAGCTAGTAAAGATAAACCGACATCTGTAATAATAAATCCTGTAATGGAAACCCACATATTTTCTCCGGAAGAAAGACCGAGAAGAGGCGGGAAAATCATATTACCAGCACCGAAGAAAACTGCGAATAGTAATAAACTAATCGAAAGTATTTGCGCTGGTTTTAAAGTTGTACGCATATAAAGAAAAGCCTCCTAATGAGCGTTTTTTTGTCGAAAATTCAAATAATTTGTCGATTGACTGTTATTATTTTAAAGGTCTGATGACTAGAAAGCAAGAGGGAATTTTAAAAATATTTTAAAATAATGCGTAAAATTGAATAAATATACTATTTATATGTTAATGCAGGAAGAATTTCACTTTTAACGTAAAAAAACACATATCGCTAGGATATGTGTATTAAAAATAAATTTGCCTATCACGTTCTTCTTTTAAAATTTCTACAGCCTCTCGGAAACGTTGAGAATGGACAATTTCTCGTTCGCGTAAAAAGCGTAAGCTATCATTTATATCGGGATCGTCTGATAAATCAATTAGCCATTGATAAGTCGCTCGTGCTTTTTCTTCAGCTGCAATATCCTCGTATAAATCTGCGATAGGATCTCCTTTCGCTTGAATGTAAGTGGCAGTAAAAGGAACACCACCTGCATTATGGTAAAACAAGGCACTATCATGATTCGCATAATGCGCGTCTAATCCGGCAGCTTTCATTTGTTCAGGTGTTGCATCTTTTGTTAATTTATAAATCATTGTAGCAATCATTTCTAAATGTGCGAACTCTTCTGTACCAATATCGGTTAGTAAGCCAACGACTTTATCAGGAATTGTATAACGTTGATTTAAGTAGCGAAGAGCAGCCGCTAATTCACCGTCCGCACCACCGTACTGTTCAACTAATAATTTTGCGAGTGCTGGATTACAAGTACTCACCTTAACAGGATACTGTAATTTTTTTTCATAAATCCACATAGTTTCTCTCCTTCATATTTGCCATGGCCATGGTCCTTTGCTCCATTCCCATGGAGCGTTAGAATAACTGTTTCCAAACTGCTGAAGTGGTCCGTATCTTTCTTCAATTTTTTGTTTTAATACTCTTCGTTTATAAGAAAAATCGTTGAATTGATTTATAGCTACAGTATCGTCGGGATGCGTATCTAAATAGAGAGTAAGTTCAACTAATACAAAGTCTAATTCTTGCAGCTCTTCAATCCATTTGTAATATTCATCAGGCAATGTTTGTGTCACGTTTTTGTTCACCGTCCTTTTTTGTAAGGATTTTCATAATAATCATAAAAAGCAGGCCATAAAGTCCCTTTTCTTAAAGCTTCTTTTGGTGTGAATTGGAGTAAATTAGTTGGTTGAAAACCCATATATAAGTGAGGGGGAGTTGAGTAATATTTCTTTCCAATTGGAGGGCAAGGATCGTTTGGGCCATGAAAAGGTATGTAGGATTTCATAAATTCATCCATGTTACACGCCTCCTTTATAAATGAAATATTCATCACTACGTATTGTATTCGTACATAATTGCAAATTATGACTCATATAGAAAACTAAAAGGGGCAGGGGGAGTGCGGATGGAAAGTGTTACAACATGTATTGTATTAGAATCTAAAAACTTAAAGGAAACATTATATTTTTATGAAGGAATTCTAGGGTTTAAACCGAGCAAGGAGAGGCCACAAATACGTGTAACAGGTGTGTGGTATGATATCGGCTCAACGAGAATTTGTTTTGTTGTAAACAGGGGACTGGGAGAACATAGAGAGACTGTCACATCATCAGCTACGGAGATATTTTTAAGAACCTCAGATATCGAGCGGATAAAGAAAAAGTTAGAGTTTTATCATATATCATTTGTGGAAGATTGCTGTGGTGAAGAAGTAAGAATAACTTTCTATGACCCAGATCGTTTTAAACTCCAATTTGTATCAAAAGAGAATACAGAATAGCTTCTTTTGTAATGTAATAATCTTAATGGCGATGAAAAAAATATTGACAAGCTCCTCCAAATATTTTAATGTGATTGTATAAAATTGTGTATATAAAGGGGAGTAACTTATTACAATAAAGTCGTCATTACAGGGAGAAACCCTCGGCTTTATTGGCAACGATTTCGTTGTTAGTGAGACCTTTACCAGCAATGGTAAAGGCCCCTTATTGTCTTTTTAGGACCCTTACCATATTTGGTAGGGTCCTTTTTGTATACAAAGAGAGGAGATATAAAAATGAAAAAACTTTTTAGTAGATTAAGAGTTGTATTTCATGTCCGCAAGTTTGTTCCATTCCTATTTGACTTTTTTACTTCAAAAGAGGTTTCAATAAAGAAGAAAATCTTATCTATAGCTTTTTTAGTTGGCTATGTTGCGATGCCACTCGATTTAATTCCAGACTTCTTACCGTTTATCGGTATTTTAGATGATATTGGAATTGTTTTATTCATTTTGAACCGAATTGTAAAGATGGCACCAGTACAATTACAAGAAAAGCATAACGTAAATGTAGGATAGGAGTTAAAAATATGGAGCAAATTATTTTAGATATAATCGAGTATTTAAAGCAGTTTTCTTATTTTGGAGTTGTGTTAGCTTTAACTTTTGAATTTATTCCAGCAGAGGTAGTTTTGCCTCTTGTTGGGTATTGGGTATACGAGGGTGATATGAATTTTTGGCTTGCTGTATTAGCTGGAACAATTGGAGGAACGACAGGACCATTAACGTTATATGCACTCGGTTATTACGGTGGTCGTCCTCTGTTAATAAAATACGGGAAATACTTCTTTATTAAAGAAGAACAAATTCAAAAAGCAGATGATTTCTTTGAGAAATATGGGCCGGTTGTAGCATTTTTAGGACGCTTCATCCCGGGAGTTCGAACACTTATTTCCGTTCCATGTGGTATGGCGAAAATGAATATATGGAAATTTAGCATATATACATTTGTAGCAATGTTCCCGTTAACGACTTTGTATATTTATTTTGGAATGAAATTAGGTCCGCATTGGGAAAAAGCAGGGGCTATTGTTGGGGAGTACATGTTACCTATATTAGTAGTTGTCCTTGTAATTGTGGCTTGTATCCTAATCTATAAATATATGAAAAAGAGGGACAAAACGGAATCTATTTAAAGATAAAGGCGCATAATTTTTGGTGAATATAGATGAATAATACAGGCAAAGGACTCTTAAGGACATACACATATAAGGAATAAGTAAGAGAGAGGGGAAATTTCTATGGCTTGTGAATGCTCAGGGGCGGCGTTAACTTGTTGTCCAGATAAAAATTTTGTACAAGATAAAGTGTGTAGTCCATGGTCAGGAACTGTAGTTGCTACTGCAATTACAAATGTGCTGTATAACAACAATATTAATCAAAATATGATTGGAACAGGGTTCGTTAGGTATGACGTCGGGCCAGGTCCAATCACGCTGACAGTTTTGGATGCAACAGGAGCTACACTTGATACACAAACATTAAATCCTGGAACGAGTATAGCTTTTACGTACCGTCGTTTCCAGACAATTGAAGTAACTTTACCTGCTGGAACAGCTGGAACATATCAAGGAGAGTTTTGTATAACAACACGTTATCCACTTTCATAATAGAAAAGGAGAGGACTAAGATGTGCAATTCTAACTTATCATGCTGTTCCAGTAAAACACTTGTTCAAGATCAGGTGTGTATAGATTGGGCTGCTACTGGTGCGGTCACTGAAACGGTATATACGGATAATATTACACAAGACTTGTACGCATCTGGATATGTAAAATATGATGTGGGTGTAAATCCAGTTACAGTAAACTTTCTAGTAGGAGCGACAGTAGTTAATACAATTACTGTACAACCACAAAGTAGTGGATCGTTTACAGTAAGGTATTTTACTACAATTCAAATTGTAACAACAGGGACGGCAACGAGCCAAGGGCAATTATGCCTTACAGTGCGTTATCCGATTTCATAAGGAAAAGCATACCGTAATGGTATGCTTTTTTGTATAGTTTGTAAGTTAGGGTGGTAAAGAATTTTATAAGCAAAATGAGAATTGGCAACAATATTTTCCCTCTATATATTGAATTGGGTTATTTGGAATATTAACGATTGTCACAGATTGTAATGATTGACCTGTATATGACATTGTGTTGCCAGGATAGACAGTAAAAGTATTTGTCACCTGCCCAATAATTTGAACGGTAATCCCTCCAGTACTACTAGTGCTATTATACACAGAAATGGTACCTGATATTTTAAGTAAACCATCTCCTTCCCATAAAACTAATGTGGAATTTTCAGAAGGTGGAGGGATTTCTTTTGTTATAAAAAAATTACCAGCGAATTCATTCGTGACTAGTTCACAGCTTGGTGGTTTAGGTGGTTTAGGTGGATCGTAGGGAGGGCAGATGATAGATAAAGGGGCATAGCAGCCGATATTTTTTTTACAAGCCATTAATAGTTCCTCCCTTCATAGCTACTATTTATTACTATTAAATGTTGTAAAGCGATAGGTTGTGTTAATAAAGGAGCGAAAAATTTCACGAAAGATGTTTAATAGGCTTACAGCTCATAATAAGTTATGAGAATCTGTAAGACAAAAGGTGGTTGTATAAGATAATACAAGTAATGTGGGATGTTACACAAAATTGACTGTATATTTACAAAACTTAAATAAATTTCATTCTTAATTCAAACTAAGTTAATATGCATTCGATACAATAACCATTGTAAATAGTTTATTATATGAGGAGGATTTACGTGGAAAGAACTGCTTTAAGAAAAGTAAAAGGACTTATTGGATTATTGATGGTTTTTGTATTAGCATTCGTGTCATTTCCGTGGAGTGCGTCGGTTAAAGCGGAAGAGAAAAAGCAAGAAAAGGCACCAAGTGAGAAGAAGCTTGTTTTTCCAGTTGTAAGTGATGTGCATATTAAAGATAGTGGAACAGATGATACGTTCCGCTGGAAAAGAGCGATTGAGCAATTTAATACGCTTGCACCAAAGCAAGATGCGTTTGTCATTGTAGGTGATTTTACTGATTCGGGTTCAGTAAAGCAATATGATCGTTTTATGCAAGTGTATAACGAAAATGCAAATAAAGATGCGGTACGAATGAATTCTCTAGGTAATCATGATTATTGGAACGGCTTATCTGTAGAGGGAGCACAGAAGCGTTTCTTAGAAAAGACAGGAATGGAATCGATTTATTATCATAATGTAGTAAAAGGGTATCACTTTATCGTAATGTCACCAGAGGATGGAACAACGCATGGCTATTATTCGGACAAGCAAATTAATTGGTTAAAAGAAGAAATGGCAAAGGCACAAAAAGATGATCCAGAAAAACCGATTTTTGTGTTTTTACATCAACATATTAAAGATACAGTGTACGGTAGCCAAGAATGGGGAACGAAAGATAGTGCAAAAATTAATGCGGTATTAAAAGAATTCCCACAAGTAATTACGTTTTCAGGTCATTCACATTATCCGTTAGATGATCCAAGATCGATTCATCAAAAAGACTTTACGTCTGTTGGAACATCTTCTGTAAGCTATATGGAAGTTGAAGGTGGTAAAGTACAAGGGAATATCCCGCCAGGAGCTAGCACGTTAAGCCAAGGTCTATTAGTAGAAGTAGATGATAAAGAAGTAACAATTAATCGTCGTGATTTCCATACAAATTCTTGGACAGGTGAGCCTTGGAAAATTAAATTACCAACGAAAAAAGAAGGATTCAACTATGGAGAAGATCGTGATAAAGAAAAGCCATACTTTGCGAAGGATGCAAAGCTTGCTGTATCAAATGTAACGGAAAATGCGGCAACAGTAACATTCCCGCAAGCATTGGACAACCTTCTTGTTCATTCTTATCGCTTGCAAGCAAAGGATAAACAAACAGGTGAGATTAAAAATAAGCTATTAGCGTTCTCTGAATTTTATCGTGATCCAGTGCCAAAAGAACTTACATTTACGCTTGCTGGATTAGATGGCGGGAAATCATATACACTTGAAGTGGTTGCAATTGATTCGTTTGGCAATGAAAGTGAGCAACCATTAACTGCAGAAATCACAACGAAAAAAGATAATATTGATCCGAATGTGAAAGTACCAAAGGCAGACGTTTTTGATGTGAATTTCTTAGATGGTACATTTAAAGATAACTCACCGTTTGGGACGAAAGGTGATGTGAAAGGGAATGTATTTATTGAATATGATAAAGCTCTGAAAACAAATGTAATGAAATTAAATGGAAAAGCAAATACATTTGGGTACCTTCCATTTTCAGCAGCACAAAAAGAAAAAGTAGCGAATACGTTTACGTTAGAAACTGTATTTTCGATGAATGAAATTCGTGGACAAGGAATTTTACAAAATACAGAGAGTGGCGGAATTGGTTTTGAATCTACAGGAAATGGATATGTAGAACTATGGGCTCATATTGGTGGCAGTTATAAACGTGTAGGCGTTCAATTAGCAGCAAACAAAACGTATCATTTAACAGGAACGTATAACGGTAGTGAAGTAGCAATTTATGTAGATGGTAAAAAAGTAAATAGTCAACCAGCTCAAGGGAAAGTATATCACCCGAACGTGCCATTTGCACTTGGTGCAGACCCAGATAGTAACGGAAATGGTGGTATTCCGTTAAATGGACAAATTGCACTTGCAAAATTATATAGTAAAGCGTTGAGCTCTTCAGAAGTATTAGCAGCATATAACGAGTTTTCTAATCGTACAAAATTAGAGCAAGTAAATGCGTTATATGAAGAGAGTGGAAAAGTGAAAGAAGTGTTAGCTGGTACTTATGAATTTGGTGAAAAACCAGGTCAGTATTCACAAGCAGCTTTTAACGAATTACAAAGAAGTTATGACAATGCAAAGAAAGTGTTTGAGAATATAGCAAGTACAGGAGAACAAATTGTTCAAACGTATAATGAATTAAAAACAGCAAACCAAACATTTGTACAATCAAAGGTAGCAGAAGAGCAGCCAAAAACACCGAAAGAAAAATTAAAAGTGAATGTTGAGTTTGCAAAAGCTTTAGTAAAGAAAGCGCAAGATGGAAATGTAACAGACGGTTCTGTTAAATCATTAAGTCAAAAAATCACAGTTGCAGAAGCTGTGTTAAAAGATAAAAATGTAAAAGATGAGTATGTGGAATCAATGAATCGTACGCTAGAGCACGCTATTTCACTTGTTGAAAAAAGCATTAACAAATAAGGTATAAGAAAAAGAAGCTTATCATGATAGGCTTCTTTTTTGTTATACTAAAAGTAGCATAGAAAAAGGGTAATTAACTGTTACGATTTATTTAACCAATTATAACCAAAGTTAATTAAATATATCAGTAAGCCCTGCTAGTCAAGTGATTGGCTAGTAGTGAGGGGTAACTGCGGGCAATCCCTAAAGCTGATTGAACTACAACGTGGCTAGAAATAGCGAGCGTGAATGTTGCGAAAGCAGAAAAAATCAATCAGATCGTGCAAGGTTAAATCCTAAACACTAGAACAATGGGTCTTCCGCCTCGAATCATCTAAGTCAAAATGGATAAGATGAACGTTCAACGACTATCTCGTATAACTGACGAGAGTACACCACAAGCCTATGGTGGTGGAAAAATCCTCTATCTTTAAGTAGATAAACATATAGTCTGCGCTCATGTGAAAACATGAGAAGTTCATAAGAGAACTGGCTAAGGAATTGCGCCCTTATTTGAACAAGATAAATTTCATTAAATCTATCAAACTTCATTGAAAATTTAGAACGTACGTGCTATGTTGGGTTCAATGAGGTGAGAATAATAATGAAATTTTCACGAGTTAGTCAAGTATCAGAATTAACAGGTTTGCATCCGAGTAGTCTCAGGAGAATGCTGGTGGAACACGCTACTATTCAGAAGAACAAATCTTTCATTAAAGAAGTTAAATTCTGATGATATTGGCGAAGAAAGTCAGACTAATTCCAACGCCTGAACAAGAAAAAGTGCTTAGAAACCATGCTGGTGCTGCAAGATTTGCTTATAACTATTGTAAAAGAATGAGTGATAGATACTATAAGCTATTTGGAAAATCTGTTTCACAGTTAGCTTTACAGAAACGATTTACAAAGATCAAGAAGCGAAAGCAATATGAGTGGTTAAAAAATATCAACGCACAAGTTCCCAAACAGGCTTCAAAAGATTTTGACAAGGCGCGAAAAAATTCGTTCGAAAAGTACAAAAATGGTTATCACACTTCTGATAAATCCAAAAAAGATGTAATCCAAGGATTTTATGCCAATTATGAAAGACTGATTATAGGAAAGAAAGTAGTTCATATTCAGTCCATTGGAGAAGTGAAAACAAGCCAACAACTACCAAGAAATAAAAAACCATCCAATCCAAGAGTTACCTTTGACGGTCGTCACTGGTGGATTAGTGTAGGATACCAAGAAGACTTTGAATTACAAGAACTAACGAATGAGTCGATTGGTGTGGATGTTGGTTTAAAAGAGCTTTTTGTAGCTTCTAATGGTATGAAAGAACGAAATATAAACAAAGATGCCAAGGTTAAAAAACTTTTGAAAAGGAAAAAGTCAGCTCAAAGAGATATGTCTAGGAGATTTAAAAAAGGTGTAAAAATTCAATCTGCCGGATATGAAAAAGCTAAAACTGAGCACCTGCGGTTATCTAGGAAAATTACGAATATCCGAAATAACCATATCCACCAAGCAACAGCTAAATTGGTGAAAACCAAACCAATGAGAATTGTTGTGGAAGACTTATTTATCTCAAACCTGTTAAAAAACAAAAAACTATCGAAAGCATTTTCATTTCAAAAATTAAACTTCTTCTTTCAATGTTTGTCATACAAGTGCGAGAAGTATGGCATTGAGTATGAAAAAGCTGATAAATGGTTCGCCTCAAGCAAGATTTGTTCATGTTGCGGAGTAAAATACGACCATTCAGTTCAACCAGAAGGACAGTGGAGTTTAAAAATACGTGAGTGGTGTTGTGTTGGGTGCAAGAGCCATCACGATAGGGATGTAAATGCGTCGATAAATTTATCAAGATGGGTAAAATAAATGCTTGATAATAGGAGGTAACGATACTGCCTCGTGTGGAGTGTTATACCCCTCGTCCCTTCGGGGTTGCGAGAACACGATGAAGCACTAACTCGTGTAAATTTGATTGAATTGTATAGATTTAGTTAAGTTTATCGTATCGGAGCGAATAATTTGGAAGAGAAAAAGCTAAAAAGAATTCTTGAATATGTATGGATCGCGGTTGTGCTCCTTGTAGGATATTATTTCTTAAAAGAGAAAAGTATATGGGTTCTATTTTTAATGACGTTTTTATTAGCGGGGTTAGGAACGCTATTTATTAACTTTTTCTTTGATAGTGTAAACGCGTGGAGAAAGAAAAAGAAAGAGACGAAGTAAGGGGAGATAAGTATGCAAAAGTTGCAGGTTATGTACTCACTTGCATCGGTATATTTATCATTTTACAAACGTTAACGAAAAAACATAATAGAACATGAAAATAGCTCGCCTTTATTATAGGCGAGCTATTTTGTTATGCTTCTTTTTCTCATCATTTGTTTTTTCAGTAGCTAAATGACTAAGAAGGGAACCGAATAGTGTGAACCCATTGGAAAAGAGTATGTAAGTGAATGAAGATACAGTTATGGCATGTAGTTTTTTTGAAATTTCTGGATTAATCTTATTATAATTCAGAATATTTTGTCAAATAAAACTTTAACAAATAAAATGCTGCTTGTAAGGAGAAACTATGTGCAGAAATAGATGTAGGAACAAAAAGATTTACTTTATATAGTAGGAGAAGATGCTATGTTATTTTATTTTGAACTTGTCGTCATTTTACTTTGTACGAAATTAGCTGGTGATATTAGCGTTAGGCTCGGCCAGCCTTCTGTACTCGGTAAATTAATCGTTGGTATTATTATCGGTCCGGCTTTGCTAGGTATTATTAATAGTTCAGAACTTATTGATGAGCTTAGCGAAATTGGTGTTTTGCTACTTATGTTTATGGCGGGACTTGAGACAGATTTAGAAGAGTTAAATCGGAATTTAAAATCTGCATTCGCAGTAGCGATGGGAGGAATTATTTTCCCATTCCTTGGTGGGTATTTAGCAGGACTTGCGTTTGGAATGTTACAGTCGCATGCGATCTTTTTAGGGTTATTACTTTGTGCCACTTCGGTTAGTATTTCTGTTCAAACACTAAGAGATTTAGGGAAAATGAATACGAGAGAAAGTACGACGATTTTAGGTGCAGCTGTATTTGATGATGTAATTGTCGTTATTTTATTAGCGTTTGTCATGAGTTTTTTAGGCACACAAGATGTAAATGTAACGCTAGTCATTGCAAAGAAAATCATCTTTTTTGTAAGTATTGTTTTCATCTCTTGGAAAGTTGTTCCGTGGATTATGAAAATGCTCGTACCACTTCGCGTAACAGAAGCGTTAATTAGTGCTGCACTTATTATTTGTTTCTCTTTTTCGTATTACAGTGAAATGATGGGAATCGCAGGTATTATTGGGGCATTTGCAGCAGGAATTGCGATTTCGCAAACAGAGTATAAGCATGAAGTGGAACATAAAATTGAACCGATTGCTTACGCGATATTCGTACCGGTTTTCTTCGTAAGTATTGGAATGGAAATTACATTTCAAGGTATCGGAAGCCAACTTTGGTTCATTATAATTATGACGCTCATCGCAATTTTCACAAAGTTAATCGGATCAGGTTTAGGAGCAAGATTAACAGGGTTTAACTTACAATCTTCTATTAGTATTGGTGCGGGAATGGTGTCGCGCGGGGAAGTAGCGCTTATCATTGCAGCAAATGGACTTGCGGCGAATTTGTTAGCGAAAGAAAATTTCACAGCGATTGTCATTGTTGTTATATTGACGACAATTATTACGCCGCCACTTTTAAAGAAGTATTTTGTATAGAGGGAAAGAGCTTATCTGACGTAGATAAGCTCTTTTTTATTACAAAATGCAGTGGTCATGTAGCATGAATGGATTGTAATTATGATAAAATCTATGTATGTGATATGACAAGGAGTGGGAAGTGTGAGGATTACGAAGGGGAAGGTTATCGGTGTAATCATACTTATTGCACTATGTATGCCATTTACCGCATGGAAAGAATCAAAAGTGAAAGATTTTCCAGTTTCTATTTTTTCTTCCTATGTAGAAGACGAAAACCCGAAAGACTATAAGTACACTGCTTTTGTACCTGACTTTGCAATTTGGATACATGGATGGGAAAAACAGCGATCTGAAGGTGAAATAACGTCATATAAAAAAGGGGATCGAACTGTAATTGTTCACCATCCTCCTGGCGATGATGGTTTTTATCTTTTTGAAGCAAGAGAAAATAAGTGAAAGCAACCATAAGAAGTGGAGGTTAAATAGTGAAAGCTTCAACATTACTATTTAAAATTGAAAGTAATATGGATCAATTTTCACCAGCCGAAAAGAAGGTTGCCATGTACATAATGGAGAATGCAGAGATTGTTCCGAACTTAACGACGAAAGAAGTGTCAACGAATGCAGGCGCAAGTGAGGCAAGTGTTGTTCGCTTTTGTAAGTCGATTGGGATTGGGAGCTTTAAATCATTTAAAATCGCGCTCGTTCGTGAATTAACGATTGCTGATTATAATATTAATGATTTTTCAGTGATGAATACGGAAGATGGACCGTACGACTTGTTTAATAAAGTTACATATGTGAATAAAGCTGCAATTGAGGCGAGTGTCACGGCGATAGATAAGAAGGAACTTGAGAGAGCTGCAGATCGTATTGTAAATGCGGATAAAGTTATATTTTACGGAGTAGGTGGTTCAGCTACTCCAGCGATGGACGGGGCTTATAAATTTACACGACTCGGATTTACAGCGATGATGCTATCTGATTTTCATATGATGTTACCGCTTGTGACGAATTTAAAAGAAGATGATATATTTGTTGCGATTTCAACTTCTGGTCGTACGAAAGATGTACTTGAAATGGCGCAATATGCGAAGAAGCGAGGAGCTACAGTTATTGCGATTACGAAGCTAGATCAATCATCTCCTTTATATAAAGCGGCAGATATTCGCCTTTGTATGCCAGATGTAGAGCAAGACCATCGCATTGCGAGTATTGCTTCGAGAATGACGCAACTGAATATGATTGATGCTTTATATGTGATTACTTTCAATCGAATTGGTAATAAAGTATTAGATCAATTTATGGAGACGAGAGAAGAAGCATTACGGTTACGGAAATTGAAGTAGAAGAAAAGATGGGGAGACTCATCTTTTTTATTATCTTTGACACAAATATGTCATGTTATGAAATTTTATTTCATAAAATAAGAAAGAGTTATTGATTTTTAGTTTCTTAAAGTTATAATAAAAGTGTGAAATATAATTTCGAAGAGGGTGGCAATATGTTAGAGAATTTATCGACAGAACACCGTAATGAGAAAACGATGAATCTAGATGAGATGAGTATAAAAGAAGTGTTACAAAGTATGAATGAAGAAGATCGAACTGTTGCGTTAGCAGTTGAAAATGAAATAGAAGAAATTGAAAAGGTTGTACAAATTGTTACTAAGTCTTTTGAAGAAGAAGGCCGTTTAATTTATATTGGGGCTGGTACGAGTGGCCGTTTAGGCATTTTAGATGCGGTTGAATGTCCACCGACATTTGGAACAGATGATAAAATGGTGCAAGGATTTATAGCAGGTGGATTGAAAGCGTTTACCAAGGCGGTGGAAGGTGCCGAAGATCGTGAAGAGTTAGCAGAAGAAGATTTAAAAAGTATTGGATTAAATGAGAAAGATACAGTTATCGGAATTGCAGCAAGTGGCAGAACTCCTTATGTAATTGGCGGCTTGAAGTACGCAGGCAGCGTGGGAGCGAGTACAGCTAGTATCTCTTGTAATAAAAATGCTGAAATAAGTAAATATGCAAAACTAAATGTGGAAGTGGAAACAGGCGCAGAAATATTAACAGGCTCAACACGGTTGAAGGCTGGCACAGCGCAAAAATTAGTACTCAATATGATTTCTACAGCGTCTATGATTGGTGTAGGGAAAGTATATAAAAACTTAATGGTAGATGTTCAATCTACAAATGAAAAATTGGTAGAACGCTCAAAACGAATTATTGTTGAAGCGACAGGCGCTAGTTATGAAGTAGCTACAGAGTGTTATGAGAAAGCAGATCGTAATGTGAAAGCTGCGATTGTTATGGTATTGCTACAGTGTGAGTATGGGGAAGCACTGGAGAAATTAAAAGAAGCGAAAGGATTTGTGAAGAAGGCATTATAAAGTGAAACGATAAGAATAGGGAGGGGGATTCTATTATGAAGAAAGAAGAGAGAATGGCCAAAGAAATTTCGGAGCAACTTGGGGGAATAAAAAATATTCGTGGCATTGCTCATTGTATGACGAGACTGAGGTTAACGCTTCATGATGAAAGTAAAGTGAATATGGATCTTTTGAAAAAGGTTGAAGGCGTTATGGGCGTCATTGAAGATGAAACACTTCAAGTTGTTGTTGGTCCAGGAACGGTAAACAAAGTAGCAGCCGAAATGGAAGTTTTAACAGGATTACGAATTGGTGAGGTTGCAGATCATCATCTTGAAGATATTGGTCAAGAGATTAAATCAGAGATGAAGAAGAAAAATAATACACCAGTGAAGAACTTTTTACGAAAAATAGGTAACATTTTTATTCCGTTAATACCTGGTCTTGTTGCATCAGGAATTATAAACGGAGTTGCTAACTTCGCAAAAAACGCAGGTGCTGATCCGAATGCAACATGGCTACAAATGTTACTACTTATTGGCGGCGGTATCTTTACATTTTTAGGGATTTTAGTCGGTTGGAATACAGCGAAAGAATTTGGCGGGACACCAGTTCTTGGAGCGATTGCGGGTATTTTAATTTTCAATCCAGCGATGGCAAATGTGAAATTATTTGGTGAAGCAATGGTACCCGGGCGGGGCGGATTGTTTGCAGTTATTTTTGCAGCATGGCTTATGGTAGTAGTTGAGAGAAGAGTACGAAAAGCAGTGCCGAATGCAGTTGATATTATTGTAACACCGCTTATTACTGTATTAGCTGTAAGTATAGTAACGATGTTAGCGATTCAGCCAGCAGCGGGATTTTTATCTGATGGTATTACGAGCGGTATTAACGCAATTTTAAATGTTGGTGGGGCATTTGCTGGAGCAGTGCTAGCCGGAACGTTTTTACCACTCGTTATGGTCGGATTACACCATGGTTTAACACCGATTCATATGGAATTTATTAATCAAACGCACGTAACACCTTTATTACCAGTACTCGCGATGGCTGGTGCTGGGCAAGTGGGCGCAGCAATTGCGATTTATGTAAAAACAAAAAATAAACGACTTCGTAACGTAATTAAAGGTGGATTACCAGTTGGGTTTTTAGGAATTGGCGAACCATTATTATACGGGGTTACATTACCACTTGGGAAACCGTTTATTACCGCTTGTTTAGGAGCGGCAGTTGGTGGTGCATTCCAAGCAGTTATGAAAACGGCTTCACTCGGAATTGGCGTATCAGGATTATCTTTAATCCCGTTAATTGCTGATAATAAATATTTACTATATTTCTTAGGTTTAGTCATTGCGTATACTTTCGGATTTATCTTCACGTACTTCTTCGGATTTAAAGAAGAAATGGCAGAAAACATATAGAGAAAGGGATTCCTTTCTCTTTTTCTATTCATAGAAAGGGAGATTCATATGATAGGAGTTTCAATTTATCTTTCAAAAGGGCAAGTAGACAAACAAAAAGAGTGGCTAAAAATAGTGAAGGAAAACGGGTTTTTGTCTATTTTTACATCACTTCATATTCCGGAAGATGACCCAGGTACGTATAAAGAGTTAATTCAAACATTAGGGAAACAGGCTCTCGAAAATGAAATGGAATTAATGGTTGATGTCTCTCCGAAATCGCTACACCATTTAGGAATGACGTATGAAAATGGGGAAGAATTATTGGGGTGGGGCATTACTGGTTTAAGAATGGATTACGGCATTGCGCCAAAAGAAATTGCCCACGTATCTCATAAGATGAAAGTGGCTTTAAATGCGAGTACGATTACAGAATCTTTTTGGGAAGAGTTACTTGCGGAAAATATACGAGTAGAGAATATAGAAGCATGGCACAATTTTTACCCGCGTCCAGAAACAGGACTAGCAAAATCCTTCTTACAAAAACAAAATAAGTATTTACATGAGTGCGGAATAAAAACGATGGCATTTATTCCGGGAGATGGTGAAAAACGTGGTCCGTTATATGAAGGTTTACCAACGTTAGAAAAGCACCGCAATATGCGCCCGCTGGAAGCGTATTTAGAACTTGTACAAGATTGTGGTGTCGATAAGGTGTTAATCGGGGATATAAGCGGAAGTCTAGAAAGTGTACAAGAAATAGCGAGTGCGAGTGGTGGGATTATTCCAGTGCGATATGAGTCATTTATAAATGCAAGTGAAGTATTAAAAGTGGTAGAGCAAGTGCATACGAATAGATTAGATCCAGCACGTGATGTCATTCGCTCTGTCGAATCAAGAGAAGGAAATAAAGTTGTATTACAACCGATGAATACAATTTCAAGAAAGAAAGGTAGCATTACAATTGATAATGAATTGTATGGTAGATATGCTGGTGAAATGCAAATAGTTATAAATGATTTACCTGAAGATAGGAAAGTGAATGTTGTTGGAATGGTGATGGAAGAAGATGTGTCTTTATTGTCTTATATAGGTGCTGGGAAAAATTTTCAACTTTTTTCTAAGTAATAGAGCGAAAGCTTGAATTAGCGCTATTTTGTAAAAGACATTATTCGTAAAACGGATAATGTTTTTTGTTTTCTTTAAAAAAAGCATTTGACGAATGAAAAGAAATACCGTATTGTTTTGTCTTGTGAATAAATGTTCACCATAACAAAACAAAAAAGGAGAGTTCAAAATGAATCAATATATTGGTAATTTAATTATTCGTATCGTATTAGGAGTTACGTTCTTTGCACACGGTTTAGCAAAGTTTCAATCAGGTATAGATAACGTAGCAGGATGGTTTACAAGCATCGGTTTACCAGGTGGTCTTGCATATGGCGTAGCGACAGTTGAATTAGTAGGTGGTATATTATTAATTATCGGTTTAGGCGTGAGGTATGTAGGATTGTTATTCGCTCTTATTTTAGCCGGAGCTATCGTGAAGGTAAATGGAGCAGCAGGATTATTAGGAGATGGAAAGAACCCAGGGTATGAATTAGATCTTGCGTTATTATCAATGGGTGCGTATTTATTCGTTGTAAAAGCAGAAGGATATGTAGATCGTTTCTTAAAAGAGAAAGTAATGAAAACGAAGTAAATTTCATTTTTTAAGTGTTGACTTGACGACTTGGTGTAACTATAATGATTACATCAAGTCGATTAGTAATAAAATGATTCGTATATTTTTTTATTCTAGTTGTAACTAACTTAGTTACAACTAGAATAAAGCTTAAAGAATAAAGGAATATAAAAGAGTAAATAAAAAGTGGAGGAAATAACATGTCAAAATTACATTTAGAGGTTTTTACAGGGTCTGAGCAAGCATTTCAAGTTACATCCACAATTGTATACGGAGAAAAAGATGCAATTCTTATCGATGCACAATTTTTATTAAGTGATGCGCACCGTTTAGCAGCTCAAATTATTGAAACAGGAAAGAATTTAACTCATATTTATGTGACTCATTTCCATCCAGATCACTATTTTGGATTAAATGTATTACATGCAGCATTTCCAGAAGCGAAGATTGTTGCATTACGGAATACTGTTGAAGATATTCGTAACACATTTGAGAAGAAAGTGGAACAGTGGAAACCATCTATTGGGCATAATGTTCCTCATCAACCAATTGTTCCAGAGGAATTAACAGAAGAGAAATTGATTTTAGAGGGAAATGATTTAATCATTAAAGGTGGTTTGCAAGGTGATACACCGAATAATAGTTATGTATGGATTCCATCATTAAAAGCCGTTGTTACAGGCGATATCGTTTATAACAATACTTTCGTATGGACGTTAGAAACAGATGCTGAAGCTCGTCATAAATGGTTAGAAACATTAAGTGAACTTGAAAATCTTCATCCTGAAATTGTTGTAGCGGGTCATCGTGATTATGACGTACCAAATACAGCAGACGCGATTAAACATACTCGTAAATATTTAGTTGCATTTGATGAAGTTCTTGCAGGAAATCCTTCAAGTGAAGAAATTCAAACGGCAATAAAGGAGCGGTTCCCGCACGTTAAAGCGTTAGAAATTGGACTTGTTTTAGCGGCAAACGCGTTTGGGGTGAAAAAATAATGAAGCAAAAAACAAATTTAGAAATTGTTCGAAGCACATATGAAGGACCATCTTCTTCAAATGCAAAACATTTAGCGGAAGCTTTCTCTGAAAAAGTAGAGTGGACAGAGGCAGCAGGTTTTCCGTACGGCGGAACGTATATAGGTACAGAAGCTATAATGGAAAATGTATTTAGTCGTTTAGGATCAGAATGGGATGATTATAAAGCGAGTGTAAATACGTACCATGAAGTAAACGGAAAAGATGTGATTATTGCTGAAGGTGTTTACTCAGGAGTTTATAAAGAGACGGGAAAATCATTTGAGGCGGAATTTGTTCATGTATGGCAGCTTGAAAATGGAAAAATCGTGAAATTTAAACAATATGTGGACAGTTACATTGTACGAGAAGCGATGAAGGTTTAAAATGAAATAAGGAAACAAATGGAATCGGCTGTGCGCAGGCGATTCCATTTGTTTATGTAATTATTAGGGGAATGGGGAGTACATAATATGAAAAAATGGATAATAGGGGCAATTACAATGATTGTAATTGCGATAGGAGCTGTATTCGGTGTTACTAAACTTCTTAATTATATAGAGGAAGAGGAGAAGAGTCTTAAAACACAAAAAGTGATGAGCCAACAGGACAAGAAAGTTGCGGAAGAGAAGCCACAATTTAGTGAGGATGAAATTATTTCTACAATGCATAGGATGGTACATCAAAAAGTGAAATCATCTGATAAATGGGGATTTATCGAAATGACAAATAAGGAAATTCGTAGTGCGAAGAACGCAGTAGAAAGCAGTACAAATTTTAAATATAAAGCAAAGCTACTTTCTACTTTGGAGCGTTGGGAGAAAGGAGATTTTTCACAAACGGTTGAGGATCATAACTTTTTGTGGGAAATTCAAGGTGGTGATACCGGAAAGGCAACAGAACGTTTATCGCCAGAAGAAGAAAAGCAGTATGTGAAAGAAATGAAAGGTAAATAAAAGCATCGCCACTTTGGTGGCGATGCTTTTTCATTAAGAATGCTTTCGTACTAAAGCTCTAGTCGTCTGAGGAGAAACAGTTTTAAAATGAGAGAATAAATAGCACCCTGTAACGACGATAATTGTCCCGAAAATTTGAATCCATGTTAGTTCTTCTCCAAGGAAAATAAATGCTAAAATAGCTGTGAAAATTGGATTGAAATTTAGAAAAATCCCCGATGTAGTAGCGCCTAATTTCTGTACACCAATATTCCAAAACACCATACAAAGTACCGTTGAAATGAGTCCTGTATATAAAAGTGATGTAATGAAAGAAGAATTAATATTGGAAACAGTGAAGCTTCCTATGTTAAATGGTAGTAATAAAATAACGCCGAAAATACCAGAATATAATGTTGCCATGAGTGGTGTAGTTGTTTTTGTAGCCCATTTACTACAAACAGAATAGATTCCCCAAATACAAACAGCCGCAATCATCCATAAATCCCCGCTATTAAAATGTAGTGAAAATAAAAGAGCAAAGTTTCCTTTTAAAAGAACGAGGATGACCCCGAAAAATGAAAGAATCATAGAAAGAACTTGAAGCGTATTTACTTTTTCTTTTAGAAATAGCACAGAAAATAATGCAATTGAAATAGCGTTCAATGTAGAAATAAGACCTACATTCGTTGCGGATGTTTTTTCTAATGCTAAAAATTGAAAAATGTTGAAAAGAGCGACGCCTGTAATGCCCATAATTACTAACGGGATTATAGCAGCACGCGGTGGAATAATTTTCTTCTCTTTAAACCATACGAGTGGTAATAAACAAACAATCGCAATCATCCATCTTAAACTTGTCAGTGTCATTGGTGATGCATGATCAACGAGCGATTTCCCAACGACGAAATTCCCTCCCCATAGTAAGCTCGTTAATAATAGTAAAAAGACGTAAAAATAAGGCATGTCAAAATCCCCTTTGCCGTAATTAATATGAATTGTAAATAATTTTAGCATTTTTCTTTATTATGTAATATATTCTTTTGTATAATGATTAAAAAACAATAAAATATTTTGTTGTAAATATAATTTATAGAAAGATGTTCAGTTTTGTGTAAGGTGTGAGGTGTTTTTTCGAATAATCATCGGTAAGAAAAAGGAGGGATTTTGATGGAGTCATCTGTTATTAAAGTGCTTGATGATTTAGATGTACAAATTTTAGATATATTGCAGAAGGAGTCACAAGTAAGTAATGCAGAGCTTGCACGACGCGTTAATTTATCACCGGCTGCTATGCATGCAAGAATAAAAAGATTAGACGGGGAAGGATTCATTGATAAGCAAGTAGCAATTTTAAATCAAGAAAAGCTTGGATTTGATTTATTATGTTTCATTTTTATGAGCACGAATATTCATCAGTATGAAAAGCTTGAAGTGTTAGAACGAGAATTAGAATCTATGCCTGAAGTGTTAGAATGTCACTGTTTAACAGGAGAGTATGATTATTTATTAAAAGTTGCAAATCGTGATCGTAAGGAACTGGAGCATTTTATTAGGAAACTAAATAAATTAGGTATTACACGTATACAGACGAGTTTAGCACTTCGTGAAATTAAATATTCGACGGTATTGCCGATACGAAATGAGGAACCGAGCATCGATTAAGTTGCTTGGTTTTTTTGTTTGTGTAAAGTGAAACTTTAATCAGTGGGGGTTTTGTTCATCCACCACTGATTATTAGCCTTCACCAATCGGGCGTTTAGGGGCAGCCCGACTCCCACCTACCTTCTTTGCTTCAGCCGAATTTTGAGGTGGGAGTCTTACTGCCCGTTAATGCGGGATAAAATTCAGAAAAGTGATTGACGGAGAGAAAAGAGAGATGTATTATTATATAAAATTATGAATTAAAATTCATTCATTGTTATAAATATTAATGCTGGGGGCAAGGGGATATAATATGAAAATCTTTAATGCGGTTACAAGTGATGTGAAAGAAATTTATAATCTCATTGAAATGTATGCAAAAGAAGGAGTTGTTTTGCCGCGTTCTCTTTTGTCTCTCTATCAATATTTACAATGTTTATATGTTATGAAAGAAGGGGAGGAAGTCGTTGGAGTTGCTGGTTTGCATGTGTTAGGAGAGGATCTCGCAGAAGTACGATCGTTAGTAGTTTCGCATACATATGCAGGAAAAGGGATAGGGCGTAAGTTAGTGAATCATGTAATGAATGAGGCGGCGAAGATAAAAGTGAACAGGGTAATTTCTTTAACATATGAAACAGAATTTTTTCAAAAGTGCGGGTTTGATTTTATGAATAGAGAAGCATTGCCAGAAAAAGTGTGGATTGATTGTAGACATTGTCCAAAAGTTGATTATTGTGATGAGGTGGCGATGATACGGTATGTGGGTGAAATTTTTAGAGAGAAAAAAGGCCCACTATTATTTAAGAAATAGTGGGTATCTATATTTTGATCAGAAATGAGATGTTGTTAAGAATTTGAATTCGTTTGTCTCACTGCAAAATTAAAAATGGGATTTTTAAGCTCATAGTTATAAGTAGAACCATCGACCAGCCCTACAACTTTATCGCTATCATAAAGGTCGAGCATAAATTGTGCCATTTGTTTTGCCGTGTGGAATTTCGGTACAACACCATCATATTGGAACTCATCAATATTAAATGAACGTTTCGCAAATTCTGTTTCAGTTGCACCAGGAGCTAAAACTTTTGCTTGTAATTTTGCACCTTGTTCTTTCAGTTCGTGAGATAGTCCTTCTGTAAATGCACTTACATAAAATTTCGTAGCGCAATACGTAACAGCATTGGCAACAATCGTGTATCCACCGCCTGATGAAACGTTAATAAGCTGTGTTCCTTCGGTCATTGAATAATCTCGAACGAAAAGGGAAGATAGTATTGTTAGTGCTTCTATATTTACATGCAACATCGTTTCTATCTTGTTTAAATTTTGTTCAGCAATTGAGGCGAAATTACCAAAACCTGCGTTGTTAATCCACGTTTCAATTTGAAAAGTTTGTAGGCTTTCATAAAGTTTATAAACATTTTCAGTGACGGATAAATCAGTTCTTCGAATGACAACATCCAACTCTGGATGCATTTCGTTAATTTTTAATTTTAATCCGTCTAATTCTTCTTGTCTTCGAGCTACAAGTATTAAATTTTTTCCGCGAGATGCAAAGGCTAAAGCGGATTCATAGCCAATTCCTGAACTAGCACCAGTAATAACAGTATATTTCATATAAAAGCCTCCTAAATTCAAATTAATTTATCATGGTTAGATTGTATTTGTTAGAGTATACTCTAAGTCAAATGTTTTTTATAATTTGGATAAGGCAGTAAAATATATGAGAGTAAATGGCGTGCGGAGGGAGAATGGTTATGTACACAATTAGCGAGGTAGCTAAATTATTAGGAGTGAGCACACATACATTACGTTATTATGAAAAGGAGAACATATTAATTGCAAATCGCGATGCAAATGGGAATAGATTGTATGAAGAGTCACATATAAAGTGGTTGCAGTTTGTAATGAAATTAAAACAAACACAAATGCCAATAGCGAAAATAAGAGAATATGCTAGATTATATTTAGAAGGGGAGCATACAACCGAAGCTCGTTTACAACTGTTAGAAAATCATAAAAAATCTATTCGAACTCAAAGAGAAAACTTAGAAATTACAGAGAAGATGCTCGAAAATAAAATTATTGCATACAAAGACTCGTTGAAAAGTAAATAGCGTACAAAATATTTCGTTCTTTGTTGCATGTTGAAAAGGGAGTACAGGTCTTTGTTTTGGAATTTATCTATGAGTATTTTATTATAATGTGCCGATAAATTAAAAAAGAGCAGTTAGCTAAAAGCAACTGCTCGATTCAAAGGGATCTCCAAGGGGGGAATGGAGAAAATATTATGTTACTACCATTATTCACAGATTATTAAGAAATATTCATGTGGATTTAAGAAATTTAAAATATTTTTGGTTAATAGAATCCGGGTGTTGACACTTTATCAATTGGTCATGTAGAATGTTTATGAATGACATTCAGTCATTTTTTTATGAAAGGGTGTAGATAAGCAACTTTTATATGTAGTTAGCTTAATAACGGAACAAATATAAGGATAAATGAGGATGATATTGGTTTTTTAAATAGTAGTTAGAGTGAGATTATATTTTTTAAATTAAAAATGACTGACGGTCAGTCAGTGAAAAATAGAAGGTGAGAGATATGAAAAATAAAGCTTGGTTATATGTCATATTAACATGTATCTTTGAAATTTTTTGGGTGTTTGGTTTTAATACAGCTCATACTTGGTGGCATTGGGTCATTATTGTAGGAGTTATCGCTGTTGATTTTTACTTCCTATCGAAAGCGTGCGAACATCTTGCAACAGGGACTGTATATGCTGTGTTTGCCGGAGCTGGTACGGTAGGTACTTTCCTAATGGATGTATTCCTTTTCGGCGGCAGTTTCAGTGTAGGAAAACTATTCTTTATCGTAATGGTTGTAGCGGGCGTTATCGGTTTAAAACTGGCTGATAATAAAGAAGAAACCGCGGAAGAAATTGTGAAAGGAGCTGCTTAAAAATGGGTTGGTTTTTCGTATTTTGTGCTGCAATTAGTGAAATAGTCGGTGTGATAGGCCTTAAAATGTATAGTAAAGATAAGACGTTAGCAAATGGAGCGATTTATATAGGTGGATTTGCAACTTCCTTCGCATTTTTATACACATCTTTCTTGTTCTTACAAGTAAGTGTGGCTTATGCGGTTTGGATTGGCATTGGAACAGCAGGCGCAGTTTTATTAAATATGTTTCTGTTTGGTGAATCGAAAAGTAAGGCACGTTTGATTAGTGTAGCTCTTATCGTATGTGGAGTTACGGGATTAAAGGCTCTTTCATAAGAAAATGGTATTAAAGTTGAATCTCCTAACGATTTGTTGGGAGATTTTTATTATGAAAAGTGCACTATAATTGACAGTACAGCTAGTTATTTTATAAAATGAGTGACAGTCATTCAATACGCGTGTGAAAGGGTTTAGATGATGAATAAAAAAGAAAAAATTGTCTATGCAGCTATTGAAGTGTTTCAGGAAAAGGGCGTTGAAAAAACGAAGATTTCTGATATCGTGAAATTGGCTGGCATTGCACAAGGAACTTTCTATTTATATTTTCCTTCTAAGTTATCTGTTATGCCTGCAATAGCAGAAGTGATGGTTGAGAAGATGATACTTGCAGTGAAAGAAAAAGTACAGAACGATTCACCTTTTTCAAGTAAAGTTGAGCAAGTAATAGATGCAGTGTTTAACTTTATAGCTGAATATCGTGAAATACAAGCATTAATGTATGCGGGCCTTGCATCAACTGAACATATAAAGGAATGGGAAGCTGTATATGAGCCTCTTTATATATGGCTAAGCGACTTTTTAAGTGAGGCAAAAGAATCAGGTGAAATTCGTGATTCGGTTCACGCAGAGCGAACAGCGAAGTTATTTATCGCTCTTGTTGAATCAGCAGCGGAACAAGTTTATTTATATGATCATAAAGATGATGAGCAAGTCGAGCTACAAAAGACAGAAGTACTAGATTTTTTAACACATGCACTACATATAAAGAAGTAGTAAGATGAACCTGTCTGAAAAGGTAGGTTCATTTCTGCGGGAAACTGAATGATAGTCATTCACCCTGTGTTTATGTATGTGTGGAAGGATAGAGTGAAATTCTAATGAGTGGGGACATCTTTACTCAGTATGAGCCCACAAATAGCAGGATAAAGAAAAAGCTTCTTGGGCATTATTTTTGAGAGGAACTACGGGAAGAGGTGTTAAAAATTGAAGAAACCGATAAAAGAACAAAAGATGGTATTGATCATTCTTTTGAGTAATATATTTATCGCTTTTTTAGGGATTGGATTAATCATTCCGGTTATGCCGTCCTTTATGAATGATATGAATTTAACAGGAAAGACGATGGGTTATCTCGTTGCAGTGTTTGCAATGGCTCAGCTTATTACTTCACCAATTACAGGTCGTTGGGTTGACCTGTACGGCAGAAAGAAAATGATAATCATTGGATTATTTATTTTTGGTGTTTCAGAGCTTCTTTTTGGATTAGGTACAGATGTGTGGATGCTTTATGCAGCGAGGGTGTTAGGCGGAATTAGTGCCGCGTTTATTATGCCGGGTGTTACGGCATATGTTGCTGATATTACTTCTATTCAAGAACGTCCAAAGGCGATGGGATATCTTTCAGCGGCTATTAGTACCGGATTTATTATAGGGCCTGGAATCGGCGGGTTTATTGCAGAATACGGTATACGTGTGCCGTTCTTTGTGGCAGCAGTGATTGCTTTTGTCGCATGCGTGATTTCTATATTTATTTTGAAAGAGCCGTTAACGAAAGAAGAGCTTGCAGAGATTTCTGCTAATACGAAGGAATCAAGCTTTATCGGGGATTTAAAGAAATCATTAAATCCAATGTATGCAATCGCATTTATTATTGTATTTGTACTCGCATTCGGATTATCGGCATATGAAACTGTGTTTAGTCTGTTTTCTGATCATAAGTTTGGTTTCACACCGAAAGATATTGCTGCAATTATTACGATTAGCTCCATCTTTGGGGTAGTTGTGCAAGTATTTATGTTTGGCAAATTGGTTGACATGTTCGGTGAGAAAGTGTTAATTCAAATATGTTTAATTGTGGGTGCAGTATTAGCATTCGTCTCAACTGTAGTCTTTAATTATTGGATTGTACTGCTTGTTACTTGTTTTATTTTCTTAGCATTTGATTTACTTCGTCCAGCTTTAACGACGTTCTTATCAAAAGCAGCTGGAAAAGAGCAAGGATTCGTTGCTGGTATGAACTCAACGTATACGAGTTTAGGAAATATCGCAGGACCAGCGATGGGCGGAATATTATTTGATATAAACATTAATTATCCATATGCATTTTCAGGTGTTGTTTTAATCGTTGGTCTCGGCATTACATTTATGTGGAGAGAGAAACAGCTAGCTCAAAGTTTTGCGAAGTAATGTAGTGAATAACGAAAAGCCTCTTACTATTTTTATGGTAAGGGGCTTTTCGTTTATAAACTTAATCCAAACCGCTTTAATTCAATAAATATCCCCTCTAATTGCTTTCCTTTATCCGTTAACGTGTACTCTACGCGAGGCGGAACTTCTGGGTATACTTTTCGCGTTATAATCCCTTTCGTTTCCAATTCTTTTAGGCGAAGCGATAAAGTTTTCGGACTAATCCCATCCATTGATTTTTGTAAATTACTAAAGCGTAAAGTTCCTTCGATAAGAAGGTCACGAATGATTAAAAACGTCCATTTTGTACTAATTACGTCAAGCGTTTTAGCGATAGGACAAGGTATACCAGGTAAACCTTTCGTTAATACAACTGGATCTATATTGTTCATGGAACTAGCCTCCATAAAAATTTTTTGAATGAATGTGCTTTATAGTATCACAAAACTATACTTTTGGTAACTATATGAAAAAAATATCACTACTTCCATAAAGGAAGTTAGTGCATATACAATAGCAATACGAAATACAAAGGGTTTGTATGAGGAGGAGGTGATTTCCATGGATATGAAAAAGTTGTTTATGTTCCTTAGTTTTTTTGTCATTTGTATTGTGCTTGTAGCATGTAGTGGTGAGCAAAAAACTGAAATTCAGTTATTAAAGGAAATGCCGAAGCCAAAAGCAATGACAATTGATTCTTCATTAAGTAAAAAGGAAGCGACAGAAATCGTGCATGCAGCTCAGCGTTTTTATGCATTTTGGGATACAGGTAAAGAGGAGCTTATTCCGGAGACTGTTACGGAAAATTTTTTCGATAATACACTGCCGAAAGGGCGACCACAAGGCACTGAAGGATTAAAGTTTGCGGCACAAAATTTTCGGAAAGTCGTTCCAAATATACATTGTGAGATTGAAGAATTACTAGTTGCTGGTGATAAAGTAACGGCTCGTCTTTCTTTTACAGGAACTCATAATGATAAGGAAATTAATTTTTTTGCAATTGATATTTTGCATGTGAAGGATGGCGAGATAACGGAAGATTGGCATTTAGAAGATAATCTTACGCTGAAGCAGCAACTGGGCTTAATAGCTGAAGAGTAGATCATATAGGGGAGAGAAAAGCGATGAAAAATATTTTTATTATAAATGGACATGAAAAATACGGTACGAAAGAAGGACGATTAAATAAAACGTTAGTTGATTATATGGTAACTGTATTAAGCGAAAATCATCATGTGAAAACAACAACGATTCAAGATGGATATAGTATTAAAGAAGAACAAGAGAAGTTTTTATGGGCCGATGTTGTGGTTTATCAAACACCAATTTATTGGTTTAGTGTCCCGGGATTATTTAAAACATATATGGATGAAGTATATGAATACGGCTTGTTCTTTAAAGGTGCAGATGAATATGGAACAGGTGGTTTATTAAAAGAGAAGCATTATATGTTTTCTACAACTTGGAATGCACCTGAAAAGGCATTTGGAGATAAGACGAAGTTCTTTGAAGGAGAAAGTTTAGAATCAGCGCTTAGTCATTTACATCGTGTGCAGAAGTTTCTCGGTATGAGTCTGTTAAAGAGCTTTGCTTGTTATGATGTGGTGAAAAATCCTACTGTTGAGAAGTATTTAGAGAACTTGAAGAACCATTTAGAAGAAGTCATTCAATAATTACAGTCATCCCCGTATTTAATGCGGGGATGGCTGTATCCATAACTTCGCAAAATTCGCCCAACCGAATGAATCAATTGTTACGTTTTTTAAAGAAGAAGGGTATGTTTTTCTTTTTAAAACGTGATAGTTAAATAAAATGATGTTTTCAGCTTGTAAAAACTCTTCAATCTCATACATGAGCTTATACCGTTTTTCTTTATTGTCTTCTAATAAAAAGGTATCAAGTAAACAATTAATTTGTTTTGCATAGTGTGGGTCCATGAATCGATTTACGAAGCAACTTTTATTTTTAAATACATTTAAAAATGCAATTTCATGATCGGTAGCAAATACTTCCCCCATGAAAATAATATCCGCATGTTTATCAATAGAACGATCCATATAATCTGAAACGAGAAATGGGTGAAGTTCTACTTGTATACCTAAACTTTCGCAACGCTCTTTTAGGAAATATGCATCATTTGCACTATCTTTAAATGCGAAGAAGTAAATATGAATCGTCTCTCCATTATAGGTGCTCTTTTTTAAATACTCTTTCGCTTTTTCTAAAGAGTAGGACCTGTTAGGAACTTGGCGGCTTCTTTCAGGAAAAAAGCTTGATGCAGCAATTGTTCGTCTGCCTTCTATGCTATGAAGTATCGTTTCAACGTCATATAGTTCTCTCCAAGCTTTTCGAAAGTGAATGTCGTGATGAGGACCAGGTTTTGTAAAGTTGAAGCTAGCATAAATACAACCTATTTCTTCTATTTGTATATCATGCCTTTCATTTTCCTCTTCATTTGGTAGTTCATAATCAGCATTTATTTGCAAATGATCAGGAATACCCCAAAATTCAATACGGTCTAATAACGCACGCTCTTTAAAATAATGGGTGAACGCTTCGAGTACGATATTGTCTTCAGAGTAATGAGTAAGTTTAAAAGGTCCAGTACCTATGTAGTGATGATTTTGAATAACTGCATCATGCGGTAAAATTGCGAGTTGCATGGAACTCACATAACGTAAGAAAAATAAATTTGGTTTTGCTAAATGGAATCGAATTTGCAGTGGTGATGGTGTTTCAATTTGGACAATTTCCTGTGTTAACCATGCGTAAGGAGATTGAGCTTGCTGCAATCTTTCAAATGAAAATTGAACATCTTTAGAAGTTAAAAGAGTTTCATTATGAAAATGTATATCTTTTCGTAAATAAAACGTCCACGTAAGTTGATCCTGACTTAATTCCCACGTATGAGCAATGTGCGGTTCCATTTGTTCTGTCACATCGTTATAAAAGACTAATGTATCAAAAATCTGACTAGTAAGATGGCTCTCCGTAGTTACAGCCACAAAAGCCGGATCTAATGGGAATATCTTTCTTGATATAGGAATCTTTAATACGTCGTACATATCATTTGAAGGTTCGTATCCAAAATGATGATGTAGTTTATTTTCTATTTTTTTTTGAAGTGCAAGAGGAAGGGGCTCTTTTAAAAGAAGAAAGACATCTTTTAATTTTTCTTGGGCTAACAGTTCATCTGTATAGGATTCAATTGCTTCTAGGAAACTATGTACAAATATAATTTCTGTTTTATTTCCGCGACCACGCCCTGGTGTCCACTTAATGAATTGTTCCTCGCTCATTTTCTTTAATAAAATCTTCACGTTTTTCGTACTGCAATATAAAATATCCGCTAATTCTTGTAAGCTATTTCGTATAAGTTGCTGATCTTGTGAATGTAACCTTAAACGAACATAATAGTCCATAATCTTCATATGTATGCACTTCCTTCTATTTAAAAGGGGAAACTCTTTAGAATATTCTAACCTTTTTCTTCCTCTTTTTCAAAGTAAAATGAATAAGCATAAGGAGGGGGAACCGATGGGATTCTGGAGTATGCATCGAAATATAAAAATTAGAATTATAACATCATTTTTAACACGAGCGGTATCAACGATGATTTTTCCGTTTATGGCAATTTATTTTTCAATAAAGTTAGGTAGTGCGATGGCTGGTGCTTTACTACTAATTAATGTAATAGCTTCATTAGTAATTGGTTTATACGGTGGATATATTGGAGATCGACTCGGTCGTAAAAAAGTGATGATTATCGGCCAAAGTATACAAGTCGTTTCCATTGCTTGTATGGGAATTGCGAACTCAGATTATGTAGATTCACCGTGGTTAACATTTTTATTTATGCTAGTGAACAGCTTAGGATCTGGACTTATGAACCCAGCGACCGAAGCGATGTTAATCGATGTGAGTACACCTGAAAATCGAAAAATCATGTACAGCATTAACTACTGGGCTATTAACTTGTCAATTGCGATTGGAGCAATATTTGGCGGGTTACTATTTGAAAACTATAGATTACAATTGTTTATCGTATTAACGGTTGTTGCAATCATTACTTTATATGTGATGGCTGTATATATGGAAGAAGTGTATGTAGCACGAAAAACAGTGGAGAAGAAAAATGTATTAAAAGATATGGCAGATAGTTATAAAGTCGTGATGAAAGACCGAGCGTTTTTAATTTTTTGTGCAGCAAGTATATGTACATTATCTTTAGAGTTTCAAATTAATAATTATTTAGGGATACGTTTGCAGAAGGAATTTGAAACGATTCACTTTTTCTTCGGAAATGGTTTTACGTTTGATTTAACAGGTATTCGAATGCTGAGCTGGATATCTACAGAGAATACAATTTTAATTGTATTATTTTCGGCGCTTGTTATTAAAATGTTGAAGAGCTTCAACGATTTAAAGATTTTATATGTAGGCTTATTCATTTATACAATTGGATTTACCATACTCGGAACGAGCAATAGTTTATGGATTTTATTAATTGCAGGGCTTTTCCAAACTGTAGGAGAGATGATGTATGTACCGGTTCGTCAATCCATAATGGCAGATATGGTGCCAAATGAGGCGCGAGGTTCTTATATGGCGATTAACGGAATGGTCTTTCAAGTGGCGAAAATGAATGGTGCATTAGGTGTTATGCTAGGTTCATTTATTGCATCTTGGGGCATGAGCGCTCTATATTTCATCGTTGGTATGAGCAGTATTTTATTATTTATGAGGGCGATAGGGAAAGAGCAGTATGAGGATGAGAGGAAAGTTTCTCATATTGGGTAAATAATATAGATGTATTAAAAATAATGAATTCCTCTTGAACCTACAGTTACGTGAGGTAGTATGATGAAGGTGTAGAAGGACGATAACATCATTTAGGGAGCAATATAAGATGAACCAAAAACAGCATTATTCTATTGGCGAGTTCTCAGAAAAGACAGGAGTATCCATTAGAACATTACACTATTATGATGAAATTGGATTACTAAAGCCTGTAAAAAATCCTAGTTCTGGCCATCGTTTATATACGAATAAAGATGAACTTGTTTTACAACAAATCGTAAGTTTTAAATTTCTAGGTTATAGTTTAGAGGAAATAAGCGAAATCATTAATAGTCCTATTTTTAACGTAGACTTATATGAAAGTTTAAAAATACAAAAAAAGGCATTTGAAGATAAGAGAGAACACATTGAGACAGTTCTTAAGGCTATTAATCGCACATTAAATTTATTAGAGGAAAAAGAGGAAATAGATAGCGGATTTCTCATGCACTTAATTAGAAGTATAGAATGGGAGAGAGATAACCGGAAATGGTATGAGCAGCATACTTCGGATGAAGTAGTTAAAGTTTTATTTGATCACTCCAAAGAAGTGTTAGTAAAAGGAGATAAAGATTTTATTCGCTATACGAAAGGTGTAAAAGAATTAGTGGGAAGACCAGTGGATGATCCCGAAGTACAACAGTTAATGGGCTGGTGGATGACGATAGCCAATGAGGCAATTTGTTCTACATTTTCATCTATGAATGAAGAAATGGTTAATGAGCTGGAAGGACTAGGTGGAGAGGAAGAGGGAGAACTCCCACCATCTCCATTTACAGAGAAGGAAGAAGAATGGCTAGACCGCGTAATGGAATATTATTTTGAGTATGGTGCTGGTGCTACTCATGAAGAAGAGAGATAAAGGGAGAAATCAAATAATTTCTCCCCTTATTTCTAAAGTTAAAAAGAATCAGCTTCAGCTAAGTTAGGATTAGCGTTAGGATTAGTTAATAAATTCTTCAGTTCACCTACTTCTGAGAGAGCGACGAGGATATAACCACTAATGAGGACGATGAGTCCGATGACCCGTAATGTTTGCAATTTAATGTCACGGCTATTTTCTTCTGAGTTGTTTTGGGGCGTTGAAGGCGGATTGTTGTTCATAATAGAGCTCCTATCTTTTTTATTTATATGTGCGAAATCATTATTTAACGTATGGATAGGAATTGTATAGTCATTTTCACTATATGAGAAATGCCTACGAAAAGTGATTAGAAATTTTAGGACGAGAAAAAGAGGCTGTTATGTACAGCCTCTTTTTCGTTAAAATGAAGAAATGCGTTTCTTCGTTTTTGGTACAATAATAAACCTTATCCAAAGTACACCGATTACCATAATAATCAAAGCATGTAGTAATTTTCCTGTAGCAATGAGTATAACACTTGAAAATACAATGAGTTGAGCGCTTAGCAATATAAAGATTAAGCTAAGAAATTGACTCATTCGTTCTTCAGTATCAATTGGATATAATGCTACGATAATATTTCCTGAAAAATATTTCCACAGAGAACGAAGCTGCATAGAAATCATATATAGGATGATATAAACGATAGCACCTTTTACGTATATATTCGGAACAAAATATAGGATGAAAGCACCGATTACCCCCAAGCGAATATATATACCGAAATAATCATTACCACGTAAAAATGCAAGTGTATGTAAATAGAAGAAAGTAGCTTGTTTTTTATGTAGTAAAGGTTCGATCCAATTTGTAAGCCATTTTCTGCCGTTTACTTGTTTTTTAATTTGCGGAACATCGGTAAAGATGCTAGCGAATTGATAAAATCGTATGTCCATTTTTTCTTCTTGCTCGATTATGTATTCCCACGGTATTCGCTTTGTGGGCTGTTTTTTTGTATATAGGAGTAGGAAGGCAAGAAGTAATAGTAAGCCGCCTAGCACAATGATATTTGCAACATAAAACAGCATGTAAATGAAAAGTGCATTACAAGCAACACGAATGATAAGCCATATGCTTTTTTCATAACTATCACGCCATATCCAATGTATGTATATGTTCCAGCCTTTTAAAATCATTAAAACGATAAAGATTGTACATAAGAAAGGTACGGTCAATTGTAATGATTGCAGTGCAAGTGGTACGAGAATAAGGAACGTAAATAATAATGGGAAGAGCTGAATGATGTAATTATATAGAAGAGATTTTTTAAAATAAGAAGTTAATTTCTCTTCTAGTGCTAGTAAATAGACAGCATCGGGCTTTTGAATAAATGTACGTATTGGGCATCTCGTTATAATCGCTGTTAAGACGATTGTAATAAGCAATAGAGATATTCCTTTAGAAGGATCCGTTTTAAGAAACTTAGCGTAATAATATGCACCTACACATGAGACGAAGATGAAGCTATATAGTAAACCGTTAATCATACGTGCAAAGTATGTGATGGCATTTTGAATATGTTGTTGAAAGCGAGAGCTCCATAGTGATTCGATTGACATGTTTTTCACCTCTTTTTTCTATTATATATGTTTTATAAAGTAAAAAACGAGCAAATTGCGTTACGCAACTTGCTCGTTTTTCTTTTCTTTATTTTTTTTCTGATCACGATTCATTAATGGATAGAAGGCAAAGCCAACCCCGAATAAACCAATTCCGAGAAGGAATGTTTTTATATCGGACGCGCCTGTTTTAATAACCCATAACGCATAGCAAATTGCAATAACTGCGACCACACCATCTATAATTCTTGCCCGTAACTCATTTTTATAAGTTTCACCAGTTGCGACCAGTTTTAACTGGAATATTGGTGAAACGAGATATGGAATGAGGTAGGCTAAAGTTGATACTGTAATAACGAATGTATAAGCTTCCGCAATGGTTCCAGATAGTGTTGAGAATAAGAACACTTGTGACATAATGTTTGTTAATCGTAATGAGTAAATTGGACTTCCTTTTTTATTTGTTTTTGTAAAGAAGGAAGGGAAGAAACCTTCTTTGGCTGCTTGATAAGGTACTTCTGAGCTTAATAAAATCCAGCCTAATATTGAACCAAATAGGGAAGTAAGAGCAAGTAATGCCATAAGTTTCCCGCCACCATGACCCATTGCAGCGTTTAATGCATCTGCTAATGGACGTTCAGAAGCTTGTAATTTATCAACGTGAAGCACACCCATTGTTAAAATTGTAATTCCTAAATAAATTGCAACCGTTATTAATAAACCGGCAACAGTCGCACGTTTTACCGTTTTTGGAGAGGTAGCTCGGTTTGATAAAAGAACGGCTGATTCAATCCCGATAAATGCCCAAAGCGTTGTAAGAGCCGCTAAATTTACTTGTGAAAGGAGGCCATGTGATACGCCTTCTTTATCGATCATTGGTGTGTACCATTGTCCAAATTTTGAAGCTTCGAACGCAAATAACGTAACGACGATGAATAGAAGGAATCCAGTTACTTTCGTTGTTGTTGCTAGGAAGTTGAGCTTCCCAGCTCCGCTTACACCGTTTGTTAAAATTAAATGTGTGCCCCATAGTAAGACGGAACAAATAGTAAATGTAATGAGCTTTCCAACTTCTATATCGAACGAGCCGATTGAAAATAATAGTCGCGTATCTTTCATAATCGGGAAGAAGAGTGATAAATATCCCGCGAAAGATGTAATGATGGCAACGTTACTTGCCCAGTTTGCAACCCAATATCCCCACACCATGCTGAAACCAGCCATTTTCTTTCTTTTTGGTGTTGAGAATAAAGCATATGCATGACTTTGTGGTCCTGTCGTTAAATCAGGACGACGAATTGCTAAATTACCGAAAACAAGAGCTAGCATTAAAACACCAAATCCTGTTGTTAACCAAGCTAAAGTGACACCGAGTGGGCTTGCTGTTTGTGCCAACGTACTTGGCACCATGAAAATACCAGCGCCAACCATGTTACCGACAACGAAAGCTGTTAGTACCCAAAAGCCCCATTTTTTTTGTTGCATAGAAAATACCTCCAAAGTTAGTATAACCAAGTCAAGCGAGGAGATATGTATGTCTTCCTGATAAGGAAGAGAAGGTCCAAACAAAACAAAAAAAGCACGTAATTTGCCGCTACATGCTTTCTATCTTATAAGAAACCCACGACATACCTCTCGATAGCTCTCCACAAACGAAACGTTTGTGACAGTTCTGCACTTATTAAATGCAGACCCAGCAAGCGTGCATGGTGGACACGACTTACTTCGGCAATCATTCCTTTCTCATTTCTTCATCAATGCCACTACATCTCCTGAAATGATACTTTTAATGATTGCAACCTCTACCTCACCGAGATACGAATGAGGATTTATGTATTAAATTAACATGTTTAAGAGTAACAAATGTATTTTTATACGTCAATGGATATAGTAATAATCAGATTATAGAGAAGAATTTGTTATTAGGTCCCGGAGGATTTTAACTAAAAAGCAGCTGACCTAAATATTAGATCAGCTGCTACATATAAGATTAAACTAAGTTTAATACAGTTACTTTTTGACGAGTCATAGACTCAAGGCTCTTACGAATACCTTGTGCGCCCATACCTGAACCTTTTACACCGATGAATGGGAAGTGGTCAGGGCCGCGCTCTGTGCGTCCGTTAATTTGAACAGAACCAGTGTCGATTTTGTTAGCAATTGCAAATGCTTTGTTAATGTCTTTTGTGAAGACACTTGCTTGCAGACCGAACTCTGATTTGTTAGCAATTTCAATCGCTTGTTCGTCAGAAGAAACACGGATGATTGGAAGGATTGGGCCAAATGGCTCTTCCCAAGCAACTTTCATTTCTTCTGTTACGTTGTCGATTAATGTTGGATAAATTAGGTTACGCTCACGTTTGTTACCGATAACGATTGTTGCACCTTTTTCAGCAGCATCGTCAATTAAACCTTGAACGAAGTCAGCAGATTTGTCGTCGATTAATGGAACGATTGTGCTGTTTTGTTCTGGAGATCCAACTGATAGTTCAGCTACTTGCTCTTTTAATAAGCCAGCTAGTTCGTCTGCTACATTTTCATGTACAAGTACACGCTTAATAGCTGTACAACGTTGACCTGAGTAAGAGAATGCACCGCTTACGATATGCTTTGCAGCTTCTTGTAAGTCTGCATCTTCACAAACGATACCAGGATCTTTACCACCAAGTTCTAATACAAGTGGAATCATCGCAGCTTTTTTCGCTAAATGTTTACCTGTATTTGTACCACCTGTGAACGATACCATATTTACGCCAGGATGTTCTACTAAGTAGTCACCAATTACAGAACCGCGTCCTGTAGCTACGTTTACAAGACCTTTTGGAAGGCCAGCTTTATGAAGTGCTTCAACCATTTTAACACCGCTAATTGCACCTTGAGTTGCTGGTTTGAAGATAACAGCGTTACCCATAATAAGTGCTGGTGCAAGTTTTGCAGCAGATAAGTTTACTGGGTAGTTAAATGGTGCAATTGCTAATACAACACCAAGTGGTGCGCGCTGAATAATCGCAAGTTTAGATTTAGATCCACCAGGGAAGCTATCACCCATCATGCTTTCACCGTGCATGTGAAGTGCTTCGTCAACTGTGTAACGAATTAAGTCAGCTGTACGAACGACTTCTTTTTGCGCATCTTTATAGCCTTTACCGACTTCTTTCATAATGATATCGGCAATTTCATCTTGCATATTTACGAGCTCATCAGCCCATTTATATAAATATTTTGCGCGATCTTGTAGAGAAGCTTCAGCCCATGATTTTTGAGCTTCTTTTGCAGATGCAATTGCTTCATCTACTTCTCCTTGAGTAATTGCTTGTACTTGCCCAATTACTTCGTGTAAGTATGGAGATGGAATGTCGATTGTTTGACCTGAAGAGCTTTCTCTCCATTCTCCGTTTAAATAAAATTTGTACGTATTGCTAGTTGTCATGATTAGTCCTCCTAAAATAGCAACTTGTAAGAGTGAGTATAAGGTGATTGTAGGTGGTTTGATAATATTTTTCAAATGAAATGTTTGTGAAAACGATTTCTTACTATTTTTTTATTTTGTATGCCCTTTCTTACAGAAGATTCTCTTATTTCAAGCTAAATTATAAGCAGAATGCATCACTTTTATTTTTTGTGATAAAAGATTATTTTATTCTAAAGTGAAAAAAATAATTGACAGAATACTCAATAAAGTTGTAAGATTATAAATGGAAAATAAATGAAGGGGGTGTGCGTAATGATTGTAATCGTAAATGTAATGGGCTTAGCTCTGTTAAATGGCGGAAAACATTCATATCATTACGCAACCCGTGCGGATATATAGGACCTTTTTGTCTTATGAGAAGCGTACGTTGCGTATATCGTAACGTACGCTTTTATGCATTCTATTGCATATCGTCAAAGCGGCGGTATGCTTTTTTTTGTTTATTTTCCTTGTTACTATAAAAAATCAGAATTTGGAAGGTGGAAAAATGTGATGAAATTGTATGGCTTACGAAATGTAAATGTGATGGGTTTGGATAGCGGTTAAAGAAATGTGAATCAAACGGGAACGAGAAAGGGGAGGTTATATTGTTTTCAGTATTACTAAAGTTAAGCTGGTTTTTTAGAGAGCATTGGAAAAGGTATAGTATCGCAATTGGGGTACTTTTAATTGTAAACGTGATAGAGGTAATTCCTCCGAAAGTGTTAGGAATTACCATTGATAACATTAAAACAGGGGCCTTAACGAACGAGGCGATTATGCAATATATTTTTATTTTACTTGGGGTAACGATTGGTGGGTATGTGCTTACTTTCATTTGGCAGCACCAACTATTTGGCGGTGCGTTCGTACTTGAGAAAACGATGCGTTCAAAATTTATGGGGCATTTACTTAAGATGACACCGACGTTTTATCAAAAAAATCGTACTGGCGATTTAATGGCGAGAGCGACAAATGATTTAAAAGCAATCTCCATGACAGCTGGTTTTGGTATATTAACGCTCGTTGATTCTAGTCTATATATGCTTACAATCGTTTGTATGATGGGCTTTTCAATTAGTTGGCAGTTAACATTTGCTGCGCTTATACCGCTTCCGATTATGGCGTATGCGATGAATAGATACGGAAAGAAGTTGCATGAAAGATTTACAGTCGCGCAAGATGCGTTCGGGGATATGAACGATAAAGTACTTGAATCAATTGCGGGTGTACGCGTTATTCGTGCGTATGTACAGGAGAACGCTGATCAAGAAAGGTTTCATCAGTTAGGAGATGACGTATACGAGAAAAATATGAGAGTAGCAAGAATCGATGCATTATTCCAGCCGACTGTGAAAATGCTCGTCGGTCTTAGTTATTTAATTGGTTTAGTGTACGGTGCATATCTCGTATTCCAATCAAAGGTGACACTTGGCGAGCTCGTTTCTTTTAACGTCTATTTAGGGATGATGATTTGGCCGATGTTTGCAATTGGTGAATTGATTAATGTTATGCAAAGAGGAAATGCGTCGCTCGACCGTGTAAATGAAACGTTAGCTTATGAACCAGATGTAAAGAGTCCGAAAGATCCAAAGGTTGTACAAGAGCCAGATTACATTCAATTTGATAACGTTACTTTTTCATATCCTTCATCAATTGAAACAAATTTAAAAAATGTTTCGTTCTCATTAAAACAAGGAGAGACACTTGGAGTTGTTGGGAAAACAGGAAGCGGGAAAACGACGCTCGTTCGTCAGTTTCTTCGTCAATATCCACTTGGAGAAGGGGATATTGCGGTTTCTGATGTGAAGCTAGATAAAATTACGAATGATAACGTACTTGGCTGGATTGGGTATGTACCTCAGGAACACATTTTGTTCTCAAAAACAGCGAAGGAAAATATTTTATTCGGAAATAGAGAAGCGACTGAAGAAGAACTTGAAAAAGCGATTGAAATAGCTGCGTTTAAAAAGGATTTAGAGTTTTTACCGGAAGGTTTAGAAACGCTCGTTGGAGAGAAAGGTGTTTCTTTATCAGGTGGGCAAAAGCAAAGGATTTCGATTGCGAGGGCTGTTATTCAAAATCCGGAAATTTTAATTTTGGACGATTCTTTATCAGCTGTTGATGCTCGTACTGAAGCGGCAATTATTGAAAACATACGAACAGAAAGAAGCGGGAAGACGACGATTATAACAACGCATCGTTTGTCAGCAGTGCAGCATGCGGATTGGATTCTCGTTATGGATAACGGTGAGGTTATTGAAGAAGGTTCGCATGAAGCGCTCGTTCGAAATGGGGGCTGGTATGCAGAGCAATTCGAAAGACAACAAGGTGAAAGTGAAAGTACGGATAGTGGGGTGAAAATATGAGTGTTTCAAAACGATTGTTTCAATACGCGATGAAAGTAAAAGGGCCGATTTTTGCAGCGATGGCGATGCTATTTGTTTTCGTTATTGCAGAACTCGCGGGTCCTTTCGTCGCAAAAACGATGATCGATGAGCATATCGTTGGAATAGAGAGACCTTGGTATGAAACAGAAAAGAGTGAGGATGCTGTTTCATATAATGGCGCCTTTTATAAGCGAAGTGATCGCTTTGAACAAGGTGAGCAAAAAGGGAAAGAAGTCCGAGTGATTCAAGTTGGTTTTCAGTACTATTTTGTACCGAATAAAATAACGCTTGAAGGAACTCGTTCTGTTAAGGGTGATGTGCTTACAGTACAAAGTGGTAAGGCAGTGCAAGTGTATAAATCGAAAGCCTTAACGAAAGAAGAAGTATTTGCGTTTTATAAACCAGAAATAAATAGGTTATTACTACTTGGCGGTGGATATTTCGCTTTATTAGTAGTCGTATCATTATTTGCATACGGAAAGCAGTTCTTCTTACAGAAGGCGGCAAACAAAATTATTCAAATTATGAGGGAAGACGTCTTTTCCCATATTCAAACGTTGCCAATTCGTTATTTTGACCATTTACCAGCAGGGAAAATTGTATCGCGTGTAACGAATGATACAGAAGCGATTCGTGATTTATATGTAACAGTGCTTGCGACATTCGTCTCTAGTATCATCTATATTATCGGGATTTTCGCTGCGCTATTTTTACTTGATGTAAAACTGGCGGCGCTATGCTTACTTATCATCCCAATTTTAATTGTCTGGGCGATTATGTATAGAAAGTATGCGTCTGTATACAATCATAAAATGCGTTCGCGTTTATCGGATATTAACGGAACAGTGAATGAATCAATTCAAGGGATGCCAATTATTCAAGCATTTCGTCAAGAACATGAAACGAAGAAGGAATTTGAAGAGTTAAATGGTGATTATTTTAAATATCAAAATAAAATTTTAAATTTAAATGCAGCAACTTCGCATAATTTAGTGTCTGTATTAAGAAATATCGCTTTTACAGGTGTAATTTGGTATTTCGGTGGTGCTTCATTAAGTGCTTCTGGCCTCCTTTCTCTAGGGATACTGTATGCTTTCGTCGATTATTTAACGAGGTTATTCTCGCCAATTACGAACATGGTGAATCAACTTGCTAACTTAGAGCAATCGCGTGTTGCATCAGAGCGTGTGTTTGAATTGCTAGAGGAAAAGGGAGAGGCAGTAGAAGAAGAACGTATGCCTCGCTTAACCGGAAATGTGAAATTTGATAATGTTTCGTTTTCTTACAATGGAAAAGATGAAGTGTTAAAAAATATTTCTTTTGAAGCGAAACAAGGGGAGACAGTGGCACTTGTCGGTCATACTGGATCAGGAAAAAGTTCCATTATGAATGTGCTCTTTCAGTTTTATGAATTTCAAAAAGGGAAGCTTACGATTGATGGTCACGATGTAACAGAGATGCCGAAACAAGCAACACGTGAACATATGGGAATTGTATTGCAAGATCCGTTTTTATTTAGCGGGACAGTGGCATCCAATGTAAGCTTAGAAAATGAAAAAATTTCAAAAGATCGCATCGTAAAGGCGTTACGAGATGTTGGTGCGGAAAGGTTTGCTAACAATATAGATGAAAAAATTACGGAGAAAGGAAGTACACTTTCAACCGGAGAACGTCAGCTTATATCGTTTGCTAGGGCACTTGCTTTTGATCCTGCTATTTTAATTTTAGATGAAGCGACTTCCAGTATTGATACAGAAACAGAAGCGATGATTCAACAAGCGCTAGAAGTTGTGAAAAAAGGACGAACGACGTTTATTATCGCTCATCGTCTTTCAACAATTAAGAGCGCTGATCAAATTATTGTGCTTGATAGAGGAACGATTTTGGAAAAAGGTTCCCATGATGAATTAATGAAAAAGCGCGGGCGTTATTACGATATGTATAAAACGCAAATGGAAGGAAACCAGAGTGCTTAATTTTTAGAAGAACTTGCGATTTTCGCAAGTTCTTTTTTGATTGGATTGTCCGCTTAGAAGTTAATATATTTTACCGGCTGAAAAACTTATAAATAAGTAGGTATTGTTTTACCTTTTTCTTTATAAATGCTATATTAAAAAATGTTACTTATTTTTTGTATGTAGCGCTATTTTTCCATTTTGTTTGATTATGAAGAAAAAGGTTAAACTAAATAAGAACATTTTCATTGAAAAATTGTTCGAAATTGCATACAATCAATATAGTTTTTAAATTCCTATCAGAATACTTGGAGGACTACTATCATGAAAAAATTATTTTCAGTGCTTGCAGTAACTACATTAGCGATTGGGATTGTAGCGGGCTGCGGTAAAGAAGAGAAAAAAGATACAGCTAATCAAGATGCATTACAGAAGATAAAACAAAGCGGTGAGCTTGTAATTGGTACAGAAGGTACATATCCACCATTTACGTTCCACGATACAAACGATAAATTAACTGGGTTTGACGTTGAATTAGCAGAAGAAGTTGCAAAACGTTTAGGTGTAAAGCCTGTATTTAAAGAAACACAATGGGATAGCTTACTTGCAGGAATAGATGCAAAACGTTTCGACATGGTTGCGAACGAAGTTGGTATTCGTGAAGATCGCCAAAAGAAATATGACTTCTCTAGTCCATACATTTCTTCTTCAGCAGCATTAGTTGTTGCGAAAGATAAAGATAAACCTGCTACATTTGCTGACGTAAAAGGATTAAAAGCAGCACAATCTTTAACAAGTAACTACGCAGATATTGCTAAGAAAAATGGTGCGGAAATCACAGGTGTAGAAGGATTTAGCCAAGCAGCAGAATTATTAAGTTCTGGCCGCGTTGATTTCACAATCAATGATAAATTATCAGTGTTAAACTATTTAGAAACGAAAAAAGATGCAAAAATTAAAATTGTAGATACAGAAAAAGAAGCGTCACAAAGTGGATTCTTATTCCGTAAAGGTAGCGACAAACTTGTACAAGAAGTAAATAAAGCGTTAGAAGATATGAAAAAAGATGGTACGTACGATAAAATAACGAAAAAATGGTTCGGTGAAAATGTATCTAAGTAGCGCATTGATGTCAGATCGATTGTCTACTTGGATAGATATTATGCAGACTTCCTTCGCGCCTATGCTGAAGGAAGCTGTCTTTACGACAATTCCGTTAACGCTTATTACATTTATTATCGGTATTATACTTGCGACGTTAACAGCGCTCGCACGTATTTCAGGTAGTCGTATTTTACAATGGATTGCTCGTATCTATGTATCTATCATTCGCGGAACGCCACTTCTTGTACAGTTATTTATTATTTTCTATGGCCTTCCAACTCTTAATATTGAAGTTGAGCCGTATACAGCAGCAGTTATTGGATTTTCATTAAATGTAGGTGCATATGCATCTGAAATTATTCGTGCTTCTATCCTTTCAATCCCGAAAGGACAGTGGGAAGCAGCTTACACAATTGGGATGACATACCCGCAAGCATTAAAACGTGTTATTTTACCACAAGCAACACGCGTATCAATTCCGCCGCTTTCGAATACATTTATTAGTTTAGTGAAGGATACGTCATTAGCGTCGTTAATTTTAGTAACAGAAATGTTCCGAAAAGCGCAGGAAATTGCGGCAATGAACTATGAGTTTTTAATTGTTTATTTTGAAGCAGGTCTAATTTATTGGGTAATTTGCTTCTTATTATCTATTGTGCAACAAATATTAGAAAAACGTTCAGAACGTTATACTCTAAAATAACCCTTTCATAAAAGGAGTTTTTGTTTTTATGATTTCAATTCAACATTTACAAAAAAGTTTCGGAGATAATACCGTATTAAAACATATAGACTTATCAGTTGAGAAGGGCGAAGTGGTTGTTATTATCGGGCCATCTGGATCTGGTAAAACGACATTCTTACGTTGTCTCAACGTGTTAGAAACGCCGAACGCTGGTAACATTCGCATCGGCAATAAAGAGCTCGATTTCTCTCAAAAAGTATCGAAGAAAGATATTGTAAATCTTCGTACGCAAACAGGTATGGTATTCCAACACCATAATCTATTTCCCCATTTAACAGCAATTCACAATGTAATGGAAGGGCTCGTTACAGTGAAAAAGATGGGGAAAGAAGAAGCGAAGAAAAAAGCAAACTATTTCCTTGAAAAAGTTGGTCTTGCGGATAAAGTAGACTTATATCCGTTCCAATTATCAGGTGGACAACAACAGCGTGTTGGAATCGCTCGTGCGCTTGCGATGGAGCCGGAAGTTTTACTATTTGATGAGCCAACGTCAGCACTTGATCCTGAGCTAGTTCAAGAAGTTTTAAAGGTTATGAAAGAACTTGCTAAAGAAGGAATGACGATGGTCATTGTAACGCATGAAATGCGCTTTGCTCATCAAATTGCGAACCGTGTTATTTTCATGGATGGCGGTGTCGTTGTCGAACAAGGTACACCGGAAGATGTATTTACAAATCCAAAAGAAGAACGAACGAAGAAGTTTTTACAAATGTTGCAGTAAATTAAGGAAGGTCTCAGGGCATATGCCCTGAGACCTTTTTGCCATATATATTTATTTTTGGAATCCGCCAAGACTTTGCTCAGCCATTGCAACTAGACGTTTTGTAATTTCTCCACCAACAGAACCGTTAGCGCGAGCCGTAGAATCTGCTCCTAATTGTACACCAAATTCTTGAGCGATTTCGTACTTCATTTGATCGATTGCTGCTGTTGCACCTGGTACTACTAATTGATTGTAAGAGCTTTGGTTTGCCATAGGAATATATCCTCCTTAGAGTTATAAAAATTTTTTTGGTTGGACTAGCTGGATTTGAACCAGATTATCGCCCCGTTTGGCGCTAATCCATCGGTAATTAAGTTTGTACTCATAGTATGGATGTTACCTAGAAAGATATACAAAAAAATAATTTGTAAATTTTGTAAAAAATATTTCATCATTTCGTAAATTATGAAATAAGAGTAATCGTTGTATTTTTAAGAAAGAAGGCTAAACTAAGAGCGAAATCATATGCGTTTTTTTCTTTGTATAACCAGCTTGGCTTACTTAACTTATGATTTGTTAAAGTGAGACAAATTCCAGTTTAGTAAAATGAAAATTAAATCGGGAGCAACTGCATAGTTCTGTTTTAAACCAGGGCAGGGCAGAAAAAGGAACTGACCGCGTCTATGCACGGCTAGATGCTCTCTTTAATCTAAAAAAGAAGCTTTTAAACGAAAATGTAATTAAAGTGAGATAAATTAAAGCTTAGTAAAATGAAAATTAAACGGCAACAACTGCATAGTTCTGTTTTAACCCAGGGTAGGGTAGAAAAAGGAACTGACCGCGTCTATGCACGGCTAGATGCTCTCTTCAATCTAAAAAAAGGGCTTTTTAATTGTTTTTAAACGATAACGTATGGAGGAATCATGATGGGAATTTGCCCGCTTTGCAACGCGCTAGAATCACAAACATATTCTTGTCAAAATTGCCAAGGTATACTCCAAGATTATGGGAAAACTGTAGATTACATAGATGATTACAGTGCATATATGGATCAAGAATTATTAAGTGCAGTAGACGGTTTAACACATAATAATTCACAGGAGTATTGCAATCATGTTTTTTATTGCGGAGTATGTAATGTGGAAACTGAAGTTGTAGTGAAGCTCGTTTAAATAAAAAACTTCCACCTTATGAAGGAGGTGGAAGTTTTTGTTTTTGTATTTGTGAGTTAATCATAGGGGAAGGGATGTTTTCGGTATGTGACGAAGGATCTGATTTTATTTGTGACATTTTTTCTTTCGTATCGCGCAAAGAGTGTTCAGTTAAATAGATGGCATATTCATAAAATAATTGGCGCGTAAGTTCACTTTGTTCTTTTAACTTTTCATCTTGGAATACAGTTCGCCCCGGTTTAGAATTTGCTTCAAATAGCCACGGGTTTTCCGTGGTGTCTAAACCAATGTCAAAACCAATCTCTCCAATGTTCCCGGTTACTTGCCCATCAAGTGCATAACTGATTTGTAAGGCTGTTTGTTTTAGTTTATTTTCAATTTGAACTTGCTTTGTTGAATCAGGAAATAGTTCCTGAAGTAATTTCGTATCACCGCCGCTATTTACATGAGTTGTTAAGCTACCTTTGCCGGCGATTTTTGCGACGATTGCACTGACTACCCAATTACCAAAATGGTTTTTATTTGTATGAATGCGAAAATCGACGGGTTGCCCTTCGAAGCGGAGCAGTGAGATACCTTGTTGTACGATAAACTTTTTTAAATCATGTCCTTTTAACACATGGTTAAGAAGGGCTTCTAATGATTGATACTTTCTTAGTTTGTTTTGTTCATTTTCACGATAACGACAATAGTAGCAATTATCAGTTTGAGAATAGAGTATTTGATGAATATTTCTTCCGAAGCTACCGTGTATTGGTTTCATATAAATGTACTTATACGTACCGAGAAGTCGTTCTACTTGTTCAAAATGTTGAAATACTTCTGTATTTGGTAAGAATGGTTTAATTGAATCTTCTTTCATTAAAAGTTGATGCACTTCCCATTTATTGAAAAATCCCGGATTAAACCACGGAATCGCATAGTCGCTTTCTAAACGTTTTTTTGCTCTTACGATAGGTTTGTAATTTTCTGCTTGCCGATTTGGTAAACGGTCGTAAATGACATTTGGTAAAGGGACTTTGTTTTTTACCCATTTTCCTTCTTGAAAGAAGTACCCTTCAATTGTTTCCTCTTCCCAGTTTATATGTTGAAGGCCAAAGACAAATACAAATGGCTGTAATGTGAATGGTGGTGTTAATAACTCACTGAGAGAGATGGAACGACTTCCTAAAGGAGAATTAGAATCATCGTTAAAGCCAGTTGTGAAAATCCCGATTAATGGGCCGAAAACAATGGTTTGATTGTGTAAGAAGGCATGGATTGTCGTCGAATGCGGTAGTAAAAGATCGGCTGCAATCTGTTCGCCAATAATAATTTCTCGCGTGAATGAATAATGAATTTTAATATTCTCACATGTAATATAACGTAAGCCAAAGAAAAAGGATGTAATTGGTGGTGTAATAGAAAAAACGTAAGGTAAAGTAATACTATTTGGATGCTCATCTGAAATACTTAATGTATATATGTGCTCTTTCAACGGGGATTTCCTCCTTTCGTTATGGTGTAAATCGGCTAAACTTTAATGGACCATGAAAAATTTGTTCAGCCAGTTCGTCGTTGTACCTAGTATAAACTTCGTAAGAAGGCATCGTATTGACGTACATAAGCCAAATGGCACCTTTTTGATCCATAATGGTAGAAAGCTCTAGTTCAAATAATGAAGAATAGGACTGATCGAGTGTTTTAAAAACTTCGGTTACAACATCATGTAAAGCATCTTTTAATAATTGGACGCCAGTTGGAGAAAGTAAATATTTAATTTTAGAAAATGGATGTAACATAGAACGTTCTGTTGCTGAAAGTAAAAATTGTGCTGGGAATGAAGATTTTTGTATAAATTGACCGAGCACTTTCCAATTCTGTTCTTTATTTTTTTGCATAATGGTTCGAATATGAATCGGATATGATAGTTGATTTGGAGGTTGTAACATTGGATGAATCATATAACGGAATGAGTGTATGTTCGATTTGCACCATGATATAAATTCATCTGTTCGTTTGAATTGAGTAGAAGTATGATGTTGTTCATTTATTGTCTCGATATGAAATGTTTTATTTTTGTAAGTGGCCCGATATAAATTTTCATTGGAGTGTATATTGATTGGTCTTATAATAATATCTCTTGTTTCTAGTAGTAATTTAAAAATTCCTTGTACTGTTCCTTTTATTATTTTTGGTACGTAAGGGGAAAGACGTTTATTAGTAAGAAAAAGATTGTGCAAATCGCTTGGGTTAATAAGTGTGTTGTTTAAAAAAGTAGTGGAAGAACGTTTGTGTAATGAATGAATAATCGCATTTGCTTGTTGGAATTCCTCATCCTCTTTGAAATGACAACGATCATATATATATGAAGGAATGGGAAAGGTTTGATCTATCCAATTTCCTGTATCTGTATCGTAAATAAGACCAGAAACAAGATCTGTCTTTGAATCAATGCTAAACGGTGTGAATTGGGCAACGACGTTATGATAAAGACGAGCTCGCTTAGCGATTTCGGTGTAATACGTTTGCTCGTGATGGAGCTCGGAAGTTAAAAGACCAAGAACCAACGAAATCACTCCTTTAGTAATAAGATGTTTGCATTATAGGCGAAGCTATATATTGCAAATACGTTTTTATACCATTATACTTTTGTCCGTATGATGATATGCTATAGTTTTGGAGAAGTGAAAGGTTGATTGTGATGAATATATGGTTAAATATGTTAATAACGACAGGGCTCGGGGCAATTATTGGAGGATACACAAATCATTTAGCGATAAAAATGTTATTTCGTCCTCATCGTCCGATTTATATTGGAAAGTTTCAAGTTCCATTTACGCCAGGGTTAATTCCAAAGCGCCGCGATGAGCTTGCTGTTCAATTAGGTAAAATGGTTGTAGACCATTTGTTAACACCAGAAGGAATCGGAAAAAAACTAACAAATAAAGAGTTTCAAACCAGTTTAATTCGCTGGACACAAGTGGAAGTTGATAAAGTAATTACAAATGAACAGTCGTTACGGGATATGTTAGAAAAATGGAATTTAGAACATGTAGAAGAAGAGGCGATCGGGAAAATCGAACATGTTATTACAGAAAAAATTCATGCATTTTTAGCAGAGTACTATACATATACATGGGAACAGGCGTTACCTCATTCTGTTCATGAAAAAGTAGAGAATGCGATTCCGAATGTAGCATCTTTTATTTTAAAAAGAGGAATTAGCTTTTTGGAAAGTGAAGAAGGAAAGGAACGCCTTTCAAAAATGATTGATGACTTTTTCGCTTCTCACGGGACGATGCTTAACTTAGTTGGTATGTTTTTAGGGAATGTAAGTTTAGTTGATCGCGTGCAGCCGGAAGTCATTAAGTTTTTAGGACAAGATGGAACAGAGCGTCTGTTAACTGATGTACTGCAAAAAGAGTGGGAAAAGTTAAAAGGAAGAGACGTAAAAGAATTAGAAATGTTCGTAGAGAAAGAAATGATTGTGAACTCCATATTGTCAGCAGTTAAAGTAGAGGAAACAGTGAGTAGATTTTTAAATCAGTCTGTTCAGCAAGTATGTGAGCCAGTTCGAGAAACAATCGTTGAAAAAGTCGTCCCTAGCGTAGTAGAGAAAGGCTTGAAGTGGGGGACAGAAAATGTGGGAAGTATATTGGGAAATCTACAGCTTGCGGAAATTGTCCAGCAGGAAGTATCTACATTTTCAACAGAGAGACTAGAAGATCTCGTATTGTCCATTACAAAAAATGAGTTAAAAATGATTACATATTTAGGGGCGTTATTAGGGGGGACAATTGGATTTATTCAAGGCTTGTTACTCTTGTTCCTTAAGTAATAAAGATGGGTGTATAGAAATAAAAGTGAAATTTCTTCCCATCTCATGCATAGTTTGATATGGTAAGAAGAGGTGCGTATGTAAATGCACTTAAAAGGCAGTGTGAGCGAAAAGCGCTAGCCTTCTAAAGGAGGAAAAATAAAATGACAAAAAACATTCATGATGTTGCATATGAATTACAAAAAACAATCGCTGAAAACGAAGATTTCCAAACATTAAAAGCAAGCTACGCAGCAGTACAAGGAGATGCAGAGTCAAAGAACTTATTCGAAGAGTTCCGTACAATGCAACTTGGCCTACAACAAAAAATGATGCAAGGCCAAGAAATCACTGAAGAAGATAACCAAAAAGCACAAGAAGTTGTAACTCGCATTCAACAAGATGCAAAAATCACAAAGTTAATGGAAACTGAGCAACGTTTAAACATCGTTATCACTGACGTTAACAAAATCATCATGAAGCCACTTGAAGAATTATATAGCGCGCAACAAGCGTAATGATGGAAGACGCTCCTAGTATGGGGGCGTTTTTTTTTGTGGGTAATTTGATAGTCCTTCCACAAAAAAATCCCCGCCGAAATAGCCATTTGTTAGTGACTATTTTGACCGGAATATATGATGTATCTTTCAATTTCTCTTATATATATAATTACTTGTTGAAATACTCAGTTCTAATATTTTTTTCTTTCAAAAACTTTTCAATCTCTTTTTGCTTTCTACCATTAACTTTCTCAAAGCGCTTTGTAAAAGAAAAATCGGTCTTGAATAAGTTACCATCTTGAGCGATTTTTTCTATTTCTTGATCTAGTTCTACTGAAAGTGCTGTAGACGATGAAATAAATTCATAGATTTCTTTCGAAGGCTTTTTGTAATCATCGGGTATAGTATTGTTACTAATAAAATCATGGAAATTCGCATCATTTTGTTTCGCTAAATTTATTAGTTTTTTTAATTTCTCTCGGTCGGATTCAGTGACATTCTCATCAGACATGGCTGATGAAAGGGGAACGATGTTTTCGTATAACTCTCCGCTATAATCTAAATAAGTCTTTATATTTTGTTTCATTTCGTTTTCATTAATATTTTCATTTTTCTTTGAGGAACTAAATATAGTTTCTGGAATTTTAACCGTAACATCTTTAATGGATTGTACATCGTTTTTTTCATTAGATTGGTTACTGTTTGAACAAGCTGATAGAAATAAAATTGTAAGTAACATGAGTGGATATAAAATATACTTTTTCATATTAATCTCCTTTTACATTCATTATTATCTTTGTAAAATAGCTACATTCCATTTCAAATATTTTACTAAAAGTGCGTATATATGTTTTATCATTTGGTAAGATATTACGGATATGAGTAAGCCGATGCAAAAAGCGATGAACACATTATAAACATCGGAATAACTGATTTGATGAAAACCGTTAAAAAATCCTAACCCTATTAATAAAATAGGTGAAATGATTAATAATGGAGTGGCAATTATAAGTGCTAGAAGAACCGGTAATAAAAAGAGTAGTACGAAAAAGGCGATAATGATAAAGGCAAAGTTTAAAACACTTAAGCTCATAACAGAAAATAGTGCGGTTATCATATTTTTGAAGCTTCGTTTATTGTCAGCGTTGTTTATTGCATATGAAACATTAAGTTCTTTAGCAATAGTTTTAGGGTCTCCTAGTTTTCTAGAAATTTCTTCTTCAGATTTCCCATCCTGTTTAGCACTGATAAAATGAGTTTCATACTCTGAAATAATATCTTTCTTTTCTGCATTAGGCATATTCCGCAAGGAAGAACTAAGTTGTTCCAAAAATTCACTTTTGTTCATAACAATCACTTTCCTTTATAAAATGATGAATTACAGCTGAGAATCCTATCTTTTGAAAAGGGGGATACGAATTACAAGGTGCGTTCCAATTATTGGGCATTCCAATATTTACAAATATATCATTTAGTAGTGTTCTTTGCAAGGTACTATAATCTTATTAATACTGTGATTAGATGGAATTTTTTCGTGCATTTTTAGAGGAGATATAAAAATATTATTTTAGGATAAACAAAGGGTTGTAAGCGTATTCCTTAGAGGTTGTCAAAAAACTGTCAAATTCATATTGTTGGAAAAATAATGCATTTGTAATATAATGATAAACAATACTTCACCACATTAATTAACTAGGTGAAATTAAAAATCTTTATTACACACATTATGAAATAAAGGAATGATTAGTTTGAGTACAGGTGTAAAAGCAAACGACGTGAAAACAAAAACAAGAGGAGCAGATCTTGTTGTTGATTGTTTAATTAAACAAGGTGTTACACATGTTTTCGGTATTCCAGGAGCGAAGATTGATTCTGTATTTGATGTACTGCAAGAAAGAGGACCAGAGTTAATTGTTTGTCGTCATGAACAAAACGCAGCATTTATGGCAGCTGCTATTGGTAGATTAACAGGGAAACCGGGTGTGTGTCTTGTAACTTCAGGACCAGGGACATCAAATTTAGCGACAGGTCTTGTTACTGCGAATGCGGAGAGTGATCCCGTTGTTGCTTTAGCTGGTGCAGTTCCGCGTACAGATCGATTAAAACGTACGCATCAATCTATGGATAATGCTGCATTATTCGAACCAATCACAAAATATAGCGTAGAAGTCGAGCATCCTGATAATGTGCCAGAAGCACTTACTAATGCATTTCGAAGTGCTACTTCTACAAATCCAGGAGCAACACTTGTAAGTCTTCCGCAAGACGTTATGACTGCGGAAACGACAGTAGAGTCTATTGGTGCGCTTTCTAAGCCACAGCTTGGAATCGCTCCCACAAATCATATTGAATACGTAGTAGAAAAAATAAAATCAGCAAAATTACCAGTAATTTTACTCGGTATGAGAGCAAGCACCAATGAAGTGACGAAAGCAGTTCGTGAGTTAATTGCGGATACAGAACTTCCTGTTGTTGAAACGTATCAAGCAGCTGGTGCAATTTCACGTGAGTTAGAAGATCATTTCTTTGGCCGCGTTGGATTATTCCGTAACCAACCAGGTGATATTTTACTAGAAGAAGCGGATTTTGTTTTATCTATCGGCTATGACCCAATTGAGTACGATCCGAAATTCTGGAATAAACTTGGCGACCGAACGATTATCCATCTTGATGACCACCAAGCAGATATCGACCATGATTATCAACCAGAGCGTGAATTAATTGGTGATATCGCTTTAACTGTAAATAGCATTGCGGAGAAATTACCGAAGCTTGTATTAAATACGAAATCAGAAGCAGTTTTAGAGCGATTACGCGCGAAATTATCAGAGCAAGCAGAAGTTCCAAATCGTGCTTCAGAAGGTGTTACGCATCCACTTCAAGTCATTCGTACACTTCGTTCTTTAATTAGTGACGATACAACCGTTACATGTGACATCGGTTCCCATTCTATTTGGATGGCAAGATGTTTCCGTTCTTATGAACCACGTAGACTATTATTTAGTAACGGTATGCAAACGTTAGGTGTTGCACTTCCTTGGGCAATTGCTGCTACTTTAGTAGAACCGGGTAAAAAAGTAGTCTCAGTGTCAGGTGACGGTGGTTTCTTATTCTCAGCGATGGAATTAGAAACAGCGGTACGTTTAAATGCTCCGGTTGTCCATCTCGTATGGAGAGACGGTACGTACGATATGGTTGCGTTCCAACAAATGATGAAATACGGCAGAACATCAGCTACAGAGTTTGGCGATGTCGATCTTGTGAAATATGCGGAAAGTTTCGGGGCGTTAGGTCTTCGTGTCAATACACCAGACGAATTAGAAGGTGTATTGAGAGAAGCGTTAGAAGCAGAAGGCCCTGTCATTGTTGATATTCCAATCGATTACCGTGACAACATTAAATTAAGCGAAAAACTATTACCAAACCAATTAAACTAATGGGGGCATGAGTGAGATGACTGTTGCGCAATTAATTGATATTGATGCAAAAAGAACGAAAACGAATAATGAAGTATATCAAACATCTACAATGCTTGCGCTATTAGATGGTATATATGATGGTGTGATTAGCTTTGAGGAATTGAAAGAACGTGGTGATTTCGGCATCGGCACATTTGATCAATTAGATGGTGAAATGATCGCGTTTGATAACGAATTTTACCATTTACGTTCAGACGGCTCCGCAGAAAAAGTAGAGCCAGAGGAAACAACACCGTTTGCGACTGTAACGTTTTTTGAAAAAGAAATGAGTTATACGGTAGAGCATCCGATGAATCGTGAAGAAGTGGAAGCGTTATTACATGAATTAATGCCAAGTAAAAACTTATTTTATGCGATTCGAATGGATGGTACGTTCCGTGAAGTAAGAACGAGAACTGTTCCAAGACAAGAAAAACCGTATACGCCGCTCGTTGAAGTGACGAAATCACAACCGATCTTTTCATTTAAAGATACAGAAGGTACGCTAGCTGGATTTTGGACACCAGATTACGCGCAAGGTATTGGTGTAGCTGGTTTCCACTTACATTACATTGATAATGAAAGAAGCGGTGGCGGACATGTTTTCGACTATGTTGTAGAAAACTGTACGATCCAAATTTGTCAAAAAGCTCATATGCATTTAGCACTTCCTGAAACAGCTGATTTTATGGCGGCGGAATTATCAAGAGAAAACTTAGAGAATGATATTGCGGCCGCGGAAGGTGCGGAGTAAAAAGGAATCGAAATTATGTATTCTCTATATAAAGAACCGAAGTCTTGTTCAGGCTTCGGTTTTTTTCATTGATTTGCAATCTTCGAGTGAAATTCCCCTATCCAATTTCACTGCACCGCCTCATTATGTTTCTTTTGTAAAATGAAAACTCAATTTTGAAGCAAAAGAAATATAAATTTCTCTCCAAACATATACATCAAAAGGATAGGGGGGATATGATGGAAAACTCCATTACTATTAGTTTATGCATGATTGTAAAAGATGAAGAACAAACTATATCAAAATGCTTAGAATCGGTTAAAAGTGTTGTGGATGAAATTATTATTGTAGATACAGGTTCAACAGATGGTACAAAAGAAATTGTGAAGAAGTACGACGCGAAAGTTTATGATTTTCAATGGATTGAAGATTTTTCAGCGGCACGAAATTTTGCGTTTTCTAAAGCTACAAAAGAATATATTCTTTGGCTAGACGCAGATGACATAATAGATATGGAAGATATAAAGAAATTGTTGCAGTTAAAACATACGTTAGATCGTAGTACGGATGCAGTATCTATGAAATATTATTTAACTTTTGATATAGAAGGAAATCCAACACATTCTTTAAGGAGATATCGATTAGTCAACAGAAGTAAAAATTTTCAATGGTATGGATTTGTTCATGAATATTTAGAGGTGTATGGAAATCTTATAAATAGTGACGTAGGGGTAAGTCATAAAAAAGAAAAAGCATATACTAATCGTAATTTAAAAATATATGAAAAACATCTTGAGAGTGGAAAAGAGTTTAGCCCCCGCGATGTTTACTATTATGCAAATGAATGTAAGGATCACAGATTATTTGATAAGGCTGTTAAGGGGTATTCTAAATTTTTAGATGAAGAAAAGGGTTGGGTTGAAGATAACATTCAAGCTTGTTTAAAAAGAGCCGAATGTTATTTAGAATTGGGGGACTTAAAAAAATCTATACAGTCTTGTTTGCAATCATTTACGTATGACACGCCTAGAGGAGAACTTTGTTGCCACTTAGGACGTGTATTTTTGCAACAAGGGGAATATTCTAAAGCGATATATTGGTACCATGCAGCAATTGATGGGCCAAGGCCAAAGGATTCTCCGTTTGTCCGAGAAGAGTGTCATACATGGTTGCCGCATATTCAACTATGTATTTGTTATGATCGAATAAAAGAATATGAAAAGGCAATTCATCATAACGAACAAGCTGCACAGTTCATACCTAATAATCCAAGCATTGAATATAATAGAAAATATTTTGATAGTTTATCGGAAAAATAATATTTAATAATACTAGATAATCATTTTGGCTGCTGAGAGGAGTTTGATTCATGCTCACAAGTATAATTATATTGACTCATAATCAATTACAATATACAAAAGAATGCATCCAAAGTATTAGAACTTATACAGTGGAACAAGAGTATGAGTTAATAGTTGTGGACAACGCGTCAACAGATGGTACTGTAGAATGGTTACAAAAACAATCGGATATTATGCTAGTGGAAAATGCGGAGAATATGGGTTTTCCAAAGGGATGCAATCAGGGAATTAAAGAGGCAAAAGGTGACAATATTTTATTATTGAATAATGATGTGGTCGTAACTGAAAATTGGCTAAGCAACTTAATTCGGTGTTTATATGAAAGTAAGGATGCTGGAGCGGTAGGGCCCGTAACTAATAATGCCGCTTACTATACTGCTATACAAACTTTTTATAAAGATATTGAAGGAATGCAGAAGTTTGCAACTTTATATAATCAAAGTGATAAAGATAAATGGGAAGAACGTATGAAATTAATCGGATTCTGTATGCTTATAAAAAAATCAGTGTTAGATGAAGTTGGATTATTAGATGAACGATTTACACCGGGGAATTATGAAGATGATGATTTGTCACTAAGAATGTTTGAAAAAGGATATAAATTGTATTTATGTAAAGATACATTTATTCATCACTACGGAAGTGTCTCATGGAGAGAAGATAGTGTTAAATTTTCTATTTGTTTACATGCGAATAATATAAAATTGTATGAAAAATGGGGATTTTATGGTGAAAGTTTATATATTCATTGTGACTTACTAGCGATTTTAGAGCGATTTGCGCCTGATAAAGTAAATATTCTTCATATAGGAGCTGGATGTGGTGCCACTTTATTAAAAATGAAAGGGTGTTATCAGGCAGTTTCTTTATTCGGAGCGGAAAGTAATGAAAAAGCGGCAGCTCTTGCAAATAGGGTAGCTCCTACAACTTCTGCTGCGTATGACAAGTTACATGAGGTATTTATAGATGAAAAATTCCAGTACATCCTACTATCACATCCCATTGAGCCAGCGAAATTACCGCATGTTATACAATCTATGGCACAACTTTTAACGCCAACAGGAACTTTCGTTATGTCGAAATTCAATTTGGAAAATTATTATGCATTAAAAAAATAATGCTTTTAAGATTTTCTCTTTGGAGATGAACTGTATTTGGAAATGCTTTAGGAACAACGGTTTCTTTTATAGAAACAAAACCGAAATCCGATCCCGGATTTCGGTTTTTCGACGTGTGATGAATTACGAAAAAAGAGCTATCCTATAAGTTGGTTTCACTTACTTATAGGATAGCTTCTTTATTTTGAAACAAACGGGTGCTTTTCATAATAAAACCGCCATGGATAGTGAACGGCTTCTTCTGCATAATCAATGTTAATACGAGGGCCCGCTATTATGTTATGTGTGGATGATAAATGGTCTTCTTCAGGAACTAATTCAATATGTAACGTATCACTTTGAAGTGGTACGCCGCGCTCTTCTAAAGTGATTCCGAGCGCGCGGCATAGTTTTCCGGGGCCATTTGTTAAGTTTTTATACTGAGCTTTCGTAATGTCAGTTTTGTTGTAGCGCGCTAGTTTCATGTCTTCGATTCCATCTACAGGTTCAAGAGCACGAATGAGAACTCCTTGCGGGGTACCGATTGGTGCTGTAATTACGTTAAAGCAATGATACATGCCGTAAATTAAATATACGTAAGCATGTCCTGGTGCGCCGAACATTACTTCTGTTCGATTAGTCCGTCTGCCTCCGTAACTATGAGCGGCCTTATCATCTGGACCTTTGTATGCTTCTACTTCTACAATAATTCCGCTCCGCTTTATGCCGTCTACAATATGAACGAGTTTATGTCCGAGTAACTTCTTTGCGACCACTAACGTATCGCCTTCATAAAAAGAAGGTGGTGCCTGCATTGTGCTATCTCCTTTGCCAGTTGTATATGTATATAGTAAACCAAATTTTCAGTAGTAATTCTAACTCGTTCTATTTACTACATTTATTTCATAAATTATGGATAGAGTACAACAGCGAAGAGGGGGAGTGCGACATGATTTATCGCTTACTAGCTCTTAATATAGATGGGACACTACTATACAACAACGGAAAAATCGCAAAAGGGTTACGGGAGACAATTGACTTTGTGAAAAGAAAAGATGTATACGTTACATTGTTTACGAATCGTAATTTTCAATCTGCTCATAAAATAGCGAAGGCGTTAAAATTAGATTCTATATTAGTTACACATGGTGGTGCTTTCGTTTCAGCAACGTTAGATAAGCCGTTCGCTCAAAGGAGATTATCTGAAGAGAAAACCTTTAATATCGTGCAAGTGTTAGAGCATTTTGATTGTAATGTTCGCATTTCTCATGAACGATATTCAATTGGGAATCGTGAAAGAAATACACCAAACTTAATTGCGCGTACTGTATTATCAAGCGCAGATCCATTGTTTTATCCGGTTCAATTTGTAGATTCGCTAGGGGATGCACTGCGTGATCATCCAGTAGCTGCACCAAAAATTGATATTGTTTTCCATACGAAAGGTGAAAAAGAAAGAGGGATGAATACGTTAAGAAAGGCATTTCAAGATGTGGAGTACGTTGAGTGTGATGAGAGACGTATAGAAATTCTCCCTCAAAATGTATCAAAACTACGTGGTTTACAATTACTTGGGGAGCATTTAAATATTAACCTTAGTGAAATGGTTGCGATTGGAGATAGCATAGAAGACTTAGAGGTAATTGAAAATGTTGGGCTTGGGGTAGCGATGGGGAACGCTCCTGTAGAATTAAAGAAAGCCGCAGACTGGATTACACGTTCTAATACTGAGAACGGCGTAGAGTATATGATTAAAGAGCATTTTCGTAAGCAATTCCCGCTTCCTTTTTTAAAGAATCATAAACATACACCGAAACGATGAAAAAAGAAACGTAGCATTTTCGCTACGTTTTTTTGTCGACTTTATTTGAAAAGTTTAAATCAATATTCCAATAGGGAATGAAAGCTTTTCAGGGGATGAATTGTGTCTGGAATCTATACAATTCACTTGAATACTCTAGGAAACTGTTGTAGAGTGGATGATGTTGCCGAAATATTTACACCACATGAAATATTCTTCAGATTAATTTTATTGAGCTCCCGTACGTAAAAACATTTCCGCGTGATAGTTTAGTTCACGTATTATCTCAAAAATGAATTGTAGTAATTTTATTAATTAGTTGTAGAGTTTCTTTGTTTTATTTAAATGGATTATTTTAAATTAATGTGAGTAAGACTTGGTACATATGAAATGTACTTCTTTTGTGGGTTTAGGAAGCTTAAAAGGGGGAATGAATTTCTTGAGGAAATCATTTAATCAAAAAGTAAAAAAAATAAGTAGTAGTTTTATAGTTGTATTACTAATATGTATGAATTTTTTAATCCATTTACCATTTAAAGCAGAGGCAGCTACAACAGAATTAAAAGGTTTAGGTGATGTATCTTATTACAACGCCATCATTTTTGGAGATCATAGTGCAACGAGTGCGGATATTGAGGGTGCGATGGCTGTTCAAAAAAATATGAACGCATCAAGTTATACAGTCCTAGCGGCTGCAACTGGAGCAAACAACTTAGCTGGAGCAACATGGAAAGATGAAGGATATCCATCATTATTACTAGGTGGTCAATTTACGAAAGCGGGAGCAGGACAAGTAATCATCCAAGATGGAACAGTGGCGATGACAAAAGATGGTGACCCAGAAGGTGCAATGAAATCATCTTATGACCGTATCTCTTATAAAGAGCAAGCAGAGATTGATGCCAAGTTCAAAGAATTTAGAAAAGACGTTGATGGTGTAATTGGGGATGCGGGTCAATTGCAAACTGATAAGCCAAAACTTAATATGAGCTTTGGAATCGGTGAAGATGTAAACAACCCTAATATTTACGTTTCTTCAGGCTTAACAGGAAAGAAAATATTTGATGTAAGAGATGTTTATCTTCCGAATGTAAATAACAAAGACTTTATTGTTATTTATTCAGACGCAGAAGAAGTGAATTTTGGTAGCGGTGCAATTTTGTACGATACGAGAAATACTGGGATGGCAACAGACTTAATTAATACATCTCAAGCATATGACCCTAATTCAGCTTTTACTGAGTTAGCTAATAAAGTCATTTGGGTGTTCCCTAATGCTACAAAGATAACAACTAAAGGTTATGGTGTAGTAGGTAGTTTGTTTGCGCCTAATGCTGTTGTAGAGACAAAAGGTGGTTCTATTAACGGACAAGCCTATGTTGGAGGATTACACCAAAGAGATGGATTTGAGGTTCATAACTTTAAATTTAATTGGCCAAAGTGGAATAAGCCAGTAGTTGAAAAAGGAAACTTACAAATTAAAAAAGTTGATGCAAATGATGAAAATATTGTTTTAAAAGACGCAAAGTTTGATGTTATAGACAAAGATAATACTGTTGTGGCTACTGTTACAACGAATGAAAAGGGTATTGCTGAAGTCAAGGATTTACCACTTGGTGACTATTTTGTAAAAGAAATAAGTGCACCAGAAGGATATATAAAAGTTGATACACCAGCAAAAGTAACAATTGATAGTACAAACGTAATTGAAATTGTTATGAAGAATACGAAAAAAGTAGAGAATGGCCAATTTAAATTATTGAAAAAAGATAGTGAATCTGGTCAACTTCTACCAGGTGCAAAATTTGATGTTATAGATAAAGATGGAAATGTTGTTGAAACAATTATTACAGATGGTAAAGGTGCAGCTTTATCAAAACAACTTCCAGTTGGAACATATACATTAAAAGAAGTTGAAGCACCAAAAGGTTATGAACTATCATCTAGTTTAGTTCATGTTGATGTAGCTGCTAATAAAACAGTAACTGTAGATGTGTTGAATAAAAAGATCGTTGAAAAAGCTACAGGTCAATTTGAAATCGTAAAAGTAGATGCAGAAGATAAAGCGAAAGTATTATCAGACGCAGAATTTGAAGTGTACAAAGATGGTAAAAAAGTAGATACGTTACGAACAGATAAAACAGGTAAAGTAATATCTACGAAATTAGAACCAGGAAAGTACACATTAAAAGAAACGAAAGCACCACAAGGATATAAGTTGTTAAAAGAAGAAATTGAAGTCGTTGTGGAGGCGAACAAAGTAGTACAAGTACAAGTAGAAAACGCAAAAGAGCTAGGAAGCTTACAAGTAGTCAAAAAGGATGCAGAGAGTGGAAAAGTTCTAGAAGGCGCGGAATTTAGACTGAAGAACGAGAGTGGTCAGGTAGTTGGAGAAGCGAAAACAACGAATAAAGATGGTGTAGTTCAATTCGAAAACTTAGTACCAGGAAAATACACGTTAGAAGAAACGAAAGCACCAGAAGGCTACAAAGCAGTAGAAGTAACAGTAGAAGTAAACGTTGTAGCGAATGAAATGGTAAAACAAGAAGTTACGAATGAAAAAGTAACAGGTCAATTTGAAATCGTGAAAGTAGATGCGAATGATAAAACGAAAGTGTTATCAGGTGCAGAATTCGCATTGTATAAAGATGGCAAAAAGGTAGCGGAACTGAAAACAGATGAGAGTGGAAAAGTGATGTCACCGAAATTACCATTAGGTGAATATACAGTGAAAGAAACGAAAGCACCAGAAGGTTACAAGCTTTCTAATAAAGAATGGAAAGTAACAATTCAAAATGAGAACGAAATAGTAAAAGTAGAGGCAGAAAATGAAAAAGTCTTAGGTTCTCTACAAATTATTAAAACGGATGATAAAGATCAAGCGAAACGTTTAGCAGGCGCAGAATTTACATTGAAAGATGTGAAAGGAAATGTTGTAAAAGAAGGAATTACAACAGATGAGTCTGGAACTGTTAAAGTAGACGGACTAGTGCCGGGTGAATATACGTTAGAAGAGACGAAAGCGCCAGAAGGTTATGAGTTAACAAAACAAGTAATTCATGCAACAGTTGATGGTGAAAAAGTTATTGATGTAAAAGTAACGAATAGTAAGAGCCTTGGTCAATTCGAAATCGTAAAAGTAGATGCAAATGATAAAGCGAAAGTATTATCAGACGCAGAATTTGAAGTGTATAAAGAGGGTGAAAAAGTAGAGACATTACGAACAGATAAAACAGGTAAAGTAATCTCTAAGAAATTAGAACTAGGAAAATACACAGTGAAAGAAACGAAAGCACCACAAGGGTATAAGTTGTTAAAAGAAGAAATTGAAGTCGTTGTGGAAGCGAACAAAGTAGTACAAGTACAAGTAGAAAACGCAAAAGAACTAGGAAGCTTACAAGTAATCAAGAAGGATGCAGAAAGTGGAAAAGTTCTAGCAGGTGCAGAATTTAAATTAAAGAACGAAGCTGGTCAAGTAGTTGGAGAAGCGAAAACAACAGATAAAGATGGTGTTGTGAAATTCGAAAACGTAGTACCAGGAAAATACACGTTAGAAGAAACGAAAGCGCCAGAAGGTTATAAAGCGCTAGAAGTAACAGTAGAAGTAAACGTTGTAGCGAATGAAGTAATAAAACAAGAAGTTACGAACGAAAAAATAGCAGGTCAATTCGAAATCGTGAAAGTAGATGCGAATGATAAAGCGAAAGTATTATCAGACGCAGAATTTGAAGTGTATAAAGAGGGTAAAAAAGTAGAGACATTACGAACAGATAAAACAGGTAAAGTAATATCTACGAAATTAGAACCAGGAAAATACACGTTAAAAGAAACGAAAGCACCACAAGGATATAAGTTACTAAAAGAAGAGATTGAAGTCGTTGTGGAAGCAAACAAAGTAGTACAAGTACAAGTGGAAAACGCAAAAGAACTAGGAAGCTTACAAGTAATCAAGAAGGATGCAGAAAGTGGAAAAGTTCTAGCAGGTGCGGAATTTAAGTTAAAGAACGAAGCTGGTCAAGTAGTTGGAGAAGCGAAAACAACAAATAAAGATGGTGTTGTGAAATTCGAAAACGTTGTACCAGGAAAATACACGTTAGAAGAAACGAAAGCGCCAGAAGGCTATAAAGCGCTAGAAGTAACAGTAGAAGTAAACATTGTTGCAAATGAAGTAGCAAAACAAGAAGTATTGAATGAAAAAGTGAAAGAAAAAATTACAGGCCAAGTAGAAATTACAAAGGTAGATGCTAATGATACAGATAAAACATTAGCAGGCGCAGTCTTTGAAATTTTGAAAGACGGAACAAAAATAGACACATTAACAACAGATAAAAATGGTAAAGTAACTTCGAAAGAATTGGAGCCAGGAGATTATATTTTAAAAGAAGTTCAGGCTCCAGAAGGATACACTTTATCTGATAAAGAAATCAGATTTACGATTTCTAATCAAAAAATTGAAGCTATAAAACTTCAAATTACAAATCAAAAAGAGCCAGGTGAAGGAACGGAAACACCAGGTGAAGGAACGGAAACACCAGGTGAAGGAACGGAAACACCAGGTGAAGGAACGGAAACACCAGGTGAAGGAACAGAAAAGCCAGGCGAAGGAACAGAAAAGCCAGGCGAAGAAACAGGAAAGCCTAATTTACCAGAAAAAGGACCGGGTTCTTCTAATAATCAACAACTGCCAGCTACAGGGCATGATATGAATTATCTTCCATTCGTCGGTTTTGTTCTTCTGTTATTAGGAATACGTTTAAGATTTATGACTAAAAATAGTTAATAGATGTATAAAAGGCATAAGAGGAATGTTATCTCTTATGCCTTTAAGTTATTAATAGAAGAAATAAGGTAAAAGCTTCTGTATTGACCTGCAAACGCCCTTCAAGTAAACTAAAGAGAGTTTGCAAATGAAAAGGTGATAATGTTGTTAATTTCAATTAAAACGTTACAAGACGATCGTTTTTTACGTCCGCTACAAAATATTGGCGGTTTATTTTTTGAAGAGAGCACGATAGGGTTTGATAAAGAAGAAGCAAATCTGATCGTTGATATACAGATAGAAGGTAATGTGACAGCATCGGCTCGTTTAACAGATGTTGCAACCGGAAATGTATATGAAGAAACATTCGCAAAAGATTTATCTGCTTTCACAGAAGAAAAAGAACGTATGAAGCAAGTGAAACATGTTGTTTCTTACGTATATCTTTCTGTACTTCAACAGCTAACTGGACTTGAACAGAGCTGGGGAATATTAACTGGGGTACGCCCAACGAAACTTCTTCACAAACTGCTTCAAAATGGTATGTCAAAAGAAGAAGCACATAAAGAACTTCGTGAAAGTTATTTAATTCATGAAGAGAAAATTGAACTTCTTCAGCGTATTGTTGATTGCCAATTAGCGGTTGTTCCGGATTTATACCGTTTGAAAGAAGAAGTAAGTATTTACATCGGTATTCCGTTTTGTCCTACAAAATGTGCGTACTGTACGTTCCCGGCTTATGCAATTAACGGACGCCAAGGATCAGTTGATTCGTTCTTAGGCGGGTTACATTATGAAGTTCGTGAAATTGGTAAGTTTTTAAAAGAAAAAGGTGTTACAGTTACGACGATTTATTACGGCGGCGGTACACCGACGAGTATTACAGCAGAAGAGATGGATATGTTGTATGAAGAAATGTACCAAGCTTTCCCTGATGTGAAAGATGTACGTGAAGTAACAGTTGAGGCAGGTCGCCCAGATACAATCACACCAGCAAAGCTAGAAGTGTTAAATAAATGGAACATTGACCGTATTAGTATTAATCCGCAGTCATACCATCAAGAGACACTAAAGGCAATTGGACGTCATCACACTGTAGAAGAAACGATTGAGAAGTATCATTTAGCACGTGAAATGGGAATGAACAATATTAATATGGATTTAATTATTGGTCTTCCTGGTGAAGGATTAGACATCTTCAAGCATACGTTAGATGAAACAGAAAAGTTAATGCCAGAATCGTTAACAGTTCATACGTTATCATTTAAACGTGCTTCTGAAATGACGCAAAACAAACGTAAATATAAAGTAGCAGGTCGCGAAGAAATTACTGCGATGATGCATGAGGCGGAAGAGTGGACGAAGAACCATAATTACGTACCATACTATTTATATCGTCAAAAAAATATTTTAGGTAACTTAGAAAACGTTGGGTATGCAATACCGACGCAAGAAAGTATCTACAATATTGTTATTATGGAAGAAGTACAATCGATTATCGGACTTGGTTGCGGGGCATCAAGTAAATTTGTTCACCCACAAACAGGAGCAATTACACACTTTGCGAATCCGAAAGATCCAAAATCATATAACGATGGCTTCGTGAAATATACAGAAGATAAACTGAAAATTTTAGAAGAGCTATTCGTGTAAGAAGAAGGGGGTTGTTCCGATTTGGAACAGCCTCTTTTTATATTGTCAGTTTTTGTCGGTAAGTCGATATATTCGAAAAATAGCTGATATAAATTTGGTTGCGTTCGATATATTCAAAAAATCACCGATATAATTTCATTTACCATCAAACGGTCCATTTGTAAAACTATGTCGATAATAATCAGAAAAATTAGTCAGATTATTAGAGGACAATGTCTACTTATAGACGAAATGATAGATTTATGAAAGAGAAAAGGGGGAAATTGTTGGCATGTACATGACGATAGGGAGAATTTTTGATTTGACAGTTGGCAAATATCCGAATAAAGAGGCGTTAGTAGAACCAGAAAAAAATATTCGTTGGACATATAAACAGTGGGATGAGCAAATAAATAAAACGGCGCAAGCTCTATTGAAAGAAGGAGTAAGAAAGGGAGATTGTGTATCTGTTTACCTATATAACTGTCGTGAATTTGTAAACGTTTACTTAGCCTGTGCGAAAATTGGCGCGATCTTCAATCCAATTAATTTCCGCTTAAAAGCAAAAGAACTATCGTATATCCTCCAAGATGCAGCCTCGAAAGTAGTTGTCTTTGAAAAAGCAGTCGAATCAACAGTTGCTATGATTGAACGAGATTTTCCAAATTCGTCTTTTTGGTACGTGGAAGACGATGCACCTTCCTATGCTAGTTCTTACCATGAAAAAGTAAATGAAGCATCAGCTGAAAAAGTAGATATTGTAGTCGATGAAATGGATTTTTGTTCTATGCTTTATACGAGCGGAACGACTGGTCATCCGAAAGGCGTACTACATCGTCATCGTGATATGGCTGAGCATAGTATGATTTGTACGTATTTCATAAAATATAACAGGGATAGCGCCGGGCTTGTGGTAGCACCTTTATATCATTGCGGCGAGTTAAATGCTGGAATTATACCGCGCATTCAAGTTGGCGGAAAGAATGTTATTTTACATCATTTTGATACGGATAGAGTATTACATACCATTCAAGAAGAGAAGATTACGACGTTTTTTGCAGCACCGACGATGTGGAATATGTTACTGCAAAAAGATCTAACTAAGTATGATTTAACTTCAATGAAAATCGGTGTATATGGCGGGGCTGCAATGGCACCAGCGCTAGTGAAGGAATGTAAAGAGCGCCTTTATATTGATCTTGTTCAAATTTACGGAATGACAGAAATGGGACCAGTTGTTGCGTTTCTCGTAGAAGAAGATCAAATTACGAAAGCAGGTTCAGCAGGAACACCGTGCTTTAGCCATGAAATTCGAATTGTGAAACCGAACGAAGATGGACCAGCAGAGCCAGATGATACGTTGCCTCCTTATGAAGTAGGGGAAATTATTTTGCGCGGTCCAACTATGATGGCTGGTTATCATAATCGAGAAGAAGCAAATGCAAAATCGATGTATAAAGGCTGGTATCATTCTGGTGATTTAGGATACTTCGATAAAGACGGCTATTTATTCGTTGCAGACCGCGTTGATGATATGGTAATTAGCGGTGGCGTAAATATTTATCCTCGCGAAATTGAAGATTTTCTTCATAGTCACCCTGGGGTATTAGATGTTGCAGTACTTGGTGAGCCAGATGAACTATGGGGAGAGCGTGTCGTTGCGGTTGTTGTAAAGAAAGATAAAAATATTTCAGAAGCTGATTTAGAAATGTATTGCAAAGACAGTGATGAATTAGCAGACTATAAACGTCCGCGTCATTACTTATTTGTAGATGAACTTCCTCGTAATGCGAGCGGGAAATTACAAAAATTTGTGCTAAGAGAGTCGTTAAAAGGCGCGAAAAAATAGGGGGCTATCTTTACAAATAAGATTATCTTTCTTAATAAGGAAATAGTGTCAAGCTCTTGTGTTTTTAGTTTGAGAACGGGCAGTATATAAAAAGCGGAGACTATGTGTCTCCGCTTTTTATTGTTTTTGTACACAGCAATCTGGATAAAACGTATTGCTGAAAGGTTTTAATAACATGCTGCGCGTTTAATTTAGATTTTTTATAAACACATGTTTTATTTTTTTGCGAAATCGGGTGATTAGCGTAATGATAATAATACCGAAGATAATTTTCCAAATGTGTTGTTCAAGTACGATGAATATATCTTCTAAGTTTTCCCCTAACCAGTAACCACCGATTAAGAAGAAGGATACCCAAAATAGGGCACCTGAATAAATTGTCATCGCAAAGCGGCGAAACGGTAAGTTGATAATTCCTGCAAAGTATCCAGTAAAGTGGCGGACGCCTGGAATGAAAAAGGCGATAAAGATTAGAAAATATCCGTATTTATCAAACCATATTTTCGTTAAATTAATTTTTCGTTCTGTTAAAAATACATATTTCCCGTATTTCTGAATGAAAGGCATGCCAAGTTTATTTCCTAAAAAGTATTGGAATGTCATACCTACACTTGTCCCAATAAAGGATAAAATAATTAAAATTGGTAAACTTAAATCACCTTGATGTGATAAAAATCCTGCATAGGCTAATGTTGGCTCTCCTGGAAACGGAAGAGCAATATATTCTAAAAGTAATCCAATAAGTACTACATAATACCCATATTGCTGAAATAATTCGTGAATCCATTCCATGTTGTGCGCTCCTTTTTAAATTGAAGTTGTTACACATCTTCCTCTTTTTCACGCTAATCGAACTGAAACAATAGTAGTAGAAGAGTTTGGCTGGAGGATTTAAGCTAGTATGATTTTTTGACAACCACTCGCGAGTGATATCATACTTAATATAGCTCTTTGCTAATTAGCAAAGAGCATTGAAGTGTAAATGTTACTATTAGTTAAAGTTATAGCGGTACAAAAACACGTTGAAATCTTCTTCTTTTGGTCCAAAATTAACTGCTTTTTCTTGTATACGTTGGAAGTTTTGTCTGTCATAAAATTCATAGTTGCATTCATTATCTGTATATAAATATAAAGATGTCACTTCTTCTTTTGTCATGTATTGGAATAAGTGATTTAATAAAGATTTCCCAACTCCAAGACCTCTAGATTCTTCGGATACGATGAATAATTGTATACAGCCTTGAAAATGATCTTCTTTTCCTTGAATTAGTTCTTTATATGTTTTTTGAACTTTTATAAATGCTTTTAAAAACTCTCTATTCTCTTTATTCGTCATGAATAGTTTCAGCGTGTTAAAGGCAAAGCTAACAGTATTATGGAATCTCTTTAAACGGTTTTTATCTTTTTCGGAATCGCCTAAAATGACACCGATAATTTTATTATCTTTTTCAGCTACCTTACTAAAGGAGCTTCCTAAAATGCAACTGTGTAGGTAGAAGTTTAATATTGAATTTAAAAATTTTTTATCTGTAATGAATTCATTAAATCCAAATGCCTCACCAATTAAATGTTTTATAGGCTCATAGTCTTCTTTGACAAGATTTCTATATTTTACTGTGTTCATAATTGTATACTCCCTTTATTAATGTAAATGACTTATTATAAATAGTAAGGTCTCCTCTAAGGGGAGAGTCAATAGTTGCATGCGAAAAAATAAAAAGGAAGAGATTCAGGTGAAAACATTATTTTCTATTGGAGAAGTTGCAAAAATAAAGGATATTACGATAAAAGCGTTAAGGTACTATCATAAGATGGGGATTCTTATTCCAAAACATGTTGATGAATCAACAGGATATAGATATTATTCTATAGATCAATTCATTCACATTGATATTATAAAAAGCTGTAGAGAGTTGAATACCAGTATAGTAGAACTTCAAGAGATTTTTAAGGAATGTGATATGGATAAATTGCTGCAATTTTTACAATTAAAGAGGGCGGAAGCGGAAGAGCATATAAAGAAAATGAAAGAGGTAATTGAAACGATTGATGGGTTAAATGAGAAAGTAGGGAGTTCACAGGAAATATTAAAAGGTGATGAAGTGTGTATTCAGTTCTTTGAGCAGCGGAATGTGATTGTAGCGCCATGCAAAGAGGTGGGGAGTTTACAAGAGTTACTGTATTATTCTAATTTAGAGAAAATCATTCAAGAGTATGAAGATAAGATGTCAATGGAAATGGGTATTCTATATAATGTCAATGAAAAGTGGGATGTAGAGCCAAAGTATGTTTTTAATAAGGTGCAAGATCATGTACATATGGAAGAGATGCCAAATATAAAAGTATTACCGGGCGGGAAATATGTAACATTAGCGTATAGTAAAGAAAATGAAGAAAAACGTCGAAATACTATAATTAAATATATAAAAGAAAATAATATAGAAGTGGCGAGTTTTATTGAAGTAGAGTTAGTTAATGATTTTTTTAATACGGAGTCTTATAGTTGTCAAATTCAAATTTTTATAGGGGATAGTGAAAATAAGAAGTTTTGATTCCATAATTTTATGGGGGACTGTCTCAAAAGCCTAACCCTAAATATATCGGCTTAACTACAAAATAAGACAATGATAGCCTACCTATTAATAAAAAGAGGGCCATCCCCAAAAAAACTGGGACGGCCCTCTTTAGTAGTAAGGAACGTATTATTTGCGTGAGAAACCTTCTTCATCAAGGTATTCCTCAGCTTCTGGATAAGAGTTGAATGTACCGTCTAAGTTTACGCCAGCGTAAACGTTCCACATGTCATCCTCTTGAATAAGAGTTAGGATATGACCGTCTTCGTTCTTCCATTCTTCTTCTGCAGCAGGTTCCATTGGTGCTATAATTTCCTCTGGCTCCTGTGATAGACGTTCAATTACTTTTTCAATTAATGAACGCAGTTCTTCTTCTGAAAACTCACGGATGTTAATCATACCTTTAGCATCTGTTTTATAACCTTTAATGAAGTATGCATATACAAATCCGTTTCCGTTTGGGTGTAAATGATATACAACGTTCTTTTTATCTAAACGACTTTCTTCAAAGTGAAAGTTTACGCGTTTTAATGATACGTTCTTTCTTTCTAATTCCGGGAAAGATTCAATAATTGATAATTTTTCTTCAAAAGTTAGCATAGTGCCTCCAAGTATATAGTAAAAGATTTAATTTGTTCATTATAGCATAGTCAAGTTTGTTTCCAAAGGTAGATTCGTCATATTGCTGTTTTTTAGTTTGACTTTGGAAGGCTATTTGTAAATGTAGACGTTTACTTCACGAGACTGTAAAGAGTTTTTTATAAATACGCTAACGAATGATTTGTTTTAGATGTACAATGGAACATGGACTTTATCCCGCTATTTGCGGGCTAATAATCAGTGGGGATGAACAAAACCCCACTGATTAAAGTTTCACTTTATACGAAGGTGGTTATTTATATGTTTCAAAAAATAGCAAAGGAATGTTTAGCAGGGTTTACTGTTGCGATTGTTGCCTTGCCGCTAGCGATTGCATTTGGTATTGCTGCAACGGGAACGTCTGAGGGAGCACTGGTCGGATTGTATGGTGCAATTTTTGCAGGTTTGTTTGCGGCGTTATTTGGCGGTACACCGGGGCAAGTAACGGGTCCTACTGGGCCGATTACAGTAATTGCAACAGGCGTTATTGCAACTCACGGATTAGAAGCAAGTTTTATTGCATTTATGATGGCGGGGTTATTTCAAATTTTATTTGGTGTATGTAAGCTCGGCTCTTACGTTCGTTACATTCCGTATCCTGTTGTTTCAGGGTTTATGAATGGGATTGCACTGATTATTATTTTAGGTGAAATGAAGCACGTACAAAATAGCTTTCTGCTTGTGTTATTAACGATCATTGTAATGATTGTTTCTGGAAAATGGATTAAGGCCATTCCATCAAGTTTAGTAGCATTAGTAGGTGTTACAGTAACGTTGCCGTTATTTTCTTCTATGCTACAAGGGATTACAGTGCAATTACCATTTATAGGAACTCTTTCTTTAAATAAGATGATTGAAAAGATAGGTGCAATTCCAGAGGCGATGCCATCTCTTCACGTACCGACTTTAGACGCAAATGGCATGCTAGCACTTGTATTACCAGCACTTAGCATTGCTTTACTAGGATCAATTGACTCGTTATTAACGTCTGTCGTAATGGATAATGTGACGGGGACACGTCATAAAAGTAATAAAGAGTTAATCGGACAAGGTATTGGCAATATTGCGAGTGGTTTGTTCGGTGGATTAGCAGGAGCAGGTGCAACTGTTAGATCTATCGTCAATATAAGAAGCGGGGGGAAGACGGCACTGTCGGCTTGTATGCATAGTGTCATATTATTTATTTTCATTATGGGACTCGGTTCAGTAGTACAATATATTCCGCTTGCTGTATTATCAGGTATTTTAATTTTAACTGGCATCGGGATGTTTGATTGGGAAAGCATGAAGAAAGCACATGTAGCACCAAGAGGTGATGTGATTGTTATGTTCGTGACGATGGTTGTGACAGTGAAATTCGATTTAATGGTTGCTGTTGCGTTTGGCATTATTCTTTCCTTTATTATATACATGGTGAAGTGTAAAGAACGTAAAGCTTCTATTATAAAAGAAAAAGAAGCGACGTATACGATTCAGGGACCACTTTCATTTCTATCAGTAGATCGTATTTTTGCTTCTTTACAAGATGTGAAGTCACCAGTTAGTTTGCGTATGAAAGATGTACATTATATGGATGTATCAGGAGCTATGGCGTTATTAAACTTTGTTGAGCAATCGGATAAAGCAGGAGCGAGTGTGACACTTGAACATGTACATCCGCATGTTGAAAAGACGATAATAATGATGGCGAATGATGAGCAAAAAGAGAAACTACAGTTTTTGAAAGCTGAGACAATATAGGAATAGGAACCTTCACATGAACTGTATTGTAGAGTGTGAGGGCTCTTTTTATTTGGACATGTGTTGTTTATGTGAGAAACCCTTATATCTGGATGTTGTAAATCCGTTGAGCATCAATTACATCGTCTAACTTCAAATTATATTCACGCGTTGAGAAATGGCTACCTTCACAAATTAATTGTGTACGGTTAACGAAATCATAAACTTAGGATGGTTGAATAAGCCCTATTTCGTCTGATTTTTCGACTTTCTCAACTTCTTCGTATGCAAAGCACTTTAGTATCTCGTTTTCTAAAGAAAGGGAAATTCGAGAATTTTTTACTAAATTTAGCATGTTGTAAACACTCCTCTTACTGACAAGAGCTACATTATATTACAGGTTTATCTTGAATAAGTAAAAGTAGTAAATTTAAGGGAAAACAGGATGGAAATAATCTTATTTTGTACATATTATATTTGGAACGAGAGTATTCAATATATAAGAAATTTGGTATGATAACTAAATGAAATAGAGTGAAGTTTCTCTAGATTAAGCAAGAATACTGGCTTGATATTTATTTAAATCATATTTGAAAGAAAAGAGATAGAAGATGAATAAAAAGTTTGTAAAAGGCGCTGCGATTTTAACCGTTACAACGTTTATATCGAAAGTAGTGGGGAGTTTTTTTCAAATTCCATTGCAAAATATAGCAGGGGATGAAGTGCTTGGGATTTTTCGTCTCGTTTTTCCTGTATATATGATAGCCTTAACTTTATCAGTAGCGGGGGTTCCGCTAGCAATATCCCAGTTAATAGCTGATCTTCATGAAAAGAATGATCGTGATGGAATAGCTAAATTGTTTACGTCCGCATCTATTATCGGTGTTATATTTGGGGTGCTCGGATTTTTAATTATTATCATTGGATCGAGTAGCATTGCAAATATGCTTGGTGGGCAAGAGACGAGGCTAGCATTAATTGTTACTTCGTTTGCTTTATTAATTGCACCATATATGGCAGTGTACCGTGGATATTTCCAAGGGTTTGGAGATATGATACCTACTGGTGTATCGCAAGTAATTGAACAGTTGATTCGCGTATTCTTTATGCTAACAATTGCTTATATATTTGTATATTGGAATAAAAGTAGTGATATCATAACAGGCGGAGCGATGATCGGTTCTTGTTTTGGTGTTATTACGTCACTCATATATTTGCGAATGAAATATGTAAAAAGCACGTATCGCTATAAGAGCGAAACATATTCATTACAAGATTTTAAGACAAACGCAAAAAACATACTCCGCGTTTCAATTCCAATTGCAATCGGAGCGTTATCGATGCCTGTTTTAAATTTAGTTGATTCTGTAACAATTCCACATGTATTACATGAATCTTCTACAACGATTCAGGAACAATTTGGTATATATAGCCGTGGTTTTGCATTTACGCAATTAATCGTTGTATTTGCAAGTGCGATAGTATTTCCGTTAATTCCATTATTAACAGCGGCTTTAACAAAAAAAGATATAGCTTTAGCTAAACTGACAGTAAAACGTACAAATGAGTTTGCACACGTTTTAACAATGCCGATAACGATATGGCTTATGGCGCTTGCAGTACCGCTTAATGTTGCATTATTTACAGATACAAAAGGAAGTGGCATGTTAGCTATTTTAATTGGTAGCTCGTATTTCACATCACTTATGGTATTATCAATAGGAATCTTGCAAGGGATTAATCGTTCGATGCGAGCAGCATGGATTGTCATCGGTGTAAGTTTCGTGAAAATTGTATTAAATATAGCGCTAGTAAACCAATTCGGTATAAATGGAGCAGCGTATAGTACTCTAATTATTTATATAATGATTTGTATCGCAAATCATATTTATATTAGAAAAGATCTTTCCTATTCAATAGCTATAGGGAAATTTTTGGCTGTGATTGGAGTATCTAGTATTTTAGGTATAGTATTATACTTTGTGTCCACATTAATCAATGTGACAGATTCCAGGATTTTAGCAATGATATATAGTGCTGTGGCGCTAAGTATAGCTTCAGTGTTATATGGCATATGTGCACTGAAACTAAACTGGATATCGAAAGAACAAATTCCATTTTTACGTAAATAAAATCGTTGATTATAGAAAATGAACAATATTATACATGGGTATGACTTGTTAGATGTTTGTGAAAGAAATCAATTTGAAGTTATCAAACCTTCCTCGGCAAGGAATGGATAACAATTTGTTTAATTACAAAAAGAGTTGATTGCGAAATGTTGGAGGAGATTAAGAGTGCGGTTAGTTTTATCAGGATATTATGGTTTTTATAATGTTGGGGACGAAGCAATTTTGCAATCAATTATTAAAGCGCTACATGAAGAGGATCCTACTCTTGAGCTTGTTGTACTTTCAAATGACCCCAACTATACAAGGAAAATGTACGGTGTAGAAGCAGTAAACCGCTGGGATATAAGAGCGATTTACCGAGAAATAAAGAGAAGTAATGGTTTAATTAGCGGGGGCGGAAGTCTCTTACAAGATAAGACGAGTATTAGGAGTATTCTATATTATACAGGTATTATGCGGCTTGCTCGTTTTTTGAAAAAGCCGTATTATATTTACGCCCAAGGAATCGGACCTATTACGAAGAAGCAAAATCGTTTATTAGTGAAATGGCATGTATCAAAGGCTGAATATATATCAGTACGTGATGAAGACTCTTTTTTGTACTTAAAAGAAATTGGTATTAAGAAAGACATCGAACTTGTTCCAGATCCAGTATTAGCTTGTCAGCCAGAAGAAAAGAAATCCGATTGGCTTCAAAAACATGCGCTGCAAGGAAAGGTCGTTGCGGTTAGTGTAAGGTACTGGGATGCAAAAGAAGATTATATGAAGAAGTTAGCAGATACGCTGAAAAAGCTTAAGCAAGAGGGATACCATATTTTATTTGTACCGATGCATGGACCATTTGATCAAAATGCATCAAGGGATATCATTAATTTGATGGGAGAAGAAGCGCACATGCTCCCTTATAAAATGGATATTCATGAGAAAATCTCTATTTTATCAGAATGCTCTCTTTTAATAGGAATGAGACTGCATGCTCTTATATTATCGGCAGTTGCAAACACGCCTATGGTTGGAATTTCATATGATCCAAAGATCGATTCGTTTTTACAACAAGTAAATCAGCCGATTATTGGGAATGTGGATGGAGAATGGACGACAGAAACATTACATAGTATGGCGATTAAACAATTAGAGCAGACAGAATATGTACAGGAAACGTTAGGGCAAAGGGTGGAGGAATTGCGAGAGCAAATTTCCATAGCGTCCAAATATATTATTAATGACTTACATGCAAAAGAGTCTATAAAAAGAGGAATGGAATCTTAGGATTAGAGGCCATTCCTCTTTTTATTTAGTGCGTTGTCATTAAATAAAAGAGATAGAGGGAAATTTCCTATCTCTTTCTCCTTTTTGTATTTGAAGGTAGTGATTAAAAAAGAGAAGGGACAAGTGAAATAATAACAATGTCGTAATCTATAATGGTTTAAGTTGTTACTGCCGGAAAATAGCGGAAATAATATAAAGAAGCCTCTTGTAAATTTACAAGAGGCTTCTTTTATTGTTTAAACTTAAACATATCACCACTCAAATTCGAATCACTATACACAAACAATACCATGTTAATGTTGTTGTCTTTAATGTATTGATATACATCCTTTTCGTGATAGTGACGAAGGTCGAGGATAGATGTGTGTTTGAAGCTTTGTGCTAAGTGAGGCACGATTGCGTTTGCGAATGAGTCTTTTAGGACTAAAGCTCGTACATCATTTGGTGCATTGTTGTTTTCGATAACGATTTCTGGATAGTCGTTTGTGTAATAGCCTGCGTATGATGTTGTATCATTTTGCTTTTCTACGCCGTATAGCTCGTCTAGTGTGCGATATACTGTGCCATTTACATCTTTTGCAGCTACGCTCGTAAAGTTGAAACCGTCTTTCGGTGTGTAGTAGCATAGTTTTTCTCCAGTCGCATCGATCAGTTGGTAAAGCTGGTTGTTAAAGCTTCCGACTAGATGTTTATTTGGAGCACACGTACGAGTGTAATCTTCTTTTTTTATTTCTTTTCCTTTATATATAGAAGATTGCTCTGCGATTGTGTTCATTATATATTGATAGCCTAAGAAGGCACCATCCATATTCCAGTGATGGTCTGTTTTAAAGTACATACTTTGTATTTCTTCATTTGTATAGTTTTTCTTAAAATAATCCATGAGTTTAATTGGCTTTACGTCTGCAGGAAGTTTATTTAGAAAGTAATTTAAATTTTCCTGTGCATATGTGTGAATATGAGAAGGTAATTTAAATGATAAAGCATTCGTTTTGGACGGTGGTAAAGCAAAGTAAAACTCAATATTTTGTTCTTTTAAAAACTGAGATAAGTCGTTTACAGCTGGCATAGCTTGGTCAATCTCATTATATTTTGTAGCCCAAGCAGGGTTTTTTAGAAGCCATTTATCATCTGTTAGAATAATATCGTTAATGAGAGACTTGCCCATTTTAATTTGGGTAAGTGTATAATTTTTTATGAGATCATCTCTTCCGATTAATTGATCGTTTGTATATGTCTCAAAGTCTTTAAAGAAACTACCATTTAAGGCAGCTTCTTTTGTAAGAGCTGGTTTTTGAGCGAGCGGACGATTTTCAACGGGCGAAACTGCTCGGTCAGTTTTGAGAAGCGATAATATGCCAAATGAAAAGATAATGGTGAGAAAACCGATAAATAGGACGATGTTCCCCAATTTTTTCATAATAACTTTTCCTTCCTACATAAAGTGGAACTTTAATTAGTGGGGGTTTTGTTCATCCCCGCTGATTATCAGCCTTAACCAATCGGGCTTTTACAGGCAGCCCGTCCCCGACCTAACTTCTTTGCTTTCGCTGAATTTTGAGGTGGGGGTCTTACTGCCCGGAAAATAGCGGGATAAGTTAAAACCTGAAGTAAATAAATGGATTATACGTCGAATTAATTAAATACATAATCGAAACCATAAATAATGTTAGTAATAATATAGGACGTACAACTTGCATCGTGAATATATACGTTTTGGGTGCAAGTTCTAATATGTTTTTAACACGTTTCAAAATTGGTGTCGCTGCGATAAAGGCAATGATAAATATGATAATGTATTCATGTATATATAGCATTGTGTTGTCATCGATGAAAGATTGCCTCTCTATGCCAAACATCGCTTTTAAATATTGGAACGAGTATGCGAAGTTATCAGCTCGGAAGAAGACCCAACCGATCATAACGATGATTAGTACATATGCATGTTGCAGCGGCTTCCATAGCTTATTTAATATTTTCTCGAATCCAGCTTTTTCAATCGAGATAATAAAGCCGTAATATAATCCCCAGGCGATAAATGTCCAGCTTGCTCCGTGCCATAAACCGGTTAATCCCCATACGATGAAGAGGTTACGGTAATTTGCTAGTTTGGATACACGGTTTCCGCCGAGCGGAATGTATATATAGTCGCGGAACCAAGAGCCTAGTGTAATGTGCCATCTTCTCCAAAATTCTGAAATGGATTTTGAGATGTACGGATAATTGAAGTTTTTCGGGAAATCAAATCCGAACATTTTTCCAAGTCCAATTGCCATATCAGAGTATCCTGAGAAATCGAAATAGATTTGAAGTGTATAGGCGATAATACCAATCCAGGCCGTTCCAGCGCTCATTTCAGACGGTGGTAAGGCAAAGATTTTATCTGCGACAAATCCAACTTGATTGGCGATTAACATTTTTTTCGCTAGTCCTAGAATGAAAATTTGGAGACCTTCTGTAAATCGTTCAAAAGAATGGATGCGCGTTTTAATTTGATCAGCAACGATATTGTAACGAACGATTGGTCCGGCAATAAGCTGCGGGAAAATTGATATATATAGTGCTAAGTTAAGTGGATTCTTTTGAACTGCGCCATCTTTACGGTATATATCGATGACGTATGACATCGCTTGGAACGTATAGAATGAAATTCCAATTGGTAGTGGAATAGGTTCCACATGAATAGATAAATGTAAAGTTTGATTCAAAATATCTGTGAAAAAGGAAATATATTTAAAATAAGAAAGTAATAAAATATTTCCGACCACAGCCATAATTAAAAATGTGACTTTCATATTTTTTCGTTTATCATAATGATGCACGAGTAGGCCGAAGCAGTAGTTTAAAAGAATAGAAAAGAGCATTAAGAGGACGAATCGTGGTTCTCCCCATGCATAGAAAATTAAACTAAATGCAAGTAATACGAAATTACGTAGCTCGGCACGCACTATAAAATAGAAAAATAATACGAGAGGTAAAAAGATAAATAAGAAAACAGAACTACTAAATACCAAAGGACTCTCCTCACTTTTTTCAAAATACATTTCGTGCAAAAAACCGACATTTTTATTATATATTCTTTTAAATAAAAGTGCCTTTAATATTTTATCATGTTAATAATTCGATTGAAATGATTATCCTATATAATAGAAGAAAAGGGGAGCGGAATCCTTTTGACACTCACTATTTGGATAAGATAAGATGAATAAGTTGTGATTTGTTTAGAAGGGAAGAGATGGTGTGTTATTTAACTCATTTGAGTTTATTTTTTTATTTTTACCGATAGCATTTCTTTTATATTTTCTATTAAATAAATTTGGACATGCTACATTAGCGAAAGCTTGGCTCGTTGCGGCCTCTTTATTTTTCTATAGTTATTGGAATGTGAAATATTTACCGCTTATGTTAGTGTCGCTCATTGTGAACTACTTTATCGGAATGAGGCTCGTAAAACATAAGAGTAAACTTCTTTTAACGGTAGGGTTAATATTTAATATAGGAATGCTTAGTTATTTCAAGTATTATGATTTTTTCTTGCAAAATGTTAATGCATTAATTGGAACTCATTTTACATTATTATCATTAACGTTACCGCTCGCGATTAGTTTCTATACGTTTCAAAAGATTGCATTTTTAGTAGATACGTATCGCGGGGAAACGAAGGCATGTCATTTTCTTGATTACGCATTGTTTGTAACGTTTTTCCCGCAGCTTATTGCAGGGCCGATTGTACATCATGCACAAATTATGCCGCAGTTTGCGGATAGTAGCAAAAAGCGCTGGCAATCGAAGTATATTGTTCTTGGTATATTTGTATTTGCAGTTGGTATTTTCAAAAAGGTAGGTATTGCAGATGTATTATCACCCCTTGTACATGAAGGGTTTGATGTGCAGCAATCATTAACATTTGTCGAAGCATGGCTTTCGTCGTTAGCGTTTACGTTCCAATTGTATTTTGATTTTAGTGGATATAGTGATATGGCAATTGGAATCGCTTTAATGTTTAATATTAAATTACCTCAAAATTTTAATTCACCGTATAAAGCAGTGAATATACAAGATTTTTGGCATCGTTGGCATATGACGCTTAGCCAGTTTTTAACGAAGTACGTATATATTTCTCTAGGAGGAAATCGAAAAGGAATTACGCGTACATACGTAAATATTATGATTGTATTTTTAATAAGTGGACTTTGGCACGGAGCTGGTTGGACATTTGTTTTTTGGGGATTCTTGCACGGTTTGGCTTCTGTTATTCATCGCTTATGGAGTAAAGCAGGAGGGCGCATGCCAGCCTTTGCTGGTTGGTTCGTTACGTTTTTCTTCATTAATATAACGTGGGTATTCTTTAGGGCAACATCTATGCATGATGCGGTGAAAGTGTTAAAAGGAATGTTCGGACTAAATGGAATCGAATTAGCAAATAGCGTATTCCCGGCATTTATAATAGAGAAGCTGCAATTTTTAAAAGAGTACGGTGTTTCATTTAGTGAAGGGTACCATGTCTCTTTATTAGATCCAAAAATGGTAGCGTATATTTTCGGAGCGTTATGTATTAGTTTCTTCTTAAAAAATTCAATTCAGTTAAAGGATTCATTCCGTCCGAATGTATGGACTGCTTTATTTACTGCAGTATTGCTCGTATATAGCGTGTTACATTTAACGAGTATTAGTGAGTTTTTATACTTTAATTTCTAGGTGGAGAATATGAAAAACAAACATTGGCTTATTTTCGTTTTTGTATGTGTTTTTGTTCCTCTGGCAGGTGTCGGGATATTTAATAGCTATATAGATTCACTTTGGTTATTCCCGCATAAAAATAAGTGGAATGATGTTCAGTACGGGTTTAACGAGAGACAACAGAAAACAAATTATATAACGTACCGTCCGTTTACATATGATGGAGTTATACTTGGAAGTAGTAGAACGACTTTTATTAACGAGAATGACTTCACCGGGTTAAACGCATTTAATTATGCGGTAAGCAGTACAGATCCGCGTGAGTATGATGCATATATTGAATATGCAAAAGAACAAAAAGGTAGTGGACTCGAGTCTATTGTACTTGGTTTAGATTTCCTTGGAACGAACAAAAATAGGGAAATTGGTTTTGATAAACCAGAAGCGTATATTAAGCAGGCGCAAAGTTTATTGTATCCGATTAAATCGTATGTAAGTATGGACGGGATTACTTATTCAAAGAATACAATTGCAAATTCCACCCATCATATTACGAATCTTGACCGGTACAATCGAGAGAATATAAAATCGATGCGCGATTATACGAAAGAAGAACGTGATGCGCAAATAGCGGCGCAAGTAGATAAGTTTAGTAAAGAGATTTACGGCGGGAATTATGAGTATCAAAATATGAAAGAAATATTAGGAACAGTAAAGGCTCATAATCCGAACACGAAGTTTTATATTTTTACAACGCCTGTTTCAGAGCCTCTGTTCCGTACGATGATTCAATCAGGGCGATGGGAAGATTATAAAAAATGGCTTCATGACGCTGTAGATGTATTTGGAGAAGTGCACCATTTCATGTATCTTAATTCCGTTACAACGAATTTAGATAACTATATGGATGGGCATCATTTCAGACCGGAAGTTGGAAAGTTGATTGCGCATAAAGTTGTAAATGAGGAAGATAGCAACGTCCCGAAAGACTTCGGTATTGTTATTACGAAGGATAATATTGATGAGGTGTTGGAGGGGATTCAGGCGTCTTTTCAATAAAAAATAGATCATAAATGTGGTCTATTCTTTGCCGAGTAGACTGTATACCAAAATGAAGCAGCCATCAGATCTCGGTGGCTGCTTCATTTTATTCTACCTCTAAATCAACAATTAAGTAAGCGAGTATAACAACGAAGAAAATACTAACGGCCGGCGCTGTTAGTACGTGACCGGACATAAAGGCAATTCCAAGTGATAGTATAACGGCACTAGCTAGTAGCATATATTTCACAGTTAATATTTTCTTAAAGTTTGTTATGATGCTGAGTAATAATTTAATACCGAAGTAAAGGAATGGTATGAAGTAAATAAGAGAACCGATGATTCCGAATGCAAAGAATATGTCATGGAAGTCCATTTCGATTAATTTAATTTTAACCGTATAGTTACCAGCATAGCCCATTCCGAATAATTTTTGTGATAGTGGTGCGTCTTTATAGTATTGTTTGTATACTTTTAAAAACTTATCGCGATCACTGTAAATTAAACTTTTGACCTCAGAGTCTGTTAGTTCACCTTTTGCATGTTTTTTCTCTGCGTCAGGATCTTCTTTAATTATTTTTCCTTCTTTTCTATCCTTTTCTTCTTGTACTGATTTTTTGTATTCGTATATTTGCATGTGGATGCCCATATTTTTTGCGATAGGAGTATGCGGTGTAAGGGCAATTAAACCTCCTAGTATAATAGCGGCAACAACTGTATTTACGAGATATGTGAATCCTTTTCTTTCTTTTTTGCGATGAACCATATATTCAATGAATGAGAATAAAAGTGCCACGCCAAGCGTTAGAACAATTGCACCATATCCTACTTTAGTTCCGACCATAATACTTGCATACATCGCGAGTATTGTTGGAATCCAGTAATAGATTTTCGAGAAAGAAGTTGTTTTATGAATCGAATATAACACTACGATTGGGAACATAATTGCAAAAATAGAACTTAAATCATTCCCAGCAAAGAACCAACCTCTTGAACCAATCTTTGAGTGAGGGTAGCTTGGGAAATCTGTACTAGTTTGCATCGCAACAATCAGTGTGATGCTTAAAATTAAAGTTGTATATAAGAAATATGTAATGATTTTATGAAATGCATATTCTTTATTTTTTAACTCTTTAAAGGCGATAATATATCCAAACAGTAGCACAATTGGATATATGCTCTTTAAAATAAATTTCACTTCTTCGCCAAATGAAACTGGAGATTTAATCATCATATTATTTACAAGACCAATTGCTAGTACGATCCCGAGTAGGCATAAATAGAGAATGTACTTTTTCGCCCCATGTTGTTTTCTATGAAGAAGTAGATAACCTAATGCAAGAAGCATAAAGGCGAAACGGACTACGATTCCAACTGTTGCGCTCATGTGTAATACATAGATTGAAAAAGACGTTAATAAATCTAAAATTGGTTGAAACACAATGAATAGCAATAGGAAATGCGGGAAGTAGTTATCCGTTTGTTTCAACTTATTAACCATATATTCCTCCATTTCTTCATTCCTTTAGTTCAATACCCAAGAGATGGGGATAAAAGCCTTATTTACATAATAAGGCGAATGAATTTCAATATTTGTTTTTTTGAATCAAACTTAAGAATACACCATTTCATTGTAATGGTAAATAGATGAAAAGCATGGATAAACCGACTTTAATTTCTATATTTTTTAACGAAATTGTATGTTTTATACGGAGATACATACAAATTACGAGAATATTAGACAGAAAATTAAGAAAAAGAAGGATTTTCAACATGCTTTCTATAATTATATAAGTATAATCTTTATGTGGAAAAGAGGGGTATATATAATGGAAGTAACAAGTAAAACAGAATCTGTTGTTGTGAAATATGAAGGGCGCGTAGCAACGGTTATGGTTAATCGTCCAGAGGTTTTAAATGCATTAGATGAACCAACGTTAAAAGAGTTATTACAAAAGTTGAAAGAAGTGGCGGAAAGTTCTGTTCACGTTGTTGTGTTGTGTGGAAGTGGCCGTGGTTTTTCTGCGGGTGGAGATATTAAATCAATGCTTTCAAGTAATGATGAAAGTAAGTTTGAAGGCATCATGAATACAATTTCTGAAATCGTTGTGACGTTATATACGATGCCGAAGCTTGTTATTAGTGCAATTCATGGGCCGACTGCTGGACTTGGATTAAGTATCGCATTAACAGCTGATTATGTCATGGCAGATATATCATCAGTTATTGCGATGAACTTTATTGGAATCGCTTTAATTCCAGATGGTGGTGGCCATTTCTTCCTTCAAAAGCGCGTCGGTGAAAATATGACGAAGAAAATCATTTGGGAAGGGAAGAAATTATCAGCGACAGAAGCGCTAGATATCGGTTTAATTGACGAAGTAATCGGTGAGGATTTCCAAACGGCTGTGAAGCAAAAAATTAATGAATGGTTACAAAAACCAATCAAGGCAATGATTCAAACGAAACAAATTTTATGTGAAGTAAATCGTTCTAATTTAGAACAAACGCTTCAGCTCGAAAAGCGTGGTCAATATGCGATGAGACAAACAGCGGACCATAAAGAAGGTATTGCTGCTTTTCTAGAAAAACGTTTACCAGCATTTAAAGGGGAATAAAGTGAAACTTTAATCCGTGGGGATTTGTTTATCCCCCGCGGATTATTAGTCTTACTGCCCATTAATTCGAGATAAAGGGAAGAAAGTGCTAACACATTTTAGTATAATTGTGTTAGCACTTTTTTTAGGAGTAATAAATGAAGAAAATTATCGGTGTTATCGTTATTATTTTACTTACATATTATGCTTTGCATAGTACACCATCTCTTGCGGTACGGACTGCATTATTCTTTGAGGGACATCCAGCTGTTGCTTTCTCTGGTGAAGTGAAGAAAGAACGGGATGTGAAAAAAGAGGCGATTCCTGATGAGTACGGGACCTTATACGGCGATAAGAAAGAAGAACCAGAGCATTACTTCTTTCCGGTAGTAAAGGCGCACGGATCAGGAATTGATATGTTAAGTGCTTGTGTGAAAAAAGAGTGGTTTTTCTATAAAACAGAGCTTGGGTGTTATTAAAAGTGGGAGGAAAAGTGATGTCAACTTATAACAGGTTAGTAAGAGATCGTGTCCCGGAGAAAATTTTGATGTCTGGAAAAACATATACAGCACAAAAATTAACAGGACAAGCTTACATACAAGCGTTAGCGAAAATTGGTACAGAAGAAATTCGTGAATTTGCTTCGATGAAAGAGCGTGAACATGCGCTAGATTCACTTGCAGATGCACTTGAAATTATTATTTCATTAGCGCGTGCAGAAGGTGCAACAATGGAAGATGTAGAGCTTATTCGTAAGCAGAAAGAAGAAGAGCGCGGCGGATTTACAAGAGGGATTTATTTGATGGACGTTTCGGAAGAGTAGTTTTATCCCGCTATTTGCGGGCAGTAAGACCCCAACTCAAAATTCGGCGAATGCGAAGGAGTCGGGCTGATTAAAGTTTCACTTTATAGAAAAAGCACAGTGTTAATGGAGATAATGCGGTGCTTTTTTGTCATTGAGATTAGGATAAAGTGAATTTTATTATAATTTAGAAAATTAAGCTATATGAGTAGAGGTTTTATCGTAATTTCGCTATACTAAATAGTAGAGAAAATGAGGAGGAAACGACAATGGCACATCATACGAAAGAAACGATGGAACTTATTAAGGAGCTTGTCTCTATTCCAAGTCCATCTGGAAACACGGCGAAAATTATTAGTTTTATTGAAAACTATGTAAGTGAGTGGAATGTAGAGACGAAGCGTAATAATAAAGGTGCTCTTATTTTAACGGTTAAAGGAAAGAATGATGAGCAGCATCGTTTATTAACTGCACACGTTGATACGTTAGGGGCAATGGTGAAAGAAATTAAGCCTGACGGTCGTCTTCGTCTATCTATGATTGGTGGATTTCGCTGGAACTCTGTAGAAGGAGAATATTGCGAAATTGAAACGTCAAGCGGTAAGAAATATACAGGCACAATTTTAATGCATCAAACTTCTGTCCATGTGTACAAAGATGCAGGGGAAGCGAAGCGTGATGAGAAAAATATTGAAGTGCGTATTGATGAGCGTGTCTTTTCAGCAGATGCAGTACGTGAGTTAGGAATTGAAGTAGGAGACTTCGTTTCATTTGATCCACGCGTTCAAATTACAGAGAGTGGATACATAAAATCACGTCATTTAGACGATAAAGTAAGTGTAGCAATTCTATTAAAATTAATTAAAAGATTGCAAGATGAAAAGGTAACATTGCCATATACAACACATTTCTTAATTTCTAATAATGAAGAAATTGGATACGGTGGAAACTCAAATATTCCAGAAGAAACGGTAGAATATTTAGCAGTTGATATGGGAGCGTTAGGTGATGGACAAACATCTGATGAATATACAGTGTCCATTTGTGCGAAAGACTCTAGCGGTCCATACCATTACGCTTTACGTAAGCATTTAGTTGAATTGGCGAAAGCGAATGCTATTGAATATAAAGTGGATATTTATCCCTACTACGGATCAGACGCATCAGCTGCGATTCACGCTGGATTTGATGTGAAACATGCATTAATTGGAGCTGGTATTGATTCTTCTCACGCATTTGAGCGTACGCATGAAAGCTCGATTGCACATACAGAAGCACTTGTTTATGCATATGTGTTATCAGAAATGATAGTAGAATAGTGAGAGGGTGGTTGATTCTATGAATCAGCCACTTTTTTGTGCATAAAAAATACTTTAATTGTATTTTATTGTACAATATTAAGAAAGTAGGTTTACTACAGGATTCTAGTATTATAGAATGATAGAGGAGCACTAATTTTTTTTGCTCGCATTTGTTATAATTTGTATATTAAGATTACGCGTTATTGTAAATGATTTTTGAGAGGAGTACTATTTTTTATGAAGTATCGTGCAGTCGCGGCTGGTATTTTAGCCGCAAGTTTATTATCGTCTCCAGTTAGTAGTTTCGCAGCAGGGAAAAAGTTTTCGGATGTTCCTACATGGGCGCAGGAATCGGTTGACTATTTAGTAGGGAAAAAAGCGCTTGATGGAAAACCAGACGGAACGTTTTCTCCATCTGAAGCAGTAGATAAAGGATCAGCTGCAAAAATATTAGCAGCAGTTCTTGGCTTACCAATTGATCCAAAAGCGAAACCATCTTTTAAAGATTCGCAAGATCATTGGGCAGCACCATATATTGCCGCGGTAGAAAAAGCGGGTGTAATTAATGGAGATGGTACTGGGAAATTCAATCCATCAAGCCAAATTAACCGTGCATCAATGGCATCTATGCTTGTACAAGCATATTCATTAGATAAGAAAATTATTGGAGAACTTCCAACGCAGTTTAAAGATTTGGAACCTCATTGGGGTAAGAAACAAGCTAATATTTTAGTAGCTTTAGAGATTTCAATGGGTACAGGAAATGGCTGGAATCCTGACGGTACTGTAAGTCGTGCTGAAGCAGCTCAGTTCATCGCGATGGCAGATAAAAATAAAACAAATACATCGAAAAGAATGTATATGAATAGAAACTTTATTACATATCATCAAGCATCGTTATCATCTGGTATTACTGACACTCAACATAAGCCACAAATGCTTGAAGTGAAAGAGCAAAGAGCGGACGGTTGGTTGAAGGTTGTAACAAGTAAAGGTGAGAAGTGGACACCATTACAAGAAAAAACAGAGTCTATTAATCAAGAATTCACTACATATCAAGAAGCTTCACATACGTCTACAGTGGCAGGCACACATAAAGCACAACAAGTAACTGTTATTGAAGAGAAAGATAGCTGGCTTCGTATCCGTATGGGAGCTGGCTTCCAATGGGTGGATAAAAATCAATTAAATCCAGTGAAGCAAGGTAATTTCCTAGAAGGTAAAGCGATTATTATTGATCCAGGTCATGGTGGAATTGATTCGGGGAACCCTGGTTATTATGAGAAAGAAAGTCAAACCGTATTAGATGTATCATTACGATTACAGAAAATATTTGAGAAAAAGACACCGTTTACTGTGTTATTCACTCGTACAGATGATACACGTCCAGGAACAAGTGCTTCTGATTCTTTAAAGAAACGTGTAGAATTTGCTCAAAAAAATAATGGGGATATCTTTGTAAGTATCCATGGTAATGGTACGGAAAGTAAAAATGGACAAGGTACAGAAACATTCTACTATGAATCAGCGACAGCAAGAGGGACAAACCCGAATGTATCAGAAAGTCGTTTATTAGCAGAGAAAATCCAAGAGCGTCTTGTAGATGCACTTGGAACAAAAGATCGCGGTGTGAAGAAAGGCGATTTATATGTAATTAGAGAAAACACGATGCCAGCTGTATTAGCAGAATTAGCATTTGTAGATAATAAAAACGATGCAGATAAAATTGCTACACCAGAACAGAGACAAAGTGCAGCAGAAGCTATTTATCAAGGTATTTTAGATTACTACGAAGCAATGGGTAATGACGTATCTTCGTACCGTTAATAAATAGAGAGAATGATAGAAGAGATTGCTGAGATGCAGTCTCTTTTATTTGTTAAATGAATTATAAAGGTTTCTCTTTATTTCGAGCATATGATATCATTTAATTTTACGTAAAAAAGGTATTCGAGTAATTGTGATCATAACAATTTTAAACGATAAAGGATGATAATAGATTGAGTAATCATAGTAAAACACCTGCATGTATATATACGTATGCATTTCGCGAAGAGGAGCGTGCTTTATGTTACTTGGAAATGCGCTCGTTCTTTGGGATGGAGTCTCACGTTAATATTTTAAAAAGTGAAGTCAAGATTGCTCCGAGTAGAAGTCCGTTTATTAAAGAGCGCGTCGAGGTTATGTATGAAGGGGACGACTTAGAAAGCATTTTAGAACAAGTGGAACAAATTGATTTAGCAGGAGCGACATTCAAAGTTATCTTCGTTAAAATCAATGATCTTGGTAAAGAAAATAAAATTGAATATGGAGAAAGACGCCTTATTGAACGAGACCTCGGTATGCATATTGAAGGAGAAGCGGATGTTCGTAATCCAGAGCGTGTATTCGGGATTGTTCCTCTTGGAGGACGCTGGTACTTCGGACACTATGTAGAAAGTGATCCGGTTTGGTATCATCACATAAAAAAACCGCATAGCTATTCGACATCACTGAGCACACGTGTTGCTAGAGCTGTCGCAAATATCGCTGTACCGAACCCAGAGGGAGTACGAGCGATTGACCCGTGCTGCGGAATTGGAACAGTAGTAGTAGAAGCACTTTCTATGGGAATTAACATCGTTGGTAGAGATATTAATCCACTTGTAGTTCTTGGAACGAGAAAAAACATCGCACATTTCGGGTTTGAAGGAACAGTAACAAAAGGTCCAATTGAAGAAATTACTGAGAACTACGACGTCGCAATTATCGATATGCCGTACGACCTATTTACGCACGCAACACCAGAAGACCAGTTCTCCATTCTCTCAAGTGCGCGCCGCATTGCAAAAAAAGTAGTCGTTGTCACGATGGAAACAATGGACGACATGATCCATGAAGCAGGATTTGAAATTACAGATCGCTGTATTACAAGAAAAGGATCATTTTCTAGACAAATTCTTGTTTGTGAATAGGAAAGAAAGGTCACCCGTTTGGGTGACCTTTTTTTTGTTTGTATTGATGTGTGATTGGTTGGTGGAATGGAGGGATGATTTGGCGGGATTTGTTGATAAGTCGATATTTTATGTCGAATCGCTGATATATTCAGAGAATCAACCGATATCAAATTACTCTTCTTTCGTTGTCTCTTGTTGTGCAATTAATAAATTGCGTAATACGTGTGCACGGTAACTTTCTAGTTTTCGTCCTTCATGATAGCGAACACCTAATTTTTTAAGTTCAGCTACATACCAGCCCTTCGTTCCATAATACATGAGACCACTTCCTTTTTTCTTTTGAACAGTATATGTGCCGGGGCGAGAGAATTTTCTTTTTTTATTCATGAAATTTGCGGAATTTAATATTGAATATTCAGTTTATTTTTATTATGATTAACTTATTATCGGATGACAGTGATTAGCCTCGCTGTAGGCCCGGATTTATGTTTGAAAATGAAGAGAGTAAACTTCTTTCCACTTGAGCTTCTTTAGCAGAAGTACGAGCTATAAGGATAAGGGTAGTAAAATTCAATGCAAATGTGTACATTGTTTTTCTGGCTCTTAACATAGTAACGGAGGATGAAATATGCGTAAAGGGACATTTTTTATGGCGGGACATTCGAGACTTCCGAAAGGGATGGCTGTTCGCAGTATGTATGAAACATTAACAATTACAATTGAGGCAGATCATAAATATCATGTCATTATTGAAGCGTCATGTACGCTTGCGACAGAGCATGGTAGAGACTTCGTCGCTCAAATGTTGAGAGGACATAGTTTGCAAGATGGTATTGAAGAAATCGTTCAAGATATTATGGACCATTATCAAGGAAAAGCGCAAAATGCTATCGTCAGTGCGGTGAAAGATTTACATCGCCAATATGTAAGTTATTTAAATGATGAACAGCCCAGGGGAGAGTACGAGGAAACAACACCATAAAAACTATCTAGTTTACAACCATAAACGAGAGCCAGTTGTATTTCTTTTAAAGAGATACGACTGGCTTATTTTATTGAGGAGGCAAGAACTATGAAAAAGTTAAATGAAGTGTAAGTTGTAAAACAAGAGATGAAAAAAAGAGGGTGCGTAGAAAGTAAGGGGATTTTTAAAACGTATAAAGTGTGTAGAGAAAATAATAAAAAACGAATTGACAGTTGGAATATTTTGAATTATTATTTAATTAATTAAGATCCATACGAGAAATTAGCCTTCTCTATATTCGATCTTGTTTTCCTGTTTTACAAATATTTTCATACAAACTGTCTATTATTATTGTACTTTAAGAGATTAAAGAACACTCGTAATTATGAGCCAGTTGTACGTTTCTACGATTTTATGTCGTGGATGCGTATGACTGGCTTTTTCGATGTTAGGGCAGTAAGACCGAATCTCAGCATAAGAAGATAAGGATAACTGTCTGTAAAAAGCGTCCATAAGTTCTTCATATTTAAATTAGGGAGGAATTGAAATGTCGATTATTACAGAACAAAATGCAAAGATGAAATTTGCAAAGAAATATGAGGGGTATGAAATTGCTCCTCATCCAGAGCATAAACGTTTATATCATATTACGCTAAACCAGCAATTGCTTAAGCAGTTTTTTGAAGAGGTAAAAGAGCATTCAGAGCAGTCACTGCAATACATTCCTTATTCTCGGTTTAATCTTGCGGATGGAATGAGAAAGATTTTTGGGCAATCATTTATGGATAACATTCGCGGCATTGTTCATGACCGTGAAACGGGCGGATTTACAATTGGGGTACAAGGTGAAACGTCAGATCCAGCAGACTACGTGAAATTTGCAACAGCATTAACACATTTAATCGGGGAGCCAAACTTTGATGCAATGACAGGAACGTATTATGCTAGGTTTAATGTGAAAGATACGGATAGTAGTGATTCTTACCTTCGTCAAGCGTACCGATTGTTTACACTGCATACAGACGGTACATTCGTTGATGAGCCGACAGATTGGCTTCTTATGATGAAAATTGAAGAGAAAAATGCAGTAGGTGGAGAATCTCGTTTACTACATTTAGATGATTGGGAAGACCTTCAGAAATTTAGAAATCATTCGCTCGCATCTGTTAAGGTTACGTATAAAGCACCACCAAGTAAAAATGCGCAAGAAATCGTCTATCGTGAAACATTTTTTGATGTGAATAACGCACCATGTATTTGCTTTATTGATCAGTTCGCTTATCCAGATAATATTGAACAAGCAAACTATCTGAAAGACTTATCATATTCTGTTGAAAACTCACCAGCAACACATGCATTGAAATTACCAATTGGTGACTTAGTTCTTTTAAACAACTTATTTTGGATGCACGGAAGAGCTGCATTTGAAAAAAATAAAGATTTATATAGAGAACTAATGCGTCAACGTGGTTGTTTTTCTAAATAATATGTACGGCGGGTCTTAAAAAAGGCCTGCCTTTCATCATATTAAGGGGGAAGTAGGATGTATGACTTTATAATTATTGGCGGAGGAATTGTTGGGCTTTCAACGGGAATGGCTTTAACGAAAAAATTCCCTCGTGCGAAAATCGCGATCATTGAAAAAGAAAAGGAACTTGCACATCATCAAACTGGACATAATAGTGGAGTAATTCACTCTGGAATTTATTATAAACCAGGGAGTTATAAAGCGAAGTTTGCCAAAGAAGGAAACGCAGCTATGGTTCAATTTTGTAAAGAAAATGACATCGCTTATGACATGTGCGGAAAAGTAATTGTCGCTACAGAAAAGGACGAACTTCCTCTTTTACATAACTTATATGAAAGAGGCTTACAAAACGATTTACATATTGAAAAAATAGGTGAGGAAGAATTAGCTGAAATTGAACCCCATGTAAAGGGACTTGGGGCAATCCGCGTTCCTTCTTGCGGAATTGCTGATTATAAAGGCGTAAGTTATGCATTTGCCCGTTTGATTCAAGAAAGCGGGGGAGAAATACATTTAGGAACAGCGGCGGAGCGTATTACTGAGAAGAAAGACGCTGTAACAATTGAGACGAATCAAGGTGTATTTAAAACGAAATTTCTCATTAACTGCGCTGGATTACATAGTGATCGCATTGCGAAAAAGACAGGAATATTAACGGATATGAAAATTGTTCCGTTCCGCGGTGAATATTACGAACTTGTCCCAGAAAAACGCCATCTTGTAAAACATTTAATCTATCCAGTTCCAAATCCAGAATTTCCGTTTTTAGGTGTTCATTTCACAAGAATGATAAACGGAGACGTACATGCAGGACCAAACGCAGTATTAAGCTTTAAGCGAGAAGGCTATACGAAAACAGACTTTGATATAAAAGACTTCATGGAAACAATGACATACACAGGCTTTTGGAAAATGGCGATGCCAAATATGAAAGAAGGCATAAAAGAAATGGTGCGCTCATTTAGTAAACAATCATTCCTAAAAAGCTTACAGCGCTTAATACCAGAACTTACAGAGAAAGATATCATGCCAACCCATGCAGGAGTAAGGGCACAAGCCATTTTATCAAACGGAAATATGGTTGATGACTTCTGCATTATCCCCGGCATCAATTCTCTGCACATTTGCAATGCACCATCCCCGGCCGCAACGGCTAGTATAAAGATTGGTGAGGAGATTGCTAAGCAAGTGCCGGATGTGGTGGCGGTTAGGGTTTGATGGGGTCCCCCCGAGCGGGGCTGGTTGTAGCTTAATGGCCGCTAACTGTCTACTGTATAAAAAAGTAGACAGTAGTGTATGCTTTTTTAAAAAATGTATACAGATTTATCCCGCTATTTGTGGGTCGGGCTGCCCGTAAAAGCCCGATTGGTGTGGGCTAATAATCAGTGGGGGATGAAGACCCTCCCACTGATTAAAGTTTCACTTTATACTCTATGCGTTGGCATGATACTTGCAATGAAAATAGTATTAACATATAGGGGAGAGATAGAAATGAAGGTTAGTAAAATATACACAACAATTGATGCTCACGTAGCTGGGGAACCACTTCGAATCATTACGGGCGGAGTGCCAGAGATAAAGGGAGAAACGCAACTAGAAAGACGCGCATACTGCATGGAACATTTGGATCATCTTCGCGAGGTTCTTATGTATGAACCGAGAGGACATCACGGCATGTACGGTTGTATCATTACTCCGCCCGCAAGTCCTCATGCTGATTTTGGCGTATTATTTATGCACAATGAAGGCTGGAGTACGATGTGTGGTCACGGAATTATCGCTGTTATTACAGTTGGAATTGAAACAGGTATGTTTGAAGTGACAGGAGAAAAACAAAAATTCATTATTGATAGCCCTGCCGGGGAAGTTATTGCGTATGCAAAATTTGACGGGAGCGAAGTAGAGGCAGTATCATTTGAAAACGTTCCTTCGTTCGTATACAAGAAAGACGTTCCTATCAAAATAGATGACTATGAATTTCAAGTAGATATCGCGTTTGGCGGAGCATTCTACGCTGTAGTGGATAGTAAAGAGTTTGGTTTGAAAGTTGATTTTAAAGATTTAGCTGCAATTCAAACGTGGGGCGGTAAAATTAAACACTACATTGAAAGTCAAATGGAAGTAAAACATCCACTTGAAGAAGATTTAAAAGGAATATACGGCGTTATTTTCTCAGATGAACCGAAAGGAAAAGACGCTACTTTACGAAATGTAACGATCTTTGCTGATGGGCAAGTGGACCGTTCTCCTTGCGGTACAGGAACTTCCGCAAGAATCGCAACTCTTTTTGAAAAAGATGCGTTACAAAAGGGAGAAACTTTCATTCACGAATGCATTACTGGCGGCCAATTTGAGGGAGAAGTATTATCTTTAACAGAGGTAGATAAATATGAAGCTGTCGTCCCGAAAGTAACGGGGAATGCATTTATTACAGGGTTCCATCAGTTTGTTATAGATCCGAGGGATGATTTGAATCGGGGATTTTTGTTAGGATAAAGTGAAACTTTAATCAGCGGAGGGGGTTTATCCTCCACTGATTATTAGTTGAACCAATCGGGTTTTTACGGGCAGTTGATCTCCCGTATAACGTCTTTGTCCAACCTAATTTTCAGATGGGAGTCTTACTGCCCGTTAATACGGGGTAGAAGGAGGAGGTGGAAAGATATGCTAGTCATAAGCGCAAACGAACAAAGAAACTTAGTAAATATAAATGAAGTCATTGAATACGCGGCGCTTGCTTTAAAAGAATTTTCAGCAGAAAGAACGATCACACCAATTCGCGGCTCATTACCATTTGCGAACGAGAAAAATACGGCATTAATTATGCCTTCAGTAGCTGAAGGACTTGAGGCACTTGGCTTAAAAGTAGTAACAGTAGTCCCGCAGAACAAAAAGATAGGAAAGAAAACGATAAACGGGATTGTTATGCTTTCAGACTTTCAAACGGGAGAACCGCTTGCACTTTTAGAAGGATCGTACTTAACGATGATCCGAACAGGGGCCCTATCAGGAGTAGCGACAAAACATTTAGCTCGTCATAATGCAAAAACCTTATGCATTATCGGTACTGGTGAACAAGCGAAAGGAATTGCAGAAGCTGTACTTGCAGTTAGAGACATCGAAAAAGTCATCCTATATAACCGAACGGAAGAAAAAGCGTATGCATTCGCGCAATATATCCAGGAGACATTAAACAAACCAGCTTACGTCTACAGGGATCCAAATGAAGCAATAAGCGAAGCGGACATCATCGTCACAACAACGAATGCATCCACACCAGTCTTCTCAGAAAAACTACAAAAAGGCGTCCACATAAACGCCGTCGGTTCATTCAGACCGAGCGTGCAAGAACTACCATCTCACGCTATCGCTAACGCAAACAAAGTAGTAGTCGAATCAAAAGAAGCGGCATTAGAAGAAACAGGTGACCTTCAGGTTCCTATAAAAGAAGGCTTGTTTGAGGCAAGTGACATCCATGCTGAACTTGGTCAAATTATAAGCGGGGAAAAGGCTGGTAGGGAGAACGATGAAGAGATTACTATTTTCAAATCAGTAGGTTTGGCGGTAGTAGATATAATTGTTGCGAAGTATTTGTATGAAAAAGCGGTGGAGAATGGAATGGGTACTATGATTCAGTTGTGAGGCTGCCTTTTGGTGGTCTTTTTAATTTGGGTTATAAGTTGCTCTATTTGGAAATCTATATATATTTTTACATGAAAGTGTGTTGAAATTGTGGTGTTCTTTTTGTTTATAATGCGCTTTTGCATCTCAAATACAATGCAAAAGCTAGGGGTTAAATGACGTTCATCAGCAGTTGTTGAGCTTCTTCGCATGGGAGGGCTCGAATTCTAAGAAAGCAGCAGACTTTTATACAAAGAGTCGGCTGTTTTTCTGTTTATTTAATACTCTGAATGTGCAGATATTAAAGGGTATAAGATATTTATGTTCAAAACACCTTGGTAATTGATTAGAGAAATGAGTTTGGAAAATAGATTAATTTTAGTTAGAGAAGAAGAACTTAGAAAAATATCAGTATTGGATTCTATTGGAGTTGTCTTTGTTTGTCCCTTATTTTCCAATTGGAGAATAAGGGACAAAGTTTTATGAAGGAGTAAATTTAGACATCAAGTATGCAGCTTTTTTACCACTCCCGCCATTCTTCTGTAATATCTTCTTCGGATTCTAAGCCAGCTATTTGTGCTCCTGCATCGATAAATTCATAGAGATCTTCTCTTTCCATTGTTTCGATAAAATGGTCATGTTCGATATTTAGTTCATTTAGTTTAATAACTACCTCTTTAACAACTTGCATTACTTCGACTTCGGTTGGAGTCTCGCCTAATTGCTCTAAATTGTTAATGTAGGTGTCGAGGACTTTGTTTGTTGCACTTATATTTTCTTCAGTGAAAAATTCCCCATCTTCATCATGCTCAACCCATGGGGTTGTTGGTTTGTTTTTTTTCAATTCATCAAACGTCATGATAATCTCCTAAAAATGTTTTTTTATCTTTAATCTCATTCTACATTTTCAATTATATATAACAACCATTTCAGAGAAACTTTCTGTAGGCTGCTAGTTTTTCAACGCATTTTACGAGGCTACCTATTCGTGGTCTTTTTATTTTACCCTCCGCATAAATATATTTTATCGCAAGAATTCATTAATAGATTTCAAACTGTCTATCTTTGCGAAAAAGTTTGACAATACATACGGGTAGTGGTAATTTAAAACCTATAAGAAAACTCGGTATTAATCCCGAGTTTTCTTATAGGTGTAAATAGTCGAGAGGGGTCGAAATATGAAGAAGTTGTTTGCATTACCATTTGTCCTACTATTATTTATTGCATTAGCGGCTTGCTCAGGGGAGAAAGATTCTTCGAAGCAAGCGAACACTAGTAAATCAGGGACTCCGAAAGATGGAGGAACGTTAACAGTTGGTGTTAGTGATAATCCAGATACGATGAACCCGCTTTATGCGAATGATCGTGTCTCGCTCACGATACAGCAAGCTTTATATGCACCGCTGTATCATATGGAAGACGGTAAGAAAAAGTTTGTTCTTGCTGAGAGCTTTACGCCTTCAGAGGATCAATTAACATGGACTTTAAAACTAAAGGATAATTTGAAATGGCATGATGGTAAGAAAATTACATCAGACGATATTGTATTTACATTCCAATCTATTTTAGATGAGAAGCAAAATAGTTCAAGCCGTGAAAACTTTATTTTTAAAGGAAAGCCGCTTGAGGTGAAAAAAGTGGATGAGCTAACGACTCAATTCGTTTTACCACAAGTAAGTGCATCTTTCGAAGGGGTTATGAACGATTTCTTCCCAATTCCGAAACATGTATTTGAAGGTGAAGCGGATTTAGTGAAGAGTAAGAAAAACTTACAACCTGTAGGATCAGGTCCATTTAAGTTTAAAGAGTATAAATCAGATGAGTATGTTGCATTAGATCGATTCGATGATTATGTCGGTGGTAAAGCTAAATTAGACTCTATCGTATATCGTGTTGTAAAAGACCGTAATACAGCAAATGTTTCACTACAAAATGGTCAAATCAACATGAAGATGATTGAGCCGCAAGACTTTAAGAAATTAGATAGCACTGGGAACTTCTCAATGGTGACATTCCCTGAAGGTAGATTATTCTACTTATCTTATAACCAAAATACAGATCTTATGAAGAAAAAAGAAGTGCGCCAAGCAATTGCGCATGCGTTAGATAAGAAAGAAATGATTAACTCAGCATTCGTTTCTAGTCAATTCGCAGAACCAGCAAATTCAATCTTAACGCCAGACGCTATGTATTATGCAAAAGACATTAAAGATTATAAGTATGATAAAAAAGAAGCGAAAGATTTATTAGCGAAAGCTGGCGTGAAAGATAAAGAAAAAGTACGCGTTATGTATGTAACGAATAATAAAATTATGGAAAGTTTAGCGCTTTATACACAACAAAAATTACAAGAAGTTGGCTTAGAAGTTGAACTGAATGCATTAGATGCTAGTGCAGCAAGTGAAAAAGGCTTAGATAAAGAGAATAAAGAATATGACATTACATTCGGTGGTTACATAATGGGACCAGAGCCAGATTCATATAAGAGCTTATTCTTAAGCAATGCAGAATACAATTATGCACGTTATAAAAATGCTGACTTCGATAAGTTATGGGAAGAAGCTGCAGTTGAAACAGATAAAACGAAACGCGCAGAGCTATACCATAAAATCCAAGATACAGCTAGAGAAGACTTACCTTATCTTCCAATCGCATATCCGAAAGCAGTTATTGCAGTAGATAAAAAGTTTGATGGGTTAAAAGAAGCAAAAGCAATTCCAGTTACAATGTTTGAAGATCTATCGAAGATCTATCGAAGATTTATGAAGTGAAATAAGAAACTATGAAGAAGCTGGTGGAAATCAGCTTCTTTATCCCGCTTTAATGGGCAGTAAGACTCTCACCTCAAAATTCAACTGAAGCAAAGAGGTGAGGTGGGAGATCAACTGCCCGTAAATGCCCGATTGGTTCGGGCTAATAATCAGTGGGGGATAAACACCTCCCACTGATTAAAGTTTCACTTTATCTTGAGGGGGGAAGTTTGTGTATAAAGTAATTGCAAAGAGGCTTTTAAATGCGATTCCGCTTTTATTTGTTATTTCTATTATTTCTTTTTTATTAATAAAACTAGCGCCGGGCGATCCCGTTCGAAACTTTGTAACGCCGAATATGAGTCCAATTGATGTCGAGCGTATTCGCAAAAGTTTAGGACTAGATCAGCCGATTTACGTGCAATATTTTTTATGGTTAAAAAATATTTTAACAGGGAATTTTGGATACTCACTTCAAAACCATCGTCCTGTTTTAGAACTTATTACAGAAAGATTACCCGCAACAATCGGGTTAATGGGATCATCTTTACTCGTCTCATTTGTAATCGCAATACCGCTTGGATTATTTACAGGTGTGAAAAAGAACTCGTTCTTTGACCGCATTGTGAACTTCATCTCCTATGTGGGAATCTCAATGCCAGTCTTTTGGTTCGCGTTACTATTAATCTACTTATTCTCTTTAAAGTTGAACATGCTTCCGAGTATGGGTATGCGCACAGTCGGTCAAGATTCCTTCTTGGATATTGTCCAGCACGGCATTTTACCTTGCATGGTGCTAGCGTTCCAAAACATCTCTGTCTATATGAGATATATTCGCTCAAGTACAATTCAGCAATTAGAGGAAGATTACGTACAAATTCAATATGCGTACGGTGCTTCACAGAAAACAGTTTTATTTAATCACGTACTTCGAAACGTATTAATACCGATCATTACAATTTTCGGATTATCCATTCCGAGTTTAGTAGGCGGAGCGTTCATTACGGAAACAGTATTCTCATGGCCGGGACTTGGTTCACTCGGGGTAAATGCTATTTTTAGATTTGATTATCCAATTATTATGGCAATCACATTATTATCATCGTTCATGTTAATTCTCGGTAATTTAATTGCTGATATTTTATATGGCGTTGTAGATCCGCGCATTCGAATGAGGGGGTGATTTGGAATGAACAATAGGAGATTTCAAACGATAAAAAATAGTTTTACAAAAAATAAGTTTGTAGTAATGGGAGTTATTATACTGGGTGTTTTAACAATCGCGTCTCTTTTCGCATTCGTATCACCGTACGATCCTAGTAAAATGTCGATTCCAGATCGTTTACAAGAACCGAGTATGAGTCATCCGTTCGGCACAGATGATTACGGAAGGGATTACTTAACGAGAGCGTTATATGGCGGACGAGTTTCCCTTGCGGTTGGTTTTCTAGCGATGGTCGTTTCCATTACAATCGGAACCGCAGTAGGAACAATTAGCGGATATTTTGGCGGAAAGTTAGACAACTTCTTAATGCGAATTGTTGAAGTTCTTATGTCGATTCCATCATTCTTCTTAATGCTGTTATTAAATGCGTATTTAAAACCAGGAATTACAACGCTTGTTCTTATTATCGGATTATTAACGTGGATGGACACCGCACGTATTGTAAGGGCAGAAACGTTATCTGTAAAAGAGCGTGAGTACGTTTTATATGCAAAAGTATCTGGACAAAAATCATTGATGATTATTGTAAGACATATAATTCCTAACATTTTATCGACGATTATAATCGCAGCGACATTAACAATTGCGACATCGATTTTAATGGAATCATCACTTAGCTTCTTAGGATTAGGTATTAGAGAACCAGATTCTTCTTGGGGCAGCATGCTAAATAATGCGCAAGGATACATAGGTGAAGCTTGGTATTTAACACTCTTCCCAGGGTTCCTTATTCTATTAACGGTACTAAGTTTTAACGTAATCGGTGAAGCGTTGAAAAAAGCTTTCGCACCAAAAGGGGCTCATCATGAGAATTAAGGCTGTAAGTGAGGGGGAGTGAAAAGCGTGTCTGAAAAACTATTAGAAGTAAAAAACTTAAAGACTTCTTTTTTCATAGAAGACGGCGAAGTAGAAGCGGTTCGCGGCGTTTCATTTAGTTTGAAAAAGGGTGAAGTTGTTGGGATTGTTGGCGAATCGGGGAGCGGAAAGAGCGTTATGGCGAAATCCGTTATGGCTCTCGTTACGTCGCCAGGGAAAGTGAAAGAAGGAGAGATTCTTTTTCAAAATGAAAACGTGCTTTCTAAATCGGAGAAAGAATTACGCTCTATTAGAGGAAATCAAATTTCACTCATCTCCCAAGATCCAATGTCGGCATTAAACCCAGTTGTGAAAATTGGTAAGCAAATGACGGAAGTAATTATTCGGCATCAAAAAGTGAAAAAGAAAGAAGCACAAAATATCGCGGTTAACTTACTAAAACAAGTCGGTCTTTCTTCACCGGAAGAAAGGGTAAAACAATATCCGCATGAACTAAGCGGTGGTATGAAGCAGCGGGTTATGATTGCAATGGCGATGTCTTGTAACCCAGACCTTCTCATTGCGGACGAACCGACGACTGCGCTTGATGTAACGATACAAGCACAAATACTAGATTTAATGAAAAACTTAAAAAACGAAACGAATATGTCGTTACTTCTTATTACACATGATCTTGGAATTGTTGCGCAAAACTGTACACGCGTCATCGTTATGTACGGCGGACTTATTATGGAAGAAGGACATGTACTTGATATATTCCAATCGCCGAACCATCCATATACGAAAGGGCTATTAAACTCTCTGCCAAAAATATCGAACGGCGTAAAAGAAAGACTAGCTCCAATTCAAGGTGTAACGCCAAACTTACTACATCCGCCGGAAGGATGCCCATTCGCAGAGCGTTGCCCGCATAAAATGGACATTTGTGAAAAAGAACGTCCGCCATATTTTGAAATCGGAAACGGAAGACGCTCTATGTGCTGGCTAAACGATAGGGCGGTAGGTGATTCACATGCATGAAGAAAACTTAATTGAAGTTCGGAACTTAAAAAAGTATTTTCCTATTAAAAAAGGACTATTCGGCAGAAAAACAGAGCAATTAAAAGCAGTCGATGACCTAAGCTTCACAATTAAAAAGGGTGAAACATTCGGACTAGTAGGGGAATCCGGCTGCGGGAAATCAACGACAGGAAGAAGCATCATTCGTTTACACGACGTAACTGCAGGTAACATCCTATTTGACGGAAAAGATATCGCAGATCTAAAAGAAAGTGAACTAAAAGAATACAGAAAACGAATGCAAATCATTTTCCAAGACCCATACGCATCATTAAATCCGACAATGAACGTATTCCAAATTATTAGCGAACCGATGAACATTCATGGCTCTTACACGGCGGAAGAAAGAAAAGAAATCATTCTAGACCTTCTCAAAAAAGTAGGACTAAAAGAAGAACACCTATATCGCTACCCGCACGAATTTAGCGGAGGGCAAAGACAGCGAATCAGCATAGCGCGCGCACTATCTGTAAAACCAGACTTCATCCTATGTGACGAACCAATCTCAGCACTAGATGTCTCAGTCCAAGCACAAGTCGTAAACATGCTGCAAGACATTCAAGAAGAAACAGGCGTCACATACTTATTCATCGCACATGACCTATCCATGGTAAGACACATATCAGATAGAATCGGAGTCATGTACTTAGGAAACATAGTAGAAATTGCCGACAGCGAAGACCTATACACAAAACCGGCACATCCATACACACAAGCACTACTCTCATCCATGCCAGAACCAGACCCAACAAACACAGGAAAAGAACGGATCATCCTGCAAGGTGAAGTACCAAGCCCACTCAACTCACCATCCGGCTGCAAATTCAGAACGCGCTGCAAATTCGCCACTGAAAAATGCGCGCAGGAAGTACCAAAGATGGTTGAGATTGCGAAGGGGCATGAGGTGGCTTGTCATTTGTTTTAGAGGGAGAGCATCGGGGGACCTGGTGGTATTTCAGTTGGTAATATGATAGCGCTTCTAGCGTTAAATAATTTATATAATAAACAATAAACATAAAAAAGAGCTAAGGTTCTCATACAGCCGTAGCTCTTTTTTATGTTTGTTAAACAATATCCTTTCAAAAAAATATTTAAGTCTATATTTATCCCGCTATTTGCCGGGCAGTAAAACTCCCACCTCAAAATTCAGGTGGAGCAAAGAATTTAGGTGGGAGATCGACTGCCCGTAAACGCCCGATTGGTGAAGGCTAATAATCAGTGGGGGATGAACAAAACCCCCACTGATTAAAGTTTCACTTTATAATTTTTTCTATCTTAATGCATAAAGACAAGGAAGGATTATATTTAATTCCCTTCCATACTTCTGATGGGGTGGACATCAATGAGATGTGGTTTTTTGTTCACGGATTTTTAACATCTTTATTTACGGTGTTTTGAATGTAATAATAAAAAGTTTGCTTTCATATTAGAAAAGGTTAGTCCCTCACTTCACTCCAGTTAAAAACCTCACACCCAAAAACAAAGGGGAACTCAATTGTTCAAACTCATATAAAGTTTCAATCTTGTCTAAGCATCCATTAGGATATACAATTGATCATCTATTTTTCTTTACATAATCTCCAGATACAGTCCATATCAACTATAGATTCTTGTCTTATGCTAAATGTAATCAAAAAGCAAGTAGATAAAGATAATGACTAAAACATTAACTCTAGATACTTTTTTGATGAATATTACAAATAAACAGGAGGTAATGAAAAATGATTAAAACATTATTAGCAGGAGCACTTTTAAGTACAGGATTGGTAGCGGGAGGTGCAGTAGGTGCAGATGATGCGAAAATGGACAATTTAAAGTCAAATGAAAATAGTTCCAATCAAGTAATTACACAGAGTGCAGATGGAACAACGTCTTTCTCACAAAACTTTGATTTACCTAAAGATGCAGTACCAGCAACGCCTAAAGGAGACGTAAAAACTGTTGAAAGAACAGAAGGTACAGGTTCTCAGGAAGGAAAAATGGTACCAGCAAAAGAAGGTGCAGATTCTCAATCTGGATTTGAAATGGGAGCCCCTGAAAAACCAGAGCATGCAAAAACTGTTGAAAGAACAGAAGGTACAGACTCTCAAGAAGGAAAAATGGTACCAACAAAAGAAGGTACAGATTCTCAATCTGGATTTGAAATGGGAGCCCCTGAAAAACCAGAACATGCAAAAACTGTTGAAAGAACAGAGGGCACAGACTCTCAAGAAGGAAAAATGGTACCAACAAAAGAAGGAAATTAAATAATATATAGTTATGACGAAGAGCATCCAAAAAGTGGTGCTCTTTTTATATTGTAGGGATTAACTAGTTTTACTCAATATAGAACTGTAGGAGGAATTGAGGCTAGAACATGAGGGACTATCTCTTCAAATCATGGTGTTTGAAGCACTAGTTTTGGTGGTAACGTTACAACATAAACATTTTATTAGAGATTTTTTAAATTTACATACACTCTAGATAGACTACATATCAACTTCAGATACTTGTTTTATGATACAAGTAATCAAACAAAAGGAGGGCAATACAAAATGATTACAACAGTATTAACAGGCCACTCTTTTAAGTACAGGAGATTATTAACAGGTGGAGAAAATGTTGAAGATGTACAGACAGATAAACATATTCCATATGAACAAAATGAATTGCAGCGGACTCTAGAAAAGTACGATTCGAAGAAATTTGAGTTATAAAAAGAAAATAGATAAATATAGTGGAAATAGATAAATTGACAAGAGAAAAGCACTTTGTGTATATCACAGGTGCTTTTTATTTTAATTTTGATATAGGGCTTGAATTAAATTTTTACACTAAAATATATACGGCAAAAAGGGGGGAGTTCATTGTATAAAGTTATTTATGGAATATTAATTTTAATTTATACTTTGTATTCATTTTTTGTAAGTGATGGAAGTGAAGTAAGGTTTATTATGGTGTTAACTATAGTGCTTATCTTTTCTGTGGTTTTAGAAAAAGGAAATGCAAACAAAACGACTGATTAAAGGTCTTTTTGTTTGCATTTTTTAGTTGGCTATTAAAGTCCAGATGTTTTAGGGACACTATCAAATTTTTATTTGATGAAAACACCCGCCTAAAATAGAAAACTTTTAACCTATTATCATTTATTCCGTAGCTTTTAAGGTATTTAACACGACTTTGGTTGCGTCTGCAATAAGTTTATCATCGTATTTAGCATCTTCTTTATCATGATTAGAAAGTATAGCAAGAATAATCGGCTTTTTATTTGGTGGCCAAATAATTGCGATATCATTTCTTGTTCCGTAAGATCCCGCGCCTGTTTTATCAGCTACTTCCCAGCCTTTTGGTACGCCCGCACGAATCAATTTATCTCCAGTTGTATTTCTCTTCATCCAATCTACTAATAGTTCACGTTTTTCTATTGGAAGTGCAGTTCCTAATGTAAATGATTGAAGTGTCTTAGCTATCGCTTCTGGTGTACTGGTATCGTGTGTTTCTCCTGGATGCACTTCATTTAATTCAGGTTCAAATCGTTCTGAAGTAGTAACAGTATCTCCCATTTCTCTCAAGATTTTTTCAAATTCAGAGGGGCCCCCTAACTGTTTAAGAATCAAATTATGTGCTGTGCTGTCACTATATCGAACAGAAGCATCTGCAAGTTCTTTTAACGTCATTCCTGTATCAACATGCTTTTCAGTAATTGGATTGTAATTAGAAAGATCTTCATGAGTATACGTAATCCTTTGATCAAGAGCTTCTAATGAGTTCTTGCGTAAAAGAGCGCCCACAGCTAATGATTTAGATGTGGATGCAAATGCAAAACGATCATCTGAATGATAAGCAACAGTTTGATTCGTACCTGTGTCCAGTGCATAAATACCAAGCTTAGCATCATATTCTTTTTCAAGTTTAGCGAAAGATTGATTACCTGTATTTTCTTGTTTAATTTGATTAGCTTGATTCGTTTGTTTAGGTGGTTCAGATTGAGTGTTACTATTGGAACAACCTATAAGTGATACACATGAAAGTAATACTACAGGCACAATCTTTTTGTAATGTAAAATGTTAAAGAACTTGTTTAAAACGAACATAAATTTTCAACCTCTTTCAAGAATATATGGATTTTGTCTAGGTATTCTAAATACCAATGCAATTAAGGATGGCATAGGATAACAATACTACTGCAGCTAAAATTTCATAGGTTAAAGGACATCCAAAACGTTTATATGATTGATAAGTCACGGTTTGGGCGGTTTCTTTTTTGTTTTCACTTGTAATGGTTCACCTGTGAAAGTATTAAACTTGTAATACTTAACAGTAGTATTACGATGCATATTTTTCACTTTTTGGGATAATAAGTCCTTTCTTTTTTTTTGTAATACATAAAAATAGATGTCAAACGGGATATGTTGTATCCAATCTGGACAACTAATGTTAGAAATACACTTATTAGACACTCTAAGGGATAAATTTGTTCCACTTTAAGATGAGGAAGAATTTGGGGTTTGTAAAATAACAATGGAACTACGTGTTTTTTCTTCATACAAAAACCTCTACATATAAGTAGAGGTTTTTAAATTGTATATTAATGAATTATGCTTTTTTAGATAAAGCAAATCGAGTTCGGGTAAACGAAGAACATAGAATACATAATTTTAACTAGATTTATTATTAGCTAGTTTATCTCCACCACCAAGCTCCGCCTCAATCTGCGAAGTTTTCGATGACTCATCCATACGCCAATACGTAATAAAGCTTATCGCGATACATCCAGCTACGTAGAAGTAAAATAGTGATTCCATTCCGATACTTTTTAGCCATAATGCGATGAACTCGGCTGTTCCGCCAAATATCGCAACAGTTAGTGCATATGGTAAACCTACGCCAAGTGCGCGAATTTCAGTTGGAAAGAGTTCGGCTTTTACAATCGCATTAATGGAAGTGTAACCAGTAACGATAATGAGGCCGACCATCATGAGTAAAAATGCTACCATTGGTCCTGTCGTTTTTTCCATAAAGAAGAAGATTGGTGCTGTTAGTAACGTTCCGAGAATACCGAAAGCCATTAATAGTGGGCGGCGTCCAATTTTATCGGATAATAGCCCTGCAATTGGTTGAAGTACGACGAAAAGCAGTTTAGAAGATCGACCGTTGTAAGGTGAAGAAAGTGAGTGGTATAAGAGATGGATATGTTAACCTCTCTAAATTAGAGAAACTACAAAGCAGAAAAGAAGATAAGAGAATGAATTTAATTTGCTATCTTTTATATGAATATCAAGATTAAAGGACAACGCATGTATTTCATAAAAATATACCAGGACACAATCGTTAACCGAAAAAATCTGTTATTGACCAAATCTTGACCAAACAGCAAAAAGTTTATTTTTCAAAAAGAGATAAAAGTTTGCTACATAAAGAAACCCCCTTGATTATCAAGGGGGTTTTCATATGACCCCGACTGGCCTCGAACCACCGACCTCCACCCTGTCAAGGTAAAGATCTGATTTTATCTATATCGGTATCAATTAATTTTTTCTATACATTCCCCTTGCACCTACCCCAACGTCACCCCCTAACCTAAAGAAGACAAAACAAATAGGGGGGACAAAACCACTCATGAAAACCACCACAAAAGAAAAAAGAAACACCACCATCATGCTACTACTTTCAGCCGCAATAGGAATCTTTTCACCACTACTCATGTACATCACACTGGCACGTAAAAATGAGGTGTACAAATATCATTGCCGAAAGGCGTTCAACTTTCATTTGTTAATCTTTCTTCTATTTAATATTAGTTCGCGTATTAGTGATGTTTTGTTTTGGATTGTGTTTGCCTTTGAGGTCGTTCAAGTGATCATTGTTGCGTGGAAAGTAATACGCGATGAGCCATATCGTTATTTCATTCGAATTCCGTTATTTAAAGAAGATAAGTACGCAGTGGAAGGAGAATAGGTGATGAAACAAGAAGTTGAGATAAAGGGAAAGCGATCTTTCGTTATGATTGCAGTGTTATTTATTGCGATTTATATCGTTTTACGAAGACGAAAGTATGAGTGCTTTTATGATGGTATTAGCGAGTATGAAAATCCTTATAGAGGGAATATTCCTTTTTTATTGCTTGTTGTAGGCTTGTTTCAATATTGTAGGCAGAATGAGCTGAGTTTTTCTCATATGATTCAGTATGTGAAAGAGAAGTTAGCGGAGTAGGTGATGATATGGCGTGGATGATTAGTGAGTTTGCAAGTGTTGGGGATGTTACGGTGCGGACACTTCGTTATTATGACAAGATTAATTTATTAAAGCCGAGCGATTATACTGAGGGTGGGCACCGGTTATATACGAAAGATGATTTGTATGTGCTGCAGCAAATTCAATCGTTTAAGCATCTTGGTTTTTCGCTTGGGGAAATTCAAAATATTATATTGCAGCGTGATATTGAGACTGAAGGATTTTTAAGACAAATGAATTTTCAAAGAGAGATGCTTTTGGCAGAGCAAGAAAGAATTGCGAAGGTACTTTCGCATATGGATGAGATGACGAAGAAGTTTCAAAAGGAAGAACGAGTGGATGTTGCTTTGTTTTCTTCTTTTCTGCAAACTTTTATATGGGAGAAAGAAAATAAAGCATGGTTAGAGGAACACTTTTCAAAGGAGAGTGTTCAAGCGTTTTATAACAATAAGGATTTAAAAGAAGAATTTGAGCATCGTTTTATGGATGTGATAGGGAAATTGAAAAAGTATAAGGGAGAAGAGAAGGATCCGAGTCATCATGATGTTCAAGTTACCTTGAAGGGATTTTTCAATTTAATAGAAGAAGTAACGAACTATATTGATACATCTCAAAGTGATATAGAAGATATAATCAACCAATCAAAAATCCCATTAGTCGAATTCCCCACTCTTTTTACGGATGAGGAAGAACAGTATATAAAAGAAGCAATGAATAAAATATAGCCTGTAAGTAAACAGTTTCTCTATTAGTAATAAAATGGGGAAGCTGTCTTTCTATTTTATTAGGACTAAAAACTATTTTCGATATGATGCTATATTCTTTTTTTCATTGATTATCATTGTAATACAAACCCTTCCGTTTACTACCTTTACAAGTATTTTTACAGGTAGTTCATTTGATAAGTGTTAATTTGTATTATCTGACAAATCAATCAAATAATTTTGTATTGAAAAAAATTAAAACATGGGAATATATAGTTTGAATGAAATTAATTGTAATTAAATAAAAGAATGAGAGGGATAAGTGATTTGAATACTTTATTTTTATTATTGTTTTTTGTATGCTTAATCGCATTAATTATTGGGATTATTAAACCTCAAGCAGTAGTTAGATGGGGATCAGAAGAAAAAAGAAATAGAAAAAGTGTACTAAAGTTCTACGGAATAGGCGTAGTAGCAATGTTTATTTTATTTGGTGTAACTTCTGAGGGTACGAAAAAGACAGAAGAAGCGAAAACTGAGGCTAAGCCAGCTAAAGCTGAACAGAAGAAAGAGTTAACAGCAGAGGAAAAAGCAGCAGCAGAACAAGCAGCGGCAGAGAAAGCGGCGGCAGAGAAAGCGGCAGCAGAGAAAGCAGCAGCAGAGAAGGCGGCTGCAGAACAAGCAGCGGCAGAGAAAGCAGCAACGGAGAAAGCAGCAAAAGAGGAAGAAGAGCGAATTGGATATGAAACAGGAATTACATATGATCAATTAGCTAGAACACCAGATGAGTTTAAAGGAAAGAAAGCTAAATTCACAGGAAAAGTCCTTCAAGTAATGGAAGGACAAGGCGAGACGCAATTAAGAGTAGCAGTTAATGGAGATTATGATAAAGTATTATATGTTGCTTACAAAAGTGATATTTTAAATTCAAGAGTGTTAGAAAAAGATAATGTTACTATTAAAGGGAAATCTGCAGGTATATATACTTATAAATCTACTATGGGTGGCGAAATTAGTATCCCAGCAATGTTAGTAGAAAAGATTGATATTAATTAATAAGAAGCAACAAAGCAGTTTAACACCTAGTTAAACTGCTTTTCCATTATAATAGAAGAAAAACCAAACGGAGGAAAATCCCATGCCAACCTACAACAAACTAATCCGAAACAAAATCCCACAAATCATAAAAGCTAACGGAAAAACACCCACAACAAGAATCCTATCCGAAGACGCATACATACAAGAACTTTGCAAAAAAACAGAAGAAGAACTAACCGAATACCTAGAAGCAGACACAAAAGAAAACAAACTCGAAGAACTATCCGACCTACTAGAAATAATCAAAGCCCTAGCCGAACACGAAGGCACAACACTAGAAGAAATCAACAACATCCGTAAAAAGAAAGCAGAAGAACGAGGTGGCTTTTCAAATCGATTCTTTCTAATTGAAGTAGCCGATAACTAGCCCCTCATAAGCCCCTTACAAGCCCCTACCAAGTAATAAATCACTAAGAAAAAACACAACAAAACAAAAACAAACACCGTAGTAGTAGTCAAAAATTTTTTTTGAAATAACACGCCAAAAACCCACCCCTCCTTCCTATATATAGTACAAAGAAGCATTTTTTACTTTTGAATCGGGACAGGAGGAATTGGGATGGCGGTGTATCGTAATGTGCAGGTGAATTTTTGGCAGGATGATTTTGTTTTGGATTTGACGCCGGAGGAGCGGTATTTTTATGTGTATTTGTTAACTTGTTCGAAGACGACGCAGTGTGGGATTTTTCCGTTTCCGAAGCGGTTAGCTGAGATGGAGACTGGTTATAACAGGGGGACTGTTGATAAGCTTGTGCAGCGCTTCATTGATTATGGGAAGATTCTTTATGATGCGGAGACGCGGGAGTTATTTATTTTAAATTGGCTTCGTTATAATCCGGTGACGAATACGAATGTGGAGAAGTGTGTGCTTCGTGAGCTTAAGGGTGTGAAGAATAAGGAGTTTGTACATATGTTTCTTCAGAAGTGTGTAGAGGAGGAGCTGAATGTTCCGATGCTTTTAGCACATTTCGGTATGCCGAGTGATTTGACTGTGGATGATGTAGAGCCAGTTTGCGAGGAGACAGAGGAAGAAGAGGTTATAGAGGAAGAGACGGGAAGTCGCGTGTTTTCTTTTTATGAACAAAATTTCGGTAGTTTGTCTCCTCATACGGTAGAGGAACTGAGTGCGTGGATGGAAGATTTGTCAGAGGAGCTTGTGTTGAAGGCTCTTCAAATTGCGTTTGAGAATAATAAGCGGACGGTTGCTTATGTGAAGGGGATTTTGAGGGGGTGGCACGGGAAAGGGTTTACGAAAGTGTGTGAGGTTGAGGCGGATACGGCTCAGTTTAGGAAGAAGGAGTCGTCTGTAAGTACTGGGGAGACGGAGGAGTTTTTGACGAGGTGCGAGGAGTGGGAGAAGAATGCGCTGTCAGAGGAAGAGTTGCAGCGGTTTTTAGCGGAACGCGGGTGGCGGCCATGAGTATTCAAAATGTGGAGGCGGAAAAGACGGTGTTAGGTTCTCTTTTAATTGATGGAGAGCTTATTAAGGAGTGCCGTTTGACGGAGCACTATTTTTCTATGCCGGTGCATAAGTCTATATTTCGGTTAATGCGAAAAATTGAAGATGAAGGGCAACCAATTGATCTTGTGACGCTCGTTTCTCGGATGAATCCAAATTTTTTGGAGAATATTGGGGGGATGGAGTATTTTATAGCGTTAATAGAGGGTGTGCCTACAACTGCCAACTTCTCTTATTATGAGGGGCTTGTTCGAGGTGCTTGGAAAATGTATCAGGCCGGTGTTCTCGGGCACAAGATGGGAGAGCGTCTTATTGCGGAGAAGAATGAGAAAATTATTGGTGAGACGATTACGGAGCTTTGTGAGTTAGAGGAAAAGGACTATGTATGTGAGTTTGATTTGAAGGATGCGTTAGTTGGTTTGTATGAGGAGCTTCATCAAGATACGAAAGAGAATACTGGTATTGAGACTGGTTATACATCGTTAAATAAGATGACGTGCGGATTGCAGGAAGGTGATTTTGTCGTTCTTGGAGCGCGTCCTTCTATGGGGAAAACGGCGTTTGCGTTAAATATTGCACTGCATGCGGCGAAGTCTGGAGCGGCAGTTGGATTGTTTTCGTTAGAGATGAGTAGTAAGCAATTGCTAAAAAGGCTGGCGTCTTGCGCGGGCGAAGTGTCAGGAGGTAGGCTGAAAAATCCGAAGCATCGTTTTACGATAGAAGACTGGGAAAAGGTGAGTAAGGCTTTTGCGGAGATTGGTGAGTTACCGCTTGAGATTTATGATAAAGCCGGTGTTACGATGCAGGATATTTGGATGCAGACTCGTAAGTTAAAGCGGAAGCACGGTGATAAAAAGCTTTTAATTATTGTAGATTATTTGCAGCTTATTACGGGCGATCCGAAGCATAAGGGCAATCGATTTCAAGAGATTAGTGAAATTTCTCGTAAGCTTAAGTTGTTAGCGCGTGATTTAAATGTTTGTATAGTAGCATTGTCGCAATTGTCTCGTTCCGTAGAGTCACGTCAAGATAAGCGACCACTTTTATCTGATTTAAGAGAGACAGGGCAAATTGAGCAAGATGCGGATGTCATTATGCTTATGTATCGTGAAGATTATTATGATAAGGAAACGATGCAGAAAGAGATGACGGAGATCCATGTGGCGAAGCATCGGAATGGGCCTGTGGGTAGTTTTAAGCTAAGATTTTTGAAGGAGCTTGGGCGGTTTGTGGAGAGTGGATGATAAAATAGAAGAAGGCATATAAAAAGGTAAAGGAGTGGTTACGGTTGACAAAAGTAGGTCGTTTATCCCGAATTAACGGGCAGTAAAACTCCCACCTCAAAATTCGGCTGGAGCAAAGGAGTTAGGTGGGGGATCAACTGCCCGTAAACGCCCGATTGGTTCAACTAATAATCAGTGGGGGATGAACAAAACCCCCACTGATTAAAGTTTCACTTTATATGAGCAAGAGAAGCAAGAAGAAATAGATAAAGCACTTTCGGCAGCTGGAATGCTCTTTAAGGGAATGAGTATAGAGGAAGTGGCTAAGAAATTAGATGTAACAATTGAGAAGGTGAAAGAGTGGGAGAATCGTTTATCTCATTAATCGCTGGGTTAATGGGAATATTCCGCAAAGGGAAAATGGCAGCGTCTGTATAAATTTATATAAAAATAGCCGACTATTTACTATATAATAGTCAGCTATTTTTGTACGGAGAAGTTGTTAGGTTTAATACGCAAATTTTTCGATTTGCTCTTGAATATATTTCTTATTTTTCTATAAAGAAGGATTTTCTCTCTGTAGTAATCCATTGCTCCAAATCATCTTGGCTACGTTGTACAAGTCGATTCACTAAAACATCATGCCATACATAATCCTCTAATAGGTATATATGAACGGGATCATCTGTATAAAAAGCAATATTACGCTCCTCAAGTGATGGTCCATAAATCATCTCTTTAGAATCTATCGATAAAATAAACCAATGTTCTGTAGACAGGGTTTCTGTATAAGGTGTTATACGATGGGCTTCTAGATTTTTAATGGGATTTTCAACATGCAGGGTAATACCTTGTACTGTAACTTTATCAGCTACCTCAGATAGTTCCTCTTTTAACGCTTCATACATCTCATCCCACATTGAAATGACAATACGTTTTTGGGCTTTTTTTATTAATGCCTGACAGTAGCTAATTATTGTTTTATTGTCTTTTAAAGTAATCACTCGATTATCCGTTTTTTCCTCGAAAGTTTCTAATTTTTTTAATGAATCACTGATTACTTCATAAGTAGACTGCCATTCTGATTGCGCCTTTTGTAAAAAGATTTCAACAGGTAGAGGTGAATAGCGAGTGGTGTCATTTATTTCTTCCTTCATGACAATTCCTTTTTCTACAAGGTTACCCAAAATCTCATAAATTCGTGCTCTTGGGATACCCGAATCCTTACTCACTTGGTAGGCTGTGACAGGCCCCTGTTTAACAAGAGATACATAAGATTTAGCTTCATATTCATTAAAACCAATTTTTTTAAGCTGTTGCACTATGTAGTCCACTTTTTTCGTCCTCCGATGTTTGCTTTTATCCCGCTTTAATGGGCAGTAAGACCCCCACCTCAAAATTCAGCGAAAGCAAAGAAGTTAGGTGGGGGATCAACTGCCCATAAAAGTCCGATTGGTTCAACTAATAATCAGTGGGGGATGAAGAAAACCCCCACTGATTAAAGTTTCACTTTATATTTCAACGTTACAATAACTGTTTACATTTAGCAAATTATTAGTTACTATTCGGATAGTGACTAAAGGGGAGGTTAATAGTATGGATTTTTATTTAGACCCATCAGTATTAATTATTTTGATTGCTTTTGGATTTTTAGCTGCATTTATTGATTCAGTTGTAGGTGGTGGAGGACTGATTGCCTTACCCGCTTTATTATTTACAGGACTGAATCCAGCAAGTGCAGTAGCTACGAATAAACTAGCGTCGACAATGGGGTGTGCAACTAGTAATATTGTGTTTTATCGTTCTGGTAATCTTGATTTGAAATCGGCGTTTAAATTAGTTCCACTCACTTTCATAGGTTCCATAATAGGGGCATGGACCATTCATTTAATGAACCCAGAAGTACTGAAGCCATTGATGCTGATTATGCTTGGTGCGGTTGCTATTTATACGATATTCAAAAAGGATTGGGGTAGTATTTCCACTCATAAAAAATTGTCTGGTCGACACGTCATTATCTTTACTTTTTTTGTTTTTGCTATTGGTTTTTATGATGGATTTCTAGGTCCTGGCACAGGTTCGTTTTTAATGTTTTCTCTTTTATTTATTGGGTATGATTTTTTAAAAGCAGCAGGTAATGCGAAGCTTCTTAATTTAGGAAGTAATGTTGGTGCATTGTTGATGTTTATGTATGTAGGGCAAGTAAACTATGTGTATGGTTTTATAATGGGGATTGCTCAAATTGCTGGAGGGATTGTTGGCTCCAAATTTGCTATAAAAAAAGGAAGCGGGTATGTTCGTGCTCTTTTCATTACAGTAACTTGTTTATTGTTAGCGAAAAATCTGTATGACTATATTCAGTAAGTAATTTTGAACATCTTTACTTCAAAGAACGTAGAAAAGGTCAAATATGAAGGCTACATAAAATATAAGAAGATACTAGGGGCAAATTTATTTTAACATTTTTTAGATGCTACCTTATTCGAAGATAGCATCTAAAAAAGTCTCATTTAAAAGAAAATCTAAGTGAAGAGAATGAAAATAATATAAACTCATATTTTTTCTGGGGTATGTTTATTGATCATAGTGAAATGTTTACTCTATATTCTTCTTATAATTAGGCCGCAACAAACTCTTAAAATCCAGCTCAGCAATTAACACACTTACTAATATAAGCGTCGCCCCTAAGTACCCTTTTCCTGTGAGCGTTTCGCCTGTGAAAACGAAGGCAAATCCTGCCGAAAAGACAGGTTCTAATGAAAAGATAAGTCCCGTATGTGTGGGCGTCGTGTATTGCTGGGCGATAACTTGCACGATGAATGCGACTGCGGTACAAAATATGCTTAAGGCTAATATGATTAGCCATGAGTTGATCGTGCTAGGAAGTTTTGGGGTTTCCATCACTAATGAAAAAATAAGACTAAATAGGCCGACGAAACCGAGTTGTATGACCCCGAGCGCAATCGAGTTCACATGTTTTGTTACGTTTCCAGTAATGATGACATGAATGGCATAAAATAAGGCAGACAGTATGCAAAATATATCGCCGTTACCGATTTTGAATTCACTAGTTAATGTTAATAAGCCAATTCCTATTATCGTTAAAACAATTCCTAATATAACTTTCTTTTCAGGAATGTGTTTTAAAAATATAGCTGATAATATCGGAATGAAAATGACTGTGAGACATAGTAAGAAACCAGCATTAGACACACTTGTATACTTTGTACCGAATGTCGCAAAAATGTAAACGATAAATAAAACGGAAGCTAGTATAAAGGCATATTTTACAGTTTTAAAATCGACTTTGAATAAGTGTTTGTAAAATATTAAACCTGATAAAAGAAAGGCAATAATAAATCGTAATGCGATTAAATTATATTCTTCTATGCCATCAAGTCCAAGCTTTGTAAGTAGGATGGATGCACCCCAAAAAAATGTAACTAGTAGTAGCATTAAATCAGCTTTTAATTGAATTTTCATTTCTATTCCCTCGTTATGTATAATTTATGATTCCATACCCCTATCCCTATCCCTATCCCTATCGTTTATTTTAATATTAATTCTGAATATTTGGAACAAAAATTTATCGACGCTTTTTTCTCCATTCAATTATTGAGAGTTCGGATTTGAAGAAGATCGATATGTGAGTTTCTAAAGTGAATAGAAATAATGAAAAAAGAACCCAATTTCTCTATTTGATATGGAGAAGTTGGGTTCTTTCGTTTTGGAATAATTATGAGAAAATTTTTAGATATTTCTCATATATTCATCATGTTTCTTTCATGCTCTTCTCACGTCCAAGTTTTACACTCATATGTATCAAAGGTAAAGGGAGGTAATACATTTTTTACTTATCTCAAAACGAATGATAGATGGTGGTGAACAGATGAAAAAGAATAAACGTAAAAAATGGCGTTGGTTAAAATGGATTTTGATCCTGCCGTTACTTCTAGCATTACTATTGTTTGGATTACATAGTATGAAGTTTGAAAGGTGGGACCATGAGAAGCATAAGCAAGCGGCGTATACTGTTTCTCACGATAAAGAAAGGGAAGCTTTCGTTACACAAAAAGAAAAGTTTAATAACTTTGAGCGAAATCAGCATCATGAAAAACACCATGAAAAAGAGTTTGAAGGTTTATTCTTTATACCATTGCTGTTAGCGTTTGGATTTGTTCTTGTCGGCTGGTTAATCCTTCGTAAGTCTGAAGGGAATACGGTTAAAAAATGGACAGGCATATTGCTCCTAGTTATTGGTGTATTACCAGTTCTTCCGGTGCTTGCATTTGTTGCGATAATTGGTTGGGCATATAAAAAATTAAAAGAAAAAAGATTGGCAACTCATATAGATGTATACAGCGATTTTCAAGTGCACCAACAAGTAGATATTTTAGATCAATGGGAAAGAAGTATTCGTAAGGAGGAGAAGTAATAATGGGTATTTTAAAGCGTATTAAAAATATTGTAGTGGCGGATGTGCATCAAACGTTAGATAAGATAGAAAAACCTGTTAGCATGTTGAAGCAATATCTTCGCGAAACAGAACAGCAAATTACGAAGGCTGAAAAAGCACTTTCTCATCAATATTATTTAGAAAAAAAGTATGAAGTATTAATTTCAGAAACGGATGCTCTTATTGCAAGAAGAACTCGCCAAGCTGAGCTTGCCGTATCACGCGAAGAAGATCAAATGGCGCAGTTAGCCCTGCAAGAAAAAATTGTGAATGAGAAAAAGGCGGAACTATATCGTAAGCAGTACGAAATAACAAAAGAGCAAACAGCAACGATTTATGAACAAATTGACAAATTGCAAAGGAAATATGGAGAGTTGCAATATAAAGAGCTAGTTCTTGTTTCACGGTTAAATGCGGCGCAAGCAATCAAAGAAAGCAACAGAGCAATTGATTCGTTCCATACAGAAAGTACAGCGAAAGGCTTCGCACGCATTGAATCGTATGTGCAAAAGCTAGAAGCCGAAACAGCTGCTAGTAACTATTTTTCTAATTTAAAGTCTCCGAATCACCAAGAAGTGTTAGATCAAAATTTACAAGAAGAAGTACAGCGGGAGTTAGAGAAGCTAAAAGAGAATAAATAGTATGCAAAAAGCCCATTTTCATATGGGCTTTTTTCTATGTAAAATTTCATTTGTTTTGTTTACATAATATCTTTACAATCGTTTGGTAAAATATATTTAACTGCATATTGAGAGGGTGGATGGTTATCCCTTCTTTCTATTTGGAAGGAAAGGAGGTGATAATATGGAGTTTTTGTTCGATCTTGTAAAAGAATTTGTGAAAGCAACTTCCGGATAAGGACAACAAAAAAACCACTCCGCGCCGTAGCAAGCAAAAGGGTGGGTTCCGTAAAAAGAAATAACTTATAATAACTACCACCCTATACGGTAGCAGTTAAGGAAGAGATGTTAGCGCACCTCTTCTTTTTATTATATGCCATTTTATTCGATGTCACACTTATATAGTATTCTACGGAAAATATATCATATTCCTATTTTGTGGTCAATTTGATTACATGAGCGGAAATTTGTAACACTATTCCTTTTCAAACTGAAAAATATCCCGATTAATGAGTTGGTGGAAGTGCCTATCCATTTCTGCCGCAGAAACTGTTCTTTCATTTTGAAACCACCACGCACTTAATGATGTGATTACCCCTGAATAAAATTCAATGATTAAATCATTTGGCATCGTATGATTTTTGCATAGCTGATTTAACGCTTCCGTTTCTTGTTTTCTCGTTTCATGACTTAAATAATGTATACGGCTAATAAATTGTTCATCAGACATTTGCGCCTCTAATATTTTACCGATTTCTTCATGGTGCAGGAATTGTTCCATCACTTGAAATGGTTTACTTAATCGATCTAAAAGCGGTATTTCAGCAATCATCTCCCCATAGCGCTTAAATCCAAATGCTAATAAAGCATCTTTATCTTCAAAATGTTTATAAAAGGTTGTTCGGTGTACCATCGCAAGGTCACAAATTTGGTTAATCGTGATGGAACTATATTTTTGTTTTGATTGTGTCATTAATTCAAATAAGGAATCCCAAAGTAATTTATGTGTACGTCTAATACGTAAATCAAGTTGTTTTTCACTATCGTTCATCTACAATTCTCCTTTTGTGTAGATTAAATATACAATGGCTTTAAATTGATTCTCCCTTTTTAATCTACATATGTATATTATATTACATGTGTTCCGGTGTATTTAAAGCTTTTTAAGTAAAAAATAGGAGGAGAATCAATACATGAATATAACAACTAAGAGCCCCGCAAGTGGCAAAGTTGATACTTCTAATATGAAACATACCCCGATTTTAATTGCATTACTTTTAGGGGCAATGGTTGCATTATTAAACGAAACATTACTTGGTAATGCGTTAACTGTATTAATGAAAGAATTTGACGTAACAGCTTCAACTATTCAATGGCTTTCTACAGCTTACATGTTGGTGGTTGGGGTTTTAGTCCCGATTACAGCGTTACTTCAGCAATGGCTCACAACGAGGCAAATGTTTTTGATCGCTATGGTAACGTTTTTAGTCGGTACATTAATTGCGGGATTTGCACCGACATTTTCCGTTTTATTAGTCGGCCGTATCGTCCAAGCTGTAGCGACGGGGTTAATTTCACCGTTATTAATGAATACGATTTTAATTATTTGTCCACCTGAAAAGCGCGGTGCCACGATGGGATTAATCGCACTTGTGATGATGTCAGCTCCAGCAATTGGTCCTACATTATCAGGAGTAATTGTTGATTCATTAAATTGGCGCTGGTTATTCTACATTGTTATTCCTATCGTGATCATTTCAATTATGATTGGGATGAAGTACATTCAAAATGTTACAGAGTTAACAAGGCCAAAAGTAGATTATCCATCTATCCTTTTATCGACATTAGGATTTGGCGGGCTTGTGTATAGCTTTAGTGCATCCGGTGATTTAGGGTGGTCCGATCCGAAAGTGTATGGTGCCTTAATTGTTGGGCTTATATCACTATGTATTTTTGTCATTCGACAATTAAAAATCGAGAATCCAATTTTAGAATTACGTGCATTTAAAGTGCCGATGTTTACAATATCAGTTGGATTAATCGTCATTGTGATGATGTCGTTATTTTCAACAATGACTTTATTACCGATGTTCCTGCAAACAGTTTTACTCGTTACAGCCTTTAAATCAGGACTAATAATGCTTCCGGGAAGTATTATTAGCGCCATAATGGGACCAATCGCAGGTAAACTATTTGATAAATTTAGTCCGAAAGTTGTTATCGTTCCCGGTATTGTGTTAGTAGGGATTGCAATGTTCTTATTTAAAGGCATTACTCCTGACACATCAATGGTACAAATTATTGTCATGCATAGCGTATTAATGGTCGGACTCATGTTTGTAATGACAGCACAAACATATGGATTAAATCAATTAACACCAGATTTATATCCGCACGGAACAGCACTATTTAGTACGTTGCAACAAGTAGCTGGCGCAATTGGTACGGCTATCTTTATTTCGAAAATGTCTTCAGGAACAACTAAGTATATGGAAAGCTCAGCAAATCCAATGGACCCAGTAGAGAAGTTAAACGGTTTAACATCTGGATTCCAAGGCGCATTTACACTTGGATTAATCTTTATCGTTATTGCTTTTATCGTATCGTTGTTCTTAAAAGAAGAGAAAAAGGAAGTAAAGGCAGCGAGGGTTTTACAGAACGAGAATTAAGGTTCATAGTAAAAAGACATCTTTATGATTAAAGATGTCTTTTTACATTTCTTTCGTAATATCATACTGCAACAACTGCCCCTGATCATAAAACTTCTCAAAAATAAGCCCCATTACATAAAAGAACACTAAACCGAAACAAATATGAATGAGCGTAAAAGTAGCGCCAAATGAAGAAAATTCATACACCATAATCGGTAATTTCGCAGTTGTCCAAACGCCTAAGAAAAATACGATGTACCTAATGCTGGCGCCTTTTTTTAATAGTAGTGCTGCAATCGGAAAGGCAACATAGAGGGGACCAGCTGCAATGCCGCCTAATAATAGGGAGAATAATATTCCATATATGCCGGACTTTTCTCCCATGTATTTCATTAGCGTTTCTTTCTTCACCCAATGATCAAGTAACCCTACAAATACTAGGACAGGGGGAAGTAGAAACAACATATCTAAAATGCTATTCCCTGTTAATTGTAATGCGCTCCATCCTAAAGATTGGTTTATAAAAGTTAGTATGATAAGTCCAATCAGCAAAATGAAAAAGAAGCGATATCTTTTTAGTTCGTTCATACCATCACCACCCAAATGATATATGAGAATAGGAGTGACATGAGTAATGCAGATGCATTACGAGCGTAAGCAAAGCTTCGTCCGAATATCTTTTGTTCCATCGGCAAGGTTGTAATTCCTACTGACATTAGTGTAGACATGAGTGCCGCAACTTGAGGAAGACCTGAGCCGTGCTGTACTAACGTATTACCAAGAGGAAACACGACAAAGCTTGGGATAAGTGCCACAGATCCGAGTAGTGCTGAATAAATAATACCTAAAAATCCAGACTGTTCTCCAATGATGGAAGAGATGAAGGACGGCGTTAAGATAGAAAGTGATAGTCCAACGAAAAGCATAATGGAGAGCATGGCAGGGAGGAGGTTTTGAAATATTTTCCATGATTTTAATAGGGCAGCTTTCGTTTTATTCCGATCCTTCATAAAAGAAATCCCCGTAAGAATAATGGCCAAAGTGTAAAGGATAGCACCATTAATCATGATTAGATTCCTTTAAGTCTTTATATTTGTCTAAGAAAAATGATAAGTTTTTCATTTTTTCCTCAATATCCATTTGAAAATCCGCTAATTGTTCTTTTCCGGCTATAGTAATTTTGTACATCTTTCTCGGCTTATCTGGAACGGATGTACTTACATAAGATTCAATCGCACCTTCGTTTTCTAATTTCTTCAGCGTGCGGTAAAGGATGGCACTATCGATTGGATTGACCGGAAGTTCTTCCACGCATTTCTGAAGTAGCTGTCCGCCATAGTTATCACCTTCTGCTAAAAATAACAAAAGAAATGCACCTGTATGTCTTCCTGTATGTTTCATGAATATACCTCCTAGAATATATACTGTTAATGACAGTATACTGTTGTTAACAGTATATGGTTCATGAAGTGCTATGTCAATTTTAAAATGGTACGGAGGGGAAATGGCAATCCCTGTTTTAATCTTGTTAAATAACAAAATAAAAGCCTACTGTTTTCTTGTGACAGTGGCTTTCATAGTTGGTAAACTACTATATTACGCTTAGGGAATCTCGCACTTTGATAGTAACACATATATGTTAGCCCTATATTGAGAAATAAAAAAAAGACACTCTCAAGAGTGCCTCTTATTAGCAGCCGAATCCGCCGCCCCAACAGCTAGCTCCAACGATGATTAATAAGATAAAGAGCACAACAAGTAAGGCGAATCCACCGCCAAAACCACAGCCTCCACCACAACTACCACCATAGCCTCCACAACTACCACCATAGCCCATATTAACTCCTCCTTCCATAAAGTCCATATATTAATGGATTTATATCACTTTATGTTTTTACGGATAAACTTGAGCAGGTCCCTTTGAAAAATAAAAGTACTCGGTATTTTAAGAGAGTTGACGAGCGTATTTTTGTCACGAGTATTCCGCTTATTACATATGGTATTTTATTCTGTGCATTGGGGGAAAGGAGATCGTTATGGCTAATTCTGAGATGATATTACGTTTACTTACAGATTTAAAGATTGAGCAGCAAGCTTTAAAAGAACAGCTGGAGAAAATGCAAACAGCTTTGAGTATTCTTGAAGAAAAACCAACTATTCTTGAAGAGAAATCAACTACTCTTCAAGAGAAACCAGTTATTACAAAGCAACGTGGACATTCTGGGTTTCCAACATCTTTTCGTGATTGGAGAGCATCTTCTCAAAAGAACTAAGGAATCCTGTTATAGTGAGTTATACAAAATCACAAATGAAAAAGTACAGTCTACTGTAGTTAATACAGAGGCTGTACTTTTTGTTATGCTAGTAAAAGTGGTTTATCTATTTTATATTTTCTTTGACTATTCCACTTTTAACTCGATCCCTTTACCCAACATATCGCCACTCACTTTTAAAGTTAATCCTTGCGTATTTTTCGGTACATCGAATACAATGTTCCCTTCCGAATTTTCATTAGGATTAAGAACACCAAATTTAAATGTAGCAGTATTTGCAGCTTTAAGTACTAATTGAGATTCATTAGAAATGTGATATTCTCTTCCGGTTCCATCAATTAATTTAAAATTATTGCTATTTAGTGTAATGGGTTCCTCTTGACGATTATAAACTGCGACGTCTAATACTTTAAATACACCTTGTGCTTTAACTTCTCCATTACAGCCCTTTCCGAACGAGAAAGCCCATTGCCTTTAGGCATGGGATGAAAGTGAGGTTGGATACGGAGTACCACTAAAAATCGTAAGGTTCGTGGTACTTTAAGTATCCAAAGAATAGGTAGTTTCTTTGGGTCTGTTTGTTGTAATTTTTAGAAAATAAATGATACATTGTAACTATGATAAATGATTATAGAAGAATGTTTCAAAGTGTTGGTTGAAGAGATATGTAACGATCTTGATATTGTTAGTATCGCAATGGAATAGGATACCAAACACGTTCATTTGTTTTTAAATACACTGTCAACACTTAGTCCTGCTGATACAAGGGCAAAAATAAAAGGAGTGACATCAAAGTGTTTGAGAGAAGAATTCCCTCATCACAAGCACTTGCAAAGTTTATAGACGCGTTCCCATTTTGTTTCTACTGCTGGAAGTGTATCAAATGAGACAATAAAATAGTATGTTGAGAATCAAAAAACAAAGGGGTGAAACGTATGTCACAGACCCTAACAGTGAAAGTGAAATTGCTTCCCACAAAAGAACAAATTCGTTTATTGGAACAAAGTAGCCGAGAGTACATTAAACTCATAAATACACTTATATCTGAAATGGTTGAAACAAAGGAAAGTACGAAAAAAAGTACGAAAGATATTGAAGCGAATATACCAAGTGCCGTGAAGAATCAAGCAATTAAAGACGCGAAAGGCTTATTTGCTACAAAAGTAAAGAAAAGCAAGTATAAAATCATTCCGATTTTAAAGAGACCTGTTTGTGTATGGAACAATCAAAATTATTCATTTGACTCCACTCATATTTCAATCCCGTTTAAGGTAAAAGGAAAGTCAACTCGTTTAAAGGTCCGTGCTTTATTAATCGATAAAAAAAATCGCAATTTGGATTTGTTAAAACATAAGTTGGGTACACTTCGTATCACAAAGAAATCGAATAAGTGGATGGCCCAAATATCTGTCACACTTCCTACAAATGAAAGAGCAGGGACGAAAATTTTAGGAGTAGACCTAGGTCTCAAAGTCCCCGCGGTAGCAATCACAGACGATGACAAGGTTCGTTTCTTTGGGAATGGTAGGCAAAATAAATATAGGAAGCGTAAGTTTCGTAGTGTTCGTAAGAAGTTAGGAAAAGACAAAAAAGTGAATGCGATTCGGCGATTTGATGATAAAGAACAAAGATGGATGCAAGATAAAGATCATAAAATAAGTCGTGAAATCATTGATTTTGCAATTGCTAATCATATTTCTGTCATTCGTTTAGAGCAACTAACGAATATAAGACAGACGGCAAGAACAAGCCGTAAAAACGAAAAAAACCTACACGCTTGGTCATTCTATCGTTTGTCACGATTTATTGCGTATAAAGCAACATTAGTTGGTATTCAGGTTGAATATGTAAATCCGGCTTATACAAGTCAAAGCTGTCCGAAATGCGCTGAAAAGAATAAGGCACAAGACAGAAAATACAAGTGTTCATGTGGGTTTGGGACACATCGTGATATCGTTGGGGCGATGAATATTCGCTACGCAACTGTGATTGATGGTAACAGTCAATCAGCCTAAGCACCTATATGGTCTGGTTTAGGAGGGGCAATGAGATGCCCTCATCTTGAAGGCTGTTTAAAACAGAAATGGACTGCGAACGTTTAGTCATTCAAGAATCCCACCCGTAAATCCGTAAGGATTCGGGCTTGCGACTTTAGTCGTGGGAGTCTCAACTATAACATCTAATGAATCGGCAGAGCTTATTGATATGTATACATCAGAAGAATCTCCCTGGGTGGGAAGTTCTTTTTGAGGATCCTTGTTGCTAAGGTCATCATTCTTTGTTTCTTTAGAAGTCTCCTGTTCGTTTTTCGTGTTACTGCTAGATGTATCATGTGAACTGCAAGCTGATAATGCAAATAAGAATGTGCTACATAAGAATGATGTTAATAACTTTTTGTTCATAGTTTGTTCCTCCAAATAGAAGTACTTTCATGGGTGCCATAATGATTTAATAAATCTGTATTTTTCTTTATATGTATTAAATGTTACATTTTATTATATTTGTTTTGGGATAAAAAGGAAACTGGATACAAATAAACAAGACACTTTGCAGTGTCTTGTTTATTTAAGTTATGCGCATTACTTAATAAGACGCTAGTTTCTCATCCTGAACATGAGTAACTATGTAGGGTGTTTTAATTATAACATTTTAACCAGTAATGGGTCTATATGGAATTTGATGAGGAATTGAAAAATGATTAGGCATGTTTTCCTTTGTAAAAAAAATTTCAATAATTTATTATTGCAAACGCTTACCCCTTGTGTATAATAAAGGTAAGTTAATAATTACAAGGATTGTTACTGTTCGGCAGGCAAAACCTAAATTGATCCAAGGAGGCTACATATGTAGTTTTTTGGAATCAGTTTAGGTTTTTTTATTACCTTTTGTGATTTTAAGAAAAAGAAGGCGGAACAATATGAGAATCCATAAAATCTTAAATAACAATGTTATTTGTACGATGAAGGATAATGAGACAGAAGTTGTACTTATGGGCAGAGGTTTGGGGTTTCAGAAAAAAGTAGGCGATACAATTGATGAATCTAAAATAGAAAAAACCTTTGTTTTAGAAACAAAAGAATTATCAGAGAAACTTGCTAGATTGTTAACTGAAATTCCTGTGCAGAATTTAGAAATTACAGAGAGAATTATTCAGTTTGCTAAGACAGTTTTGCCAGGGGCTTTAAGTGATTATATTTATCTTACATTAACGGATCACTTAAGTTTCGCCTTAACGCGGCATAAAGAAGGAATGGATCTCAAAAATACTTTGCTTTGGGAGATTAAGAGGTTTTATCAGAAAGAGTTTGAAATTGGTCTACAAGCTTTGAATATGATTGAAGAAGAGACTGGGTTTAGACTTTCTGAAGATGAAGCAGGGTCAATTGCACTACATTTCGTTAATGCGCAGCAAGGAGAGCCGGCGATGCAGCAAACGGTGGCGATGACGAAAATCGTCCAAGATATTTTAAATATTGTAAAGTACCACTATAAGATGAACTTAGATGAAAATTCATTTAATTATAGTCGGTTTGTAACACATTTACGATATTTTGCCCAGCGTTTAATGCAGAAGGAATTGAATTCGGCCGAAGATGATTTTTTATATGAGCAAGTGAGAAGTAAGTATCATGAAGCATATAGTTGTACAGAAAAAATAGAAGCATACTTACGAAAAGCACATAATAGTCATCTTTCAAAAGATGAAAAAGTGTATGCAACGTTGCACATTCATCGTGTAACGAAGCGCAATGAACTATGTAATTGAATAGACGGGATTGTTACTGTTTGGCAGGCAAAACCTAAATTGACTTCTAATTGAGTGATTCGTATGTATCACGTTATTAGAGTTAGTTTAGGTTTTTTCTTTTATAAATGATAAATGGGATGATTGTAAGGAGGGGAACTACTATGAAGTATGAACAATTGGCAAAAGACATACTGAAAAATGTTGGCGGGAGAGAAAATATAGATAGCGTTGTACATTGTATAACTCGTTTACGGTTTCAGTTAAAAGATGAAGGTAAAGCGAATACGGAAATACTGAAGAGTATGGAAGATGTTGTAACTGTTATGAAAAGCGGTGGACAATATCAAGTTGTTATTGGTAACCATGTATCCGACGTGTATAAAGCGGTTATTGCTGCTGGAGGGTTTCAAGAAACAGAGGAAGAAAATGCGGGTGAGAAGAAAAAGAGTAGTCTTATAGATATTCTTTCTAGCATTTTCACTCCTATTTTAGGAGTACTAGCTGCAACAGGGATGATTAAAGGATTTAATGCACTATTTGTAGCATTAGGTTGGTTAAGTACGCAGTCAGGAACGTATCAAATATTAAACGGGGTTGGGGATTCGTTATTTTATTTCTTCCCAATCTTCCTAGGATATACAGCAAGTAAGAAATTTGGAGGATCGCCTTTCATTGGTATGGCAATTGGGGGAGCTTTAGTTTATCCAGCTTTATCAGGTTTAAAAGCAAGTGAGCCATTATATACGCTATTTGCTGGAACGATGTTTGAATCACCAATTCATATTACGTTTTTAGGAATACCAGTTATTTTAATGAATTATGCGTCATCTGTTATTCCAATTATTCTCGCTACTTATTTTGGATCGAAAGTAGAAAAGTCTTTAAAGAAAGTCATTCCGGATGTTGTGAAAACATTTTTAGTACCATTTTTCACATTACTTATCGTTGTACCAGTTACATTTCTTGTGATTGGCCCGATTGCGACGTGGGCAGGTCAATTTTTAGGACAGGCTACACTTTGGGTTTATAATTTAAGTCCATTAGTAGCAGGGATAGTACTTGGTGCTTTCTGGCAAGTGCTCGTTATTTTCGGACTTCATTGGGGAATTGTCCCGATTGGCTATAATAATTTAGCAGTGCATGGTATTGATCCTATATTAGCGCTTATATTCGCTACTTCATTTGCTCAAATTGGGGCTGTTCTTGGAGTTTGGATGAAAACGAAAGACCAGAAAATAAAAACGCTCAGTATTCCAGCTTTTATTTCAGGTATTTTCGGAGTTACAGAGCCGGCGATTTATGGTATTACACTTCCTCTTAAAAAGCCGTTTATTATGAGCTGTATTGCGGGAGGAATTGGCGGCGGAATACTTGGCGTATTCGGTACGCAAGCTTATATGACAGGTGGTCTTGGGATATTTGCGCTTCCAACATTTATTAGTCCGAAAGAAGGTATCACAGCTGGATTTTGGGGCGCAATTATTGCGATGGTTGTTCCCTTAATATTAGGTTTTATTCTTACTTACTTATTTGGTTTTACTAAAAAGCAAACATCTACAAAAACAGCTGAAACAATTGGTAAAATTGCTGCATCAAACGATGATGAAATAATCTTTAGTCCTTTTCATGGTGTAGTTAAGCCACTCCAACATATTGATGATGCTGCATTTGCATCAGGTGCGTTAGGTGAAGGGGTTGCAATTGAGCCTTCAGAAGGAAAGTTATTTTCACCAGTTTCAGGTACGATTTCTGCACTTTTCCCAACAAATCATGCAGTAGGAATTACGGCGGATTCAGGTGCTGAAATTTTAATCCATATTGGTATGGATACTGTGAAATTAAATGGCGAATTTTTCTCTTCTCATATTGAACAAGGAGTAAGAGTAGAAAAAGGGCAATTACTTATTGAATTTAATATAGCTGAAATTCAAAAGGCGGGTTATATTGTGACAACACCAGTTGTTGTTACAAATTATGATAAATATAGCATTAAAAAAACTGAAGTAGAAAAGATTCAAGCAGGAGATTCTTTACTAGAGTTAGCAGTTAAATAGTAGTTACATTTCATACAGGTTCAAACGAAGAAAGGTATTCTTTAAAACTTGCAATGCCTTTCCTCGTTAATTCTTATATAAAGGAGTTTTTCTATATGTCTAAAGTTATTTTTCCTAAAGGATTTTTATGGGGTGGAGCAATCGCAGCCAATCAAGCGGAAGGCGCATATTTAGAAGACGGGAAAGGGTTAACGACGGTGGATCTATTACCAACTGGTGAAAACCGTTGGGACATTATGAAAGGAAACATTCATTCATTTACACCGGTAGAAGGGGAGTTTTATCCATCACATGAAGCAATTGATTTTTATCATCGTTATAAAGAAGATATTGCGCTGTTTGCAGAAATGGGATTTAAAGCGTTACGCGTATCTATTGCATGGACACGTATTTTCCCAAATGGTGATGATGAAAAGCCAAATGAAGCAGGATTAAAGTTTTATGATAATTTGTTTGATGAACTGTTGAAGTATGGCATTGAACCAGTCGTTACGATGGCTCACTTTGATGTTCCTGTTCATTTAGTAGAAACGTATGGAAGCTGGAGAAGTAGAAAGCTTGTCAATTTCTTTGAGACGTATGCAAAAACGATTTTTAATAGATATAAAGATAAAGTGAAATATTGGATGACATTTAATGAAATTAATATGCTTTTGCATTTACCTTTCATGGGAGCAGGGCTAGCATTTAAAGAAGGTGAGAACAAAAAACAAATTCAATATCAAGCAGCGCATCACCAACTTGTCGCAAGTGCTTTAGCTGTGAAAGCATGTCATGAAATTATTCCAGATGCGAAGATTGGTTGTATGCTTGCTGCAGGTGCGACGTATCCATATACATGTAATCCAGATGATGTTCTACGCGCGATGGAGCAAGACCGTGAATCATTCTTCTTCATTGATGTACAAGCAAGAGGGGCATATCCGGGATACGCAAAACGCTTCTTTAAAGATAACAATTTAACAATTGAGATGGAAAAAGAAGACGAGGAAATTTTAAAAGAGCATACAGTTGATTATATCGGATTTAGCTACTATTCAAGCCGAGCAACAAGTACGGATCCCGAAGTGTTAAAAAGTATAACGAGCGGAAATGTATTTGGTTCTGTTGAAAACCCATATCTTGAAAAATCAGAGTGGGGATGGACAATTGATCCGAAAGGCTTCCGTATTACAGCGAACCAGCTTTACGATCGTTACCAAAAACCTTTATTTGTCGTTGAAAATGGTCTTGGTGCAATTGATCAATTAAATGGTGAAGACGAAGTGAATGATGAATACCGTATTGATTACTTGCAAAAACATATGACGGAAATGTCAGAAGCAATCCAAGACGGGGTAGATATTATCGGATATACAAGCTGGGGACCGATTGATCTTGTAAGTGCCTCTACTGGAGAAATGAAAAAACGTTACGGATATATATACGTTGATAAAGATAATGAAGGAAAAGGTTCATTAAAAAGATCGAAAAAGAACAGTTTCAATTGGTATAAAGAAGTAATTAAGACGAATGGTGAGAGCTTGGAGTCTTAAGTATAATGTGGTATGAACATAAGTTTGCCGAAACGGCAAGCTTATGTTTTTTGGTTGCGGCAAACTTATGCTTCTAGGATTTGAAGAATATTTTTAATGCCGCTTTTAAATAAAGTCACGGTGTTTATAAAAAAGACGTGATGTTTTGTCCTTTTGAATCTGTTTATCTAAAGAGATGTTTTTATAGTGAAAAGAAGGTCTGGACTGAAAGGCGGATTAAGGAACTGTTGAGTAGCAATAAAGTTACTCCACTAAAGGGCCATATAATGGAATGGATTCTTGTCAAAATTGAAAATATTTGAAATAATTGTTATTAGGTTGAAGGAGATCGATTGCAGAAAAAGGTGATACGACTTTCTCTTACTTAAGAATTCTGGAATAGTTAAAAAATCCGATTAATTATATTCCGAAAGGGTGTGTGTAATATATTATCAACTAACATTTTTACTTATAAATCTAAAGATGGAAAAACAGTAACAATTAGAGAAGCTAAAGAACAGGATGCAGAAAGAATGCTAGATTCTGCTTCAAAAGCTTTAATAAAAGCTCCATACATGCTAAGTACGGTTGAGGATGTAAAAAAGATGAGTGTTGATGCTATTCAAAAAACGTTAAAAGCTTATTATGAAAATCCAAATTATGTAAAATTTATTGCTGAAGTTGATGGTAAGTTAGTCGGTGCAATCGATTTTAAGAACGGAAACAAAGAAAAAATTAGTCATCAAGGGGCTTTTGCGATGACCATACTACCTGAATATCGAAATTATGGTATTGGAAGAGCTCTTCTAGAAACGCTAATCAATTGGGCTAAAAATAACAGTAAGATTGAAAAAATTTCTCTTGAGGTAATGGAAGATAATTTAGGGGCAATCCAGTTATATAAGAATCTAGGCTTTTTTGAAGAGGGTAGAAAAGCAAAGGGTGTAAAATTGGATGGCGACTATCAAGATTTAATATTAATGGCTTTATTTGTTTGAAATTGAACCTTATTCAACAATAGGGCGAGATTGTTGGGCAAACACAGATAGAAAAAGGAGTAAACTTTTAAAAAAAATTATTCACAAACAATAAATAACCCAAGCATTTTAATCAAACTTTATTACAAACCAACAGCATTCACGGCAAGCTTATGGGTTAATAACTAATCCACGGCAAAGATATGCTTTCTTTAGTGGCAACTTTGTGGGTAAAGTCACATGTAAAAAGAAGACATCAATTAAGATGTCTTCTTTTTGGTAAAATGGTAAGTGAAGGATGGAGCGATATTTCCCTTTACACGAACATAAAGGTATAATGTAGTTTAGTTAAGTTAACTAAACTATATAGCGAAATAACAGCATGACTGGAGGAAGAATGCTATGACTAGATCGTATAAAGAAGTAATTAATGAAATGAATCGAGCCTACAATGACTTCTACATTTTACTATTTCAGGAGTTAAAGGATGAGTTCGGTCTTACAGGGCAGCAAGAGAGCATGCTATTTTATATCAATTTAAATGAAAACACGACAGCAAATAACATTGCGAGTACTTTTAATATATCGAAAAGTGCTGTGAGCCAAGTTTTATCGAAATTGGAAAAACAGAAGATGATTTCGAAACAAGTAAACCCTAATAATAAACGGGAGTATTTCCTTACACTTGGTCCAAACGGTAGTAAGTATATAGAGCGGTTGTCTGAGTTAGATGACGTATTAATTGAGAAATACTTTTCTAAAATCGATATAAATGCTTTAGAGCAAATGACTGATACGTTAACGAAAATAAATAAAGTTATATTGGAAGAAAAACAGAAGGCTATTGATTCTAATGAGTAAGACCCGAGATGAAGCAATTAGTAGAAAGGAGGAGAAGCGTGTTATGAGTTACATACCAAATATGATTACGATAGCAAATTTTGTATGTGGGCTTTTGGCTATTTATGCTGTTTTCGTTCACGATATGTATTTGGGGGCAGTTTTTATTATTACAGGAATGTTATTTGATTTTTTTGATGGTATGGTTGCTCGGAAACTAGATTCTGTTTCGGAAATGGGCGGAGAACTAGATTCATTTGCGGATTTAGTTACTTTTGGTGTAGCACCGTCTATTCTTGCATATAGTGTCGCTTTAAAAGATTTGCAGTCCATCGGGATGTTATGTGCGCTTGCTTACAGTGTTTGTGGCATGCTTCGACTTGCGAGATTTAACACGCAACAAAGCAAACTCCCAACATTCATCGGAATGCTCATTCCATTTGCGGCAATGTGTCTCCTTATTTTATGCCTCCTAAATAACCCAGTTTCCGTGGCATTTGGCACATGCGTACTCGCTTATTTAATGGTGAGTAAAATAAAATTCCCTCATTTTAAAAAAGATATATCGGAAAGCTTGAAGTCCGAGAGATGGGATTAATGAGAAAGATAAGGAGCATAACATGATTCGTATGGCATTAAGATCATTCAACATACAAATATATTGTTTGCTAGGCGTGATGTTACTGGGATGGTTGATGACACCTTTTCGAGCCCAGTTTGTAGGGATAAGCATCGGCCTTTTAGTTAGTATGTACTGCGCCTGGATTTTAGGAAGGCGTATTGAAAAGTTCGGAAATAGCATCGTAAAAAAAGAAAAAGCACCAATGCTTGGCATGATGAATCGGTTTGCAGCCGCAATACTCGGAGCGATTATTATGTATGAAATTGAACACCATGAATTCATGTGGACATTTGCTGCTGGAATTATGGCTGGGTATTTCTTAATTATTATTAATTTAGGGTATTACAGTATGAGAGATGTGGAGGAATAAAGAGCTGTGTAAATAACTAATTTGAATGTAAAAGCCTAAAAATATAAAAACCTTCTTTTATAGAAAGCTTTTTATTACAAAGAAAAGACACCCATATAAGAGTGTCTTTTCCGATAGTTTTTTAGCAGAAGCAAGAAGCTCCAACAATGATCAATAAAATAAACAATACAACTAGTAAAGCAAAGCCGCCGCCACAACTACTACAACTACCACCAAATCCCATAATAGTTCCTCCTTTAATAAGAGGGGAAACAAGGGGTCACTCATGTATTTTAACGGATTCAATTTACTTTATGTTTTTTACGCAATAATTGAGCAGGTCCTTTTGAAAATAAAGAAAAGACACCCTAAGGTGCCTTTCTCCGACTTGAACCATCTTAATTTTAATAATATTGGACTCCCGTCCAAATATTATTTTACCATGTTAATTTGTTTTTGGAAATATTCCATATCGATAATTACAATACACGTTTTAGTTTTTGAATTATTTATTTGTTTAAAAGTTGAAATTAATAAGAACCCCATAAATGATAAACCATTCCACTAACGAAAAACACTAATCCTAAAAACAACACAATTAAAGCAAGTACTCCATTTTGATTATGTTCCATAAAACTAGCTCCTTTTAGATTTATAGTTGTTTATTCTTTCATACAAAAAAGCCTTTAGTCGTAATTATGGCTAAAGGCTTTGATCATTATACTTTTCACTTTATAAAATCTTATGAGAAGAATTTATAATGTTTTTTTATCAAATTTGAAACTGAAAATGTACTAGCTTGATAATGAAGCCTGGCTATTAGAATTGAAAAATTTTAGTTTTATTATAATTAATAGAAATGAGAGTAGTGTGAATATAAATCCGCTCCAAATAAGCTGGTGAATACCTAAGTTTGAAATGAACCAGCCTCCAATAGTTGTTCCTAAAGTAATTCCGAGGTTTGAGAACGAAACGAATAGACTATTACCGAATTCAGGCGCTTCTTTTGCTTCGCTTATTAACCATGTTTGACCAACAATTAATCCACCAGCATGTACGATTCCCCAAATGAATACGATAAAAATCATTGGAACAAGGTAGGAACCTAAATAATAAACCAATATGTAAACAATAGAGTATAGGATAGGGAATAATATTACTGTATTTACTATACTTTTTTGCAGGAGACTACCAAATAAATGATTACCTAAAATCATAACTATACCAAATATGAATAGCATGATACTGATGAGAGATCCATTCATGGAAGTTACTTTTGCAAGGTACTCAGCGAAGTAGCTGTATACGGAAAACATGGCTGCAAAAAGGAATGTGACGGTTAAAATATTTAACCATAATCCTGGTTTGCCGAGTATACGAATTTGTTTGCCGAAAGACATTTTTTCTTTAACAGGCATAGAAGGAAGTAGGATTAGTATTCCAATGAATGCAAGAGCGTTAACAAGCGCTCCGAATAAGAAAGCAATTTCGAGTGAAAATTGATCTGCAAGGTAAGAGGTTAGTGGTACACCTAAAGCAAAGCCAACAGTAATTCCCATGAAAACTTTTGTAACCGCTTGACCGCTCTTTTCTGGAGGGACAAGTTTAGCAGCTGTTACAAGAGCGATTGAAAAGAAGAGTGGGTGAAGTGCTGCCGGTAAAATACGAAAAATAAGCATGATTTCAAATTGTGTTGTATAAGCGTAGATTATATTTGAAATAACAAATATGAAAATTGCTGATAATAAAATTATTTTGCGATTCATACTAGAGACGAGCAGAATTAAAAACGGACCAGAAATAGCAACGACTAGTGCAAATATACTTACTAAAAATCCAGCTTGTGTAGTTGAAATTCCGAATTTTTGAGTGATTTGTGGTAATACGCCGACAATACCCATCTCGGTAGTAATAATTCCGAACACACCTATTGCGAGTGTCAGAATAAGTAAAGGATTTACTTTTTTCATTTATAAACCTCTCCATTCGTATCAGTATTTTGAAAGTAAATTCATTAACAAATAAGCATTATTACAAGCATGATTGGATGCCAATATTATCAGGATTATGTAATTCGAAATACAATAACAGATATCTAAATAACTAGATATGATATATTAAAAAATTTTCTCCTTTCTATGTTTCTTGCTTTTATAGGTAGTGCAATCTTATAAAAAAGTAATTGGGTACCTGTAAAAAAGCAGAATGTGTGAAAGCTAATAATCAATTGATATGCAGATTGATTATTAGCTTTCATTTTATAATTCGTTTTGAACGTATTCAGAAAACTCTCGTATTGTTTTTTCATTTCGGCGATAGTAGGTCCATTTTCCAATTCGGTCAGAGTCTAGTAGTCCTGCTTTTTTCATAGTTAATAAATAACTAGAAATAACCGATTGGGCTAAGCCAGTTTTAAGCTGGATATCTCCTACGCACACTCCAACTTGAAAGTTAAGGCCTTGCTCTAGATAAGGTTTTTCATCGAAATGGTTTTCTGGATTTTTCAACCATGATAAAATTTGACATCTTGTTTCATTTGACAATGCTTTATAAATTAATAAAGGTTCCATAAGGATATTATATCTGCTTTTATAGATTTGTAAATGGATTTTGGTGATTTTAAGGGGAGAAGGTATATGTGATCCCCTTAAATAGGAATGAGGTGCTCTTAATCTGTACCCTTTGTAAAGGACATTCTAAAAAAAGTTAGGCAACCTAAAAAAGATGATTTCGGTATGCAAACAGGAGTCATCTTCTTTAAATTCTATTGATAGCAAGAGTGATTATAGTACGTCATATATTTCTTAATTTCATGTTTTAACTGAACAAACGATTCACATGATTTTATATATGCTTCATCGGTTAAAGTACTACGAGGATTACGGGCAAAAATGATAATATTGTTAGGTTTAAGCATGTTGTTGCCTAGCTATCAATGGCGGATTCCTAAGAAGAGTAATAATAAAACCCAACTGAAGATTTAAGAAAAATTTTATGTTTACCCCACTTTTTATTTCAAAAGTTTCTCCTATCCTATAAATGAGTTACATCAAGAAGGATACTAAAAACGACAAAGTCATAGATGAAAATGTAAAGTTAGGGGATTCTACATGCATACAGGAGTTTTGATGAGTTATTTGTATACTTATTTTTTTACTATTATTTTTTGTGTAGTGTTTCAAATTGGATTGTATTCTAAAGCGAAAGGAAATGTATCTATTCGGCATTTTCTATGGGTATATATTTTTCTGTTCTATCTTTCGCTAGTGTATAAGGTGACTCAGATCGCGACTGTATGGGATATAAGTCGATATGAAACGTGGATTCGTGTAAATCAAATTAATTTGACTCTATTTGATACGGCAGGTAGTACGACGTATCTTTTGAATATTGTACTGTTTATGCCGTTCGGTTTTTTATTACCTACTATTTGGCCGCAGTTTAGAAAAATGAAAAACACCGTATGTGCGGGATTCTTTTTTTCATTGGCAATTGAGTTAAATCAATTACTAAATAATAGAATTACAGATATTGATGATTTATTTACGAATACCCTCGGGGCGATTGTTGGGTATGTATTATATAAAGTATTATATACAGCATTATTTAAAATGATATTAAAAAGAGAGGAAAAAAAGCTTGATACGAACTCTTCTCTAGTCATAAAATACGAGGCTATTTTTTGTTTAGTGTGTTCATTTGTAGGTGCGATGTTCATTTATTATCCTGGAGACTTGTAATCCTTCAATGAGATACGATCTCGTTTATAAAATGATTCTAGTTCTCCTCGCTTAAACACGGTAAAATGTGAATGATTCATCCCTTTTTCTAACTTAATAGATACAGTTTATGTATTACATGATAGGTGGGTGTAAATGTGTTAAATGTTCAATTATCTCAATACTTACTAAAAGAGTCTCAAACAGCTCTTCATACAGATGGAAAACGAGTGTATATGTAAAAAGATGAAGGGTTATCACCTTATCCTATCTATTTAAATCACCGTATTATGATGGGTGTGGGAACGAATTGGAATCAGCATAAAGGATTTGAAGAAATCATTAAAGGATTTATAGGCTTAATTAACAAATTTCCTATGTATATGGTATTTGAAACTTATTTGCGCGGTGACTTTATTGAAAGGTTTTTAGAAGAGAATAAATTCACGTTTGAGCTAGTTTTTACTAATAAGAAAAAGGATACGAACTTTTTTAAAGTGTGCATTACCAATAGTGATGATATAACTACACTTATGAAGTATTTCTTCCAATCAGCACAAGATTCTCTCTATACGTTATTAAGCTATTCAGCAGAATGTAAGATGATTAGTAATCATACTGGTGAGATTGAAATAAAAGCGGACAGTTTCTATCCAAGCTTCTCATTTATGTATGATGCGCAAGAATTATTTATTATTGGCGGGGAAGAAAAATGGTCACATATCCATTATATAAAAAGATTTTTTCATCTTGAGCAGATTACAGATGAGCTAACTATTGATGTAAGAAAATGAATTTAATGATGATGTGTTAAAGTTTTTACCAAGTAGAGAAGTTGATAAACGTATATTAATATTTTCTGATTTAAGAATAGGTGTATTAATTGGTGCTGAGTGTTTTAATTATATAAGTTTTGAATCTAAGGAATTAAAGTTAGTTGAGCAATTTTGTGTAGGGGAAGGATTATTTATATGTCACACTAAAGACCGAAAGTGATAAGGTGCTGTATAAATAACTAATTTGGATGACTTGAATGTATAAACTAAAAAACTTTCCTTTATGGAGAGTTTTTTATTACAAAGAAAAGACACCCATATAAGAGTGTCTTTTCCGATAGTTTGTTTAGCAGAAGCAAGAAGCTCCAACTATGATTAATAAAATAAACAATACTACTAATAAAGCAAAGCCGCCAGAAAATCCACAGCCGCCACAACTACCACCAAATCCCATAATAGTTCCTCCTTTAATAAGAGGGGAAAACAAGGGGTCACTCATGTATTTTAACGGATTCAATTTACTTTATGTTTTTTACGCAATAATTGAGCAGGTCCTTTTGAAAATAAAAAAAAGACACATTAAGGTGCCTTTCTCCGACTGGATAACCGCATTTCGAAACTGGTGGATAACTTGCAAATAGTATGTATGCTTCGATTTATTTACAGATACCTAAGATTTATACATTCTTCATATAAGTCAGTACTTTTGATTACTAAACGTTCAATCATCATAAGGTTTAGTTTATTGTTACCAACCACTCGCTCTAACATCCGCCTTCAACCACTTCACCCAATCCAAATCTTCTACCTTAAGCAAACTAAGCGAAACACCTTTCATATCTAAAGAAGTTAGAAGGGTACCAACCTTTACGAACTTCACATGTAAGCCTTCCAGCTCACATAAACGGCGAATATCGTTTGCGAAAATGTATTGTTCCATTAATGGTGTCGCACCGAGTCCGTTAATGAGGATGGCGAAGTTGTCACCTTTTCTCCAGCGATAAATGCTTTTTAGTTTGTTCATAAGTTCGATCGCTAATATTTCAGAAGAGGATAGCGCTTCTTTACGGTATCCTTTTTCTCCGTGAATGCCGACGCCGTAAAAGACTTCATCGTCGTTTAATGTGAAGGAAGCTTTTCCTTGTACTGGGTCATTCGCAGGTGAAAGGGCGACTCCTAATGTATGTAAGTTTTTGATGACAGATTGGCCAAGTGTTGTTAGTTCTTCTAAAGAATAACCGCTCTCAGCGGCCGCGCCTACTATTTTTTGAATGAAAACAGTGCCAGCAACGCCGCGTCTTCTTTTGTTAAAAGAAACATCATCTTCAATTGAAACGTCGTCATTTACGATGATGTGGTCAATTTGTCTTCCTTCTTCTTTTGCGATTTGTTCTGCTGCTAAAAAATTCGCTACGTCATCTTTAAAGTTTTTGATGATGAATAGAATGCCCTTATCTTTTGGTATGAGGCGGGTTGCTGCAATAATTTGTTCTACTCTTGGCGGAGTGAAGATGCTTCCGTTTACTGCCGCCGTAAGCATTCCTTTTCCTACATAACCAATATCAGCTGGTTCGTGTCCGCTACCACCGCCGCTTATAATGACAACGTTTTGCTCCATTTCTGCGATATCTTTTACATAAATGATGTTATGTGTTTCGTCGTAATTTACTTTGTCGTTATGTTCAAAATAAAAGCCATGCATCATATCTTGAACAATATTTTCTACATCATTCATAATCTTTTTCATTGCTTTTGCCACCCTTTGATTACTTTGCTGATTGCTCCAGTAATAGTAGTAATTGATTGTTTATCATATTTTTCATGAGAGAAGACATAATGGAAGGATCTACTTCGCATTTGCTTTCAATCCAATCTTTAATCGTTCCAACGAAGCCGTGACTATAAAAGGAGGCAATCGTATTTTTTGTCTCATCAGAAAGGCTGAATCCACAGCTCGCAGATAATTCATCAATAATTTTCATATATAAGTTTTTCGTATGCTCAAATAAATAGTGATTAAACGAGTTTTGTTCAATGACTTTAAAAGCATTTCGGTAAAATTTTTGATTTTCATAAAAGTAATCAAATAATAAATCGAAAATGTTTTCCCACGTTTCATAGTCGAGAAAGTCGATAATGTTTTCTTTCGTTTCTTCTCTATAAATCCAGCTTAATAGTTCAAATTTATCTTTAAAATGATAATAAAAAGTTTGCCTACGCATTTGACAGTGTAACATAATATCGCTCACTGATATTTTATGAAACGACTCTGTTTCCATTAAATACTTCAATGAATTCGCGATTATCTTTTTAGAAATTATAGAAGAGGTCATCTGAATCATCCCTAGAATGTAGTAATATGAAAATCCTATCTATACAGTGAAACTTTAATCAGTGGGGAGGTTCATCCCCCCACTGATTATTAGCCTTCACCAATCGGGCATTTACGGGCAGTTGATCTCCCACCTAACTTCTTTGCTTTCACTGCATTTTGAGGTGGGGGTCTTACTGCCCGTTAATGCGGGATAAATGAGAGCGGTGTCTTTAGACAGATTGTCCATTTTGTCCGTTTACTATAAAACGCTTTCATTTTAACATGAGTAGTAAGAAGAAGATTTCAAATATATCACAATATATTAAAGGAATTGAGGGAGAATCACAATGAAAAAGATTATAAACAAACCAGAAACATTAGTAATGGAAATGTGCAACGGAATGGTTATGGCTCACCCAGAGCTTGAGCTTTTGAAAAAATATAAAGTTATTAAGAAGAAAGAAATGAACGAAAATAAAGTAACGTTAATTAGTGGCGGCGGTAGTGGTCATGAGCCAGCGCATGCAGGTCTAGTCGGAAAAGGAATGTTAGATGCGGCAGTGTGCGGAGATGTGTTTGCTTCTCCTTCGCAAATTCAGGTCTATCAAGCAATTAAAGAAACAGCTAGTAAAAAAGGTACGTTATTAATTATTAAAAATTATAGCGGCGATATTATGAATTTCAAAAACGGTGCACATTTAGCGACTGAAGATGGAATTGAAGTCGACTACGTAAAAGTAGACGATGATATTGCGGTAGAAGATAGCCTGTATACAGTAGGACGCCGCGGTGTTGCGGGAGTTATTTTAGTGCATAAAATTGCCGGCGCAGCAGCGGAAGAAGGAATGGATTTAGGAGCGGTGAAAGCTGTAGCGGAAAAAGCAGCGGCTAACGTGCGTACAATCGGTTTAGCGTTAACTTCTTGTACAGTACCAGCGAGCGGATCACCTACTTTCACACTTGCGGAAGATGAAATGGAATACGGCGTAGGTATTCACGGTGAACCAGGTATTAAACGTGAAAAAACGCTGTCAGCAGATGAATTAGCTAACCGTATGACAAATGATTTAATAAAAGATTTAGGAGTAAAAGATGGTGAGGAAATCGCACTTCTAGTAAATGGTTTTGGCGGCACACCACTGCAAGAACTTTACCTATTTAACAATGCAGTTACGAGAGAATTAGCTGCTAGAAACATTAAAATTAATAGAGTATTCGTCGGTAACTATATGACGAGTATCGATATGGCTGGTATGTCTTTAACAGTGATGAAGTTAGATGACGAGTTAAAAACGTTGTTATCGAAAGAGTGTAATACACCAGCGTTTAAAGTAGATGGACCAGTTGAGAGTGTAGAGTACGTGAATGTGCTTGAAGATGTAGAAGAGAAGGAAGTTTCCTTTGAAATAGAAACAGCGGAAGAGCACGCTGTTATTAAAGATAATGTCATTACATTAAATAACATGATCTATCTAGTTGATAAAATGAGCGACATTATTATTAAAAATGAAGTACCGTTCTGCGAGTTAGATACACATGCAGGTGACGGCGACTTCGGAATGAGTGTGGCAAAAGGATTTAAGCAATTAAAGCGTGAGTGGCATTCTATTTTAGGACAAGAGAATGTAACGATCGGATCATTCCTTGACGGTTGTTCAATGATTATTATGGAACATTGCGGCGGCGCTTCTGGTCCAATTTGGGGCGGAGCATTCCGCGCAGCTAGTAAAGAAGCAGGCGAGAAGCGTGAGCTAACAGTGAAAGAATTCGCTGAAATGTTACAAGCAGCACTGCAAGGTATACAATCTATCGGTGAAAGATCGTTCGGTAGAGGAGCGGTAGTTGGTGATAAAACACTTGTTGATGCACTTGCTCCATGTGTAGACTCTTGGTTAGCTAGCGCTTCAAACGAAGTAGACGTGAAAACTGTCTTTGAAAAAGGAGCAGAAGCAGCGGTTAAAGGAGCAGAGTATACGAAAGAAATCGTCGCTCGCATGGGCCGCGCCGGTACAGTTGGTGAAAGAAGCTTAGGATATCCTGATGCAGGTGCGCATGCGCTTGGAGTTATCTTTACGGAGATTGCGGGTAGTTTGAAATAGGAATTAGAAAGTCCCTCTGCCTTAAGGTGGAGGGACTTTTATATTGTATTTTAGATTTAGTTTTTTTGTGATTGCAGCTTATCGATTTTCCAGTGTGCTCCTAGAGGATCTACAGAGCTTTCAATATAAAACATATATTCATCTGCGGTACTTGGTACTTCAAAAGCTATTTTTAATTCTACCGTTTCATTTGGTTTAACTTGTATATCAGAAGGGTTTTGATCAAGCACCTTTCCTTCATAGGCCTTTCCGTCTTTTTCATCTTTTAAGTTATATTTTAATTCTGATAGTCCAATCGTTTGACCTCGTACATTTTTTACAGAGACATTAACAACGACGGAATCGTTACTAGCATTTAAATATGCATTTTGAACGGCGGTCAAGTAATAGCCTCCCTTAACACTCTCACCAACTAATAAAATACCTTGTTCCAAGCGGCTCATATCTTCTTTTTCTTCAAAATTTATTAATTCTTCATTTTCATTTTTTGCGGTTGGTTCTTCTATTGGACCATTTTCAACGGCACTATCTTTTTTATCTTGTGTGCAAGCAGCCGTAACACTGGCTAATACTAGAATTAAAGTAAGTAATATGAATAATTTCCTCATAAAATTTATCTGTCTCCTTAAGTTTCTCAATTTTGTGCAACTATACATATTATAAAGAGATTCTATTAAGATTAACATAATGTCTCATTATTGGCTCAAAATAGGGGGTCTTTTAGACACTTTATTCTTGTTTTTTATTAATATGATTGGTGTATTTACTCTAGTTGTAGCGAAATCGTCCGTTGTTATCATTCCTACTGTAAATATGTAATTAGTATTATTTTATTCTTTAAATATCTCCGGCTTCTCCACTCTAAATGATTTCACCTCACCGCACTCTAAACAAAATGTAGTTAATAGTTTGGAACGTTTCCCCACTGAAAAAAGCCTACTAGAATCATCCTCACAAACATATGCATGATAAGCAAATCCAACTCTTCCTTCTTTAAATGTAGTAGAACCACAATTCTCGCATCGTTTATTTTTCATGTTACTAACACCTCATTTGATTGATATTTATTTTTCTGTGTTTTTAAGATAGAAGTAAAGCAACTTGGTTATAAATGATGTTTTCGACATGATACAACATACCCCTTTATATATCCGCAAGTAAAACAACATAATACCCCTATAAACCTCTATAACGATATGATGTTTCATATATCATTTAATGTTTATCGGAAAAATAAGTATTAAAGTATTGAGTTTTATTATTCTGATGATTATAATAAAAAAAACAAACAATTCTTATGTTGAGAAGTGGAGGGACGGGCCCTATGAAACTTCGGCAACCTCGTTTTAGACGAAAGGTGCCAAATCCTGCAGGTGAAAAAACACCTGAAAGATAAGAGCGGTTCACGTAGTCAAGAAGGCTATTCTTATTTCGATAAGAGTAGCTTTTTTTATCCCGCATTAACGGGCAGTAAGACCCCCACCTCAAAATTCAGCGGAAGCAAAGAAGTTAGGTGGGGGATCAACTGCCCGTAAAAGCCCGATTGGTTCAACTAATAATCAGTGGGGGATGAACAAAATCCCCACTGATTAAAGTTTCACTTTATGGCTAAAAGATAAAGGGGGAATAGGTAGTGGAGTATGGTTTTTGGTTACCGATTTTGGGGGGATGGCTTCGAAATGTAGATGATGAATCTATGCCGCCTACGTTTGAGTATGCAAAACAAACAGCGCAAGTAGCAGAACAATTAGGCTGTTCAACAACACTTATTGCGGAATTAAATTTAAATGATATAAAAGGTGTTTCAGCACCAAGTTTAGAAGCATGGACAACTGCGGCAGCACTTGCAGCAGTAACTAATCGATTAGAGATTATGACAGCTGTAAGACCTGGCTTCCATAATCCAGCAGTTACAGCGAAAATGGCAGCAGATATTGATCAATTAAGTAATGGTCGTTTTACATTGAATGTAGTTTCAGCATGGTGGGAAGAAGAAGCGAGGCAGTACGGCGGAGTATTTACCGCACATGATGAAAGGTATGATCGCACAGAGGAATTTGTAACAGTTTTGAAAGGGCTTTGGAAAGAAGAAGAGTTTTCTTATAAAGGGAACTTTTATGAGCTTCATCATACACATTTAAGTCCAAAACCTGTACAGAAACAAGGCATTAAGATCTATGCAGGTGGTGAGAGTGAGCGAGGAAAAGAAGTAATTGTAAATCACGCGGATGCATATGTAATGCATGGGGGAACAGTGGAAGAAGTATTTGTGAAAATAGAAGATATGAAGAATCGTAGAAAGAAAGTCACAGAGGAGCTATTGCAGTCATTCGGGCTCGCGGCTTACGTCATTTGTCGTGATACAGAAGAAGAGGCGTTAGAGGAATGGAGACGCATAACGGATGTGAAAGAGGATGCTTTAGGTTACGCGGGTAACATATAAAACTATTATATTTTATTATAACAAAATACAGCAAAGACATTTGGAATGAAAAAAATAAAGTAATTGCACTCCTACTTGCTACAGGCTTTACAATTAGTGCAGGTGGGTTTAGGGGTGGTTACTAGCCACAAATAGCGATTTTGATAAAAAAGCATTTTGATATATTTATCAAAATGCCTTTTTGTTGCTATGCTAGCATTGCTCTTACATATGTTACGACTTTTTTATAGAAATCAGAGTTTGAGTCAATATGACCAACAACAGTTGCGTTTCTTGCAGCTAAATCTAATGACTTCACATGATCTGTTAATGCTACACCTGAGAGATTCGTATATGGCGTTCCTACTAAAGCGCCGTTCATTGGTATACCTGAAGGAACGGGAACTTCGAAAGCGTAGCCTTTTACTTTTGAAGTTGTGGGAACGATAATACCTAAACTAGAGATTGTATCATCGATAAGCCCGTCTGATATAACGATTGCAGGGCGATATCCCGCTTGTTCATTTCCGGCTTTCGGATACAGATTAAGCCAAACGATACTCCCGCGAACTACATTTCCTGAAATAGCCATTAAATTTCTTCATCTCCTATTGGCTCATAAAGTTCTTCTTCATGACTACGTACACCTGGCTTAGAAGATCCACGCAAGGATAGGAACAATTTTCTTAGACCTTCTTGATCATCGGCTTCAGGATATGATGCAGGGCGTAAAACGATTTCTCCGTTATCTGAAACGTGGAAATCAATTTTAACTCCATCCTTAAACTTAGCCATTTTAACGACTTCCGATGGGATTCGAACAGCGAGGCTATTCCCCCAAGTTCGGATAGTTCCTTTTGCGATAGCTTCAGCAACTACTGTCACATGAATCATCCCTTTGCTATTATTTGTATTACTATGGTTCAATTGTATCACCTCCTGCTAAAAAATGTATATACTTATGTATATACAAAAAACGAAAGAATGATACATGATTTTTGAAAATCATGAAGAGAAAATCAATGTGGTCTTATAATTGTGTGATAAATGTTGAGAAAGTTTTAATAACGGATTATGAGGAGAAATAAATTAGAATTTTCTGTTATTATTAAGGTAGTGAGTATTTTGACTGTGAATAAGAGGGGGATATGGTTGTCGCTAATACGAAAGAGAAAGTATTAGAATTGCTAAATGAATGGTACATAGAAATCAGATCAAGACGTATTCCAGAAGCGGAACGCTTGAAAAAGGAAATTGACTTTAAAATATCTCAACTAAAGAAGGAGGCAGAAGTAGAGGCGCAGGATTAAAGTCTATTTCTATATCATTCCTTACTAGAGTTTAGATACAATTATTTAATTAATAATTTAGGGGTTTCTGAAGATAGTTTTAATGAAATAGATGCATTTGGGAAGCCTACGGATAATCCTTTAACGTATTATTATTACTTCTTTAAGGGGATTCACGCAAATGAACTTGGTAATTTGCATTTAGCAAAAGAGTATTATGATCAAGCTGAAGAGTATTTGAGATATATTTCCGATCCGTTAGAACAGGCTGAATTTTATTTTAAAATGGCTACATTCCACTATGATATACAGCAAGGATTAAAGGCTTTTGAATATGGGAAAAAAGCGAAAGAAATGTATTCTGAAGAAAGTGGCTACGAAATTAACGTGGCGTTCTGTGAGAATATTTTGGGATTGGCTTGTATTCATTTGAGGGAATGGGGATTAGCTGAAGAATATTTCACAGCAGCATTGGACCAATTCAAAAGGGTTGGAGAAGAAAAGTTTATATTGATGGTGCGCCATAACTTAGGTTGGATGTATTCAAATCAAAACCTATCGCCTTTAGCGATTCGCTATCTTTCTGAAGTAGTAGAAAAGAATCCAAATCATTATAAGGCAATTTTTGCAAAAGCATTAGAACATTATAAATTAGAAGAGGTAGAACTAGCGAATGAACTTATTGAAAATGGTTTAAAAGTTGTAGAGGAAATCAAGCAAGAGGAATTTTATCACCGCTTTATAATTCTAAAAGGATTAAATAATAATTACCCCGCAACGGAATTTGAAAAAATAGTGTTAGAAGGAATTCGCTATTTTGAGAGGGAAGAATTATATGAAAATGTCCAAGAATACTATGAGGCACTTGGGGTGAGATTTTTAGAGGAAGAAAAGCACATGGAATCTAGTAAGTATTTTTACTTGGGTACAAAATTTAGAAAGAAAGCACAAGACAAGGGGGCATTAAAATGAAAAAAGTATTGATCAGTGTGATGGGGATCGTTACAATCTTTTCGTTTTCATTAGGATTAGTAGGACAGAAAGATGTGAAACAGCATAAAAATGTGATTCAAAGTATGTCAGTAGGAGATTATGGTGGTTGATGCCAAATATAAAGAGCGCTATCCGAATTAGGGTGGCGCTCTTTTAATATAAAGGAATTAGGAAAGGAACTCTGTAAATTGGCTTGAAATGTAATCGTTCATTATGGAAAGTATTCATTCAAATAACAAACAGCCCGAGTTCCAATGAGGAACTTGGGCTGTTTGTTATTTCTTTGCCTTTCCTAGCACTATTCTATCGCCATCAAAACAAAAGAACGAGTGACCCCACTTTATGGTTATGTGCAAAACATAAACTAGTAGAAGTTTTGTATTTTCTTATCCTACGCATTCCACCCTGCACAAAAAATATTTCTCAATATTTAATTGTTGAAAAACATTGAATATTCTCTATAAAGAGAATATTATGTTGCTATCGGCAAAAAAAACGATAATTCGCAGACACTGGGGAGGAAATGCATTGAAAAAGAATAAGAAGTTAAAACCATTATCAGTTTTAGCAACAGCGGCAGTACTAAGTAGTAGTTTTGCTTTTGGAAGTCATGCGGCGTATGCTGATTCGCCATCATCTCTACCAATAGATGAGCATTTAATACCGGAGGAGCGTTTGGCAGAAGCGCTAAAACAACGGGGCGTAATTGATCAATCTGCATCACAAGCTGAGACGTCAAAGGCTGTCGAAAAATATGTTGAGAAAAAGAAAGGGGAAAACCCTGGTAAAGAAATCTTGACAGGAGATAGTCTTACGCAAGAAGCTTCGGATTTTATGAAAAAAGTAAAAGATGCAAAAATGAAGGAAAATGAACAGGCGCAGCAGCCAACAGTAGGGCCAGTAGCTGGACAAGGTGCAGGATTGAATTCTAGTAAATTAAATGGAAAAGTCCCTACTGCACCAGCGAAGCAAGAAGAGTACAACGGTGCTGTTCGAAAAGATAAAGTGCTTGTTTTACTTGTAGAATTTAGCGATTTTAAGCATAACAATATTGATCAAGAGCCAGGATACATGTATTCTAAGGACTTTAATCGTGAACATTATCAAAAAATGTTATTTGGTGATGAACCATTTACGTTATTTGATGGATCGAAGATTAATACATTTAAACAATATTATGAAGAACAATCTGGCGGCAGCTACACAGTTGATGGAACTGTAACGGAATGGCTTACTGTTCCAGGGAAAGCTTCAGATTATGGTGCGGATGCGGGCACTGGTCATGATAACAAAGGTCCTTTAGGGCCGCGCGATCTTGTGAAAGAAGCATTAAAAGCAGCGGTAGCAAAAGGAATTAACTTAGCTGATTATGACCAATATGATCAATACGATCAAAATGGTGATGGAAATAAAAACGAGCCAGATGGCATTATTGACCATTTAATGGTTGTACATGCTGGCGTTGGTCAAGAAGCTGGCGGCGGTAAATTGAAAGATGATGCGATTTGGTCTCATCGTTCAAAACTTGGATCAAAACCATATGCGATTGATGGCACAAAATCTTCTGTTTCGAATTGGGGCGGAAAGATGGCTGCATACGATTATACAATCGAGCCTGAAGATGGAGCAGTTGGTGTGTTTGCGCATGAGTATGGTCATGATTTAGGCTTACCAGATGAGTACGATACGAAGTACTCAGGACAAGGTGAACCTATTGAGTCATGGTCTATTATGAGTGGTGGTAGCTGGGCTGGAAAAATTGCAGGAACAGAGCCAACAAGTTTCTCACCACAAAATAAAGAGTTTTTCCAAAAGAATATGAATGGCAACTGGGCGAATATCGTTGAGGTAGATTATGATAAACTTCGCACGGGAGTCGGTGTTGCAACATATTTAGATCAAAGTGTTACAAAATCAAAACGACCAGGAATCGTTCGTGTTAACTTGCCAGACAAAGATATTAAAAATATCGAAGCGGCATTTGGTAAGAAGTTTTATTACAGCACAAAAGGAAATGACATTCATACAACACTTGAGACACCAGTATTTGACTTAACAAATGCAACGAATGCTAAGTTCGATTATAAGGCATTCTACGAACTTGAAGCGAAGTATGATTTCCTTGACGTATATGCGATTGCAGAAGATGGAACGAAGACACGTATTGATAGAATGGGCGAAAAAGATGTAAAAGACGGCGTGGATACAACTAATGGTAAGTGGGTTGATAAATCATACGATTTAAGCCAATTTAAAGGGAAAAAAGTAAAACTGCAATTTGAGTATTTAACAGATATTGCAGTAGCTTATAAAGGATTTGCGTTAGATAATGCTGCATTAACTGTAGATGGAAAAGTTGTTTTCTCAGATGATGCAGAAGGTCAACCAGCAATGACATTAAAAGGATTTACTGTATCTAACGGATTGGAACAGAAAAAAAATAATTACTATGTAGAGTGGAGAAATTACGCTGGTTCTGACACGGCGTTACAACATGCGCGTGGTCCAGTCTTTAATACAGGAATGGTTGTATGGTATGCGGATCAAAGCTTTACAGATAACTGGGTAGGTGTTCATCCAGGTGAAGGATTCTTAGGAGTAGTAGATTCTCATCCAGAGGCAATCGTAGGTACATTAAACGGACAACCGACTGTGAAGAGCAGTACGCGTTATCAAATCGCCGATGCGGCATTCTCATTTGATCAAACGCCAGCATGGAGAGTAGATTCGCCAACTCGCGGTATCTTTGACTATAAAGGATTACCAGGGGTTGCAAAATTTGATGACTCTAAGCAGTACATCAACAGTGCAATTCCAGATGCAGGACGTAAGTTGCCGAAACTAGGATTGAAGTTTGAAGTAGTAGGTCAAGCTGAAGACAAATCTGCAGGTGCAGTTTGGATTCATCGATAGAATAAGGTGAAACTAAGAGGAGCTGTTCATAAGTTGGTGAAACTGACTTATGGACAGCTCTTTTCTTATTCTAGAAACGTGGCGCAGTTTAGTTTAGGAACCAGTTCATTGGAAAGGAAGATATAAAATTCATTTTCAATAAAAACGAGAAATGATATCGTCAGATAATTTCCTTTTCCTTCCACATGAAAGATGTAAAACAAAGGGAGAAAGTCAGTAGTGGTCCTGTTATATTCTGCATAGCAGCGATTTATATGTCGAGAAATCAAAATAGATTTATGTAGCATGATTCAAATTAATTGAAATGCATGAGCAAAAATACATTCTCATACGAGATTTTTATTAAATTACAAAATACTTATCAGACTTGATTGTAAGAAATGATAAGTATAATTGTATTGTTATTATCCTTAAGACCATTTAAAGAAGAATTTGATAATTGATTTTTTATGATGTACAGAAAAAATTAATTATCACATCCTTTTATTTTCACACTAGAACCTAAAAAGAGGTTCTGTTACAAAGTTTTTTAACAAGAAAAAGTTATGTTGCAAAAAGGGTTGTGACTATTAATTATATGAAGAGAGGCATGTAGTGTGTTACTAGACAAAAATACTTGATACACCAAGGTTACCTTCACTTACCCTCCTCATTATTATAAGCTAATAATGGTTCGTACATCATTATAGCGTGATTCTCCGTTACATATTGGTCTTCTATAAACTGTTTCTGTTGATTATATACTTTACGTTGAATAACATTATGTCGTATATAACCACCCCAGTATGCAGATTGGATTGAGTGTTCTTTTTCATATACTTCATATTGATAAAGCTGCGGATGGGCAATTCTCCACTCACCGACTAAATGCTTATCTGTAATATAAAGGTGAAGTTGATACGATTGGTCCGTTTCATTTTTGATTTGTAAATCCAAATAATTATAAGAACAAGTCGCTCCACTTCCAAATGGTTGGGTCCGCTTGGAATCAGGAAAGACATCAAAACTATGACGATATCGCTCTGTTACTGTCAATGGTGTATGTAAGGTCATCCAATATATTAAATTTGAAAGCTGACAAAGCCCTCCTCCAATGCCTGCTTGAAAAGATCCATAGTGTAGTATCATGCCCTCTACATACCCTTTTCTCCTCGTAGGCTTACCTATTAAACGCCAGTAAGAGAATGTTTCTCCCGGTCTAATGACGATACCATTTAGTTGTTTAATAGCAATCTTCAAATTAACAACTTTATTCTGTTGATACCACATATCTACATCTTTGAGCTTACGAAGTAGTATCGTTCGGTGCCGAATCGCTGTATAGGGTAACTTTTCTTGTTGAAATGTTTTTGCATATGTTTTTCCATCTGCTAACCACTGAATGTACCTCTTTGTAGAGTAATACCATGTCCCTAGTAGAATGCGATACTTAGACCGCTGTTTAGGACGTAAGTTCACTAAATTCATTTTATTTCCTCTCTCCTCTCTCCATCGTTTTCATATGTTACCATTTCCGTAATTACGATCCCAATCAATTTCCGTATTAATGCCTTTGAATTTACCCAAGTTTTCCCGCACAGAACTGTAATATTAATTGTCGCATTCTCTCGTTTTTTAACTACATTCTTATATGTATAGCCATCAATAAATTGTACTTTTCTTAGCTGCATAGTAATTAATATAAATAGATAAAAGACGCAAAAAAACAGTATAATTAATCTAATGGGGACCTTGTTTTTTTCATTTTTCGAATTGCTTATAGTCATGTGAAACTCTGCCTCAATATGATAAATTCAAATAAACACATTATAAATATAAAGGATAACCTTAAATAAAAAATAATGAAAATTAAATAAATTCTAAAGAAATAATATATTTTTACTAAATATTGATTGATAATAAGTTGTTTTTTGAGACTTTGCTAGGTTCTGTTGCAAAGTTTCTTAGCAAATAAAAAGTTAAGTTAATTACAATGAATCATGTTAAAAGGTATGTTCTCAGGATTATATTGTGATTTTAATGGAGATAGCATTGTTTTTTAGGCTACATTTTAGCGAAATAAAAGCTCAAAAAGCGATATGTATATTTACGATGTTACATTAGTGTTTTTCTTTTTATTTATCCCGCTATTTGTGGGCAGTAAAACTCACACCTTAAAATGCGGCTGGAGCAAAGAAGTTAGGTGGGAGCCCTGCTGTCCGTAAACGCCCGGTTGGTGCGGGCTAATAATCAGTGGGGGATGAACAAAACCCCCACTGATTAAAGTTTCACTTTATATATTTGCAACATAATATTAGTACGAATTACTATAGTAATATGAGTTTTTGCATATTTTAAAATTTAATATATCCTCCGAAAAGTTTTAATTGTATAATGTTTCTTGTCATAGTTTTTTAGATTTTTCGACAAAAAATAACACAAATAGAGAAAATATTGGGAGAATGCATTATGTACACAAAACTATTAAAATCAATTACGTCATTAACGCTTATTGGTAGCGCTTTATTATATACAAATATTGGTGAGATGAAAGCTGCTGAAGCGGGTACTTTTTCCGATGTACCTACATCGCACTGGTCCTATCCTGCGATTAAAGACTTAGCGAGCAAAAATATTATTTCAGGTTATGGAAATGGGATGTTTGGTTTTGGTGATGTTGCGACGAGGGAGCAAGTTGCAGCTTTAATTTATCGTGTGTTAGTACCAAATAAGCAAGGTGGTACGTTTAGTAATAATGCTGCTCGTTATGTATTACAAGATGGGTCTACTTTAAATAATCCGTATGGAGATATTCGCTCAGGTTCTACAATGTTTCCGGAAGAGGTTTTAACGTTAACGAAATTGGGGATTTTTAAAGGTGATGGAAATGGCGGTTTTAGACCGAAAGATTCTGTTAGCCGCGCAGAAATGGCGCAAATTATTAAAAATGCGTTCCAAGTTTCAGCTAAACAAAAACATACATTTAATGATGTTCCAAATGGATTTTGGGCAGAAAATGCGATTAGTGCCGTGCAGTCAAACGGGATTGCATCTGGTACAGGAGACGGGAAATTTGAACCAGCTAAAACGGTAACGCGTGAACAGTATGCACAGTTTTTATATAATGCATTGAAATATAAAAAGCCTGAGGTTGCGGTGCAAGATACAGGAGATGCGGCATTATTAGCAGCATTCAAAAATGAAGTGCAAACACGTATTAATACGTATGAAACGAATATTACACTTCCATATAAAACGAAAAATAGTAATACAGAAGAAGTGATGAATACACTTTTTAACGCGTATAAAGAAGTCGCAAGTAAAAATGAGTATACAAATTATAATAGGTCGAATGTTTCATATGGACTTTCTGGATCCCCTGGAAATTATACATTTACGTTAAAGATTACATATCGTGAAACGAAAGAACAAACAGAATATGTGATGAAACAAGCGAAAGCGATCGTTTCTTCTATTATTCAAACGGGAATGGATGATCATGAAAAAGTGAAGGCAATTCATGATTATGTTGTAAAACATGTTTCTTACGATACGTCTTATAAAGCGTATACAGCATATGAGGCACTCGCGAATCGTTCTGCCGTTTGCCAAGGTTACACACTATTAACCTATCAATTATTAAAAGAAGCTGGAATTGAGAATCATTTTGTAGTAGGAACTGGAGACGGTCAGCCTCATGCTTGGAACTTGGTGAAAATCGAAAACAAATGGTATCACCTTGATACAACATTCGATGATCCGGTGCCAGATGAACAAGGCCGCGTAACATATTCTTATTTCAACTTATCAGATGAGCAAATTGCAAGAAATCATGAGTGGAACCGCGGGGACTATCCGCAAGCTACAACAAACTATTATAGTACATTAACAAATAAAATTGCGACAGGTGGTACGAAAACACCTGCATATCAGCAAATATTAAAAGATACAAAGTTAAATTATTTAGGAAATGAATATATCGCAAATAACTATAATGAATTCAAAAATAAAATGCAGCAACGTTATAGCACAAAGTCAGCAAAGATTGAAATTCTTTATAAACAATCAATGGATGGCGCATTGCAAGATGTGAAAAAAGTAATTGGAGAAATCGGTTATCCGCAAGGAGCGAACCGTGTTTCTTATAAAGCTGAGCCGTATAATGCAAAAGAAGGGTATTCTTTAGTGACGATTACGTTTATGTATTAAAAATAACCTAGATCCATTTAAGGGATCTAGGTTATTTTTTTTATACCTTAATTTGACATATACAGTCTAACTGTATAAAATAAAACTATACAGTTGAACTATATAGTTTGGCTATATATTTATCGTTACACTGGAGGTCTTTATGAATAGAGATAAAAATTTACCATTAACGGAAACAACGTATTACGTTCTTTTAGCTTTATTAGAGCCAGCACACGGATATTTAATTATGCAAAAGGTGGAGGAACTTAGTAATCATCAAGTGAAAATCGCGGCGGGTACATTATATGGTGCGGTTGAAAATTTATTAAAGCAACAATTAATAGAATCCGTAAAAAGTGAAGATAAACGAAGAAAAGTGTATGTCATTACTGAGCGGGGGAAAGAAGTATTACATTTAGACTTTATGAGAATGCAGCACATTATTGGGGTTACAAAAAGCTTATTAAATGTATAGTTAGGGGGAAGTGAAGATGTGGAGATTGAAATTCTTTTTAGACTTTGAGAAAGAGGAAAAATGGTTAGAAGAGATGGCTTGGAAAGGCTATCAACTAAAAAGTAATGCATTCGGTTATAGATTTAAAATCGCAGAACCGGAAGATACGAAAATTAAAATAGATCATAGAGTATTTAATAGACGAAGTGATTTTATTAATTATTGTACGTTATTTGAAGATAGTGGCTGGAAGCATATAGCCGGTAAATGGTGGTCTGGTACGCAATATTTTAAAAAGGTAGATGTAGAAAGTGAAGATGACATTTTTTCAGATCAAATGTCACGAGCAGGGAAGTACAAGCGTCTATCTAAGACATTTTTAGAATTGGCGATATGTTATTTGCCGCTGTTAATCCTATTTATGTTTAATAAAACAATTAATCTAGGAGCGATTTTAAATCCGAAAGACCTATACTATACACCAGGATTATGGGATATGCACGGCGCAGCATTTTTAGGATCATTATTATTTGAAACACCATTTGCATTAATGAGGGGCATTTCATGGTTCTTTATCCCAGCTGCGATTGGTATGTTTTTCTTTTTCTCATATAAAGCAAATCGATTGTATGAAGAGAGAAAATACTAGGAGGACCCCCTTAAAGCTGATGCTTTGAGGGGGATTCTTTTGAATTTGTAAATGGTGTACTTGGTTAGCTTGATGGCGGATATGGTACTACCCCAAATAACAATAAAATCCTTTGAAAATTAATATAGTTTTTTAAAAATAGAGATGATATGATGGATAATCATACCATTTTTTTGCTTCATGTATGATTTTACAGTAGGATAACTCTATATTAAGATGAATTAAATAAGGGGATGTATTAGTAACAGGGGGAGAATAATGAAAAAGTTATTACAAGAAATTATAAATTGGATCAGTATGACCAATGAACAGATTGTTATTGGCATTTCAGGACACGGTACTGCCGGAAAAACAACGTTCGCCAATAAGCTCATAAACCAATTAAATCAAAATAAAGTGAGTTATATTAATACAGATCCATACATTATTAGTTCAAATGTACGAAAGTATACAAATATCCACTATACATATCAGAATGAAAATCATTATGATAAAATGACAGCTTGTCATCCATCAGCCCATCATTTGTCTGCGTTAGAAAGAGATGTTCAAATGGTAAGAGCGGGTTTAGATTTTTATACAATGGATACACATTATATGAAAAGTGAGTTAATTTCTTCGAAAAATAAGGTGACGATTGTAGAAGGAATGAGTGTCGCATTTATTAATCCAAATTTATTTGATTTGAAAATTTACTTCTATACAGATGGAGAAACAGAATTAATGAGAAGGTCTAGCCGTGATATTATTGAAAGAGGAGCCGATATTAATTACTTAAGGAAGTCTCATGAAGAACGTCGGATTCAGTATGAAGTGTTTATGCATCAGTATAGTCAACGTTTTGATATTATTATCAAAAATTCCAATGAAACAATATGTTTAGAAAAAAATACATTTGAGTTTTATAAAGTTTAAATGCAAATACTTTATTTACTAAAATAGCAAGTTATTGAATAAATTGTTCATATTTTTTCGAGAGGAGGTTAAGCAATGAGAGCACCGTATCAAGTATTGATATTTCCTTATATAAAAACTGATGATTCCATTCAATATGCCATTTTTAATCGAAGTGATTATGGTTATTGGCAAGGAATAGCTGGTGGTGGAGAAGATGGTGAGACTCCTATTGAATCAGCAAAACGAGAAGCGTTTGAAGAGGCTGGTATTACAAGAGAAAGTCCATATATAAAACTGGATTCTGTGTCTTCACTACCAGTAGAGGATGTAGTTGGTGAATTTCTTTGGGGCGAAGATGTTTATGTAATAAAAGAATTTTCTTTTGGAGTTAAAGTTCCTACAAAAAATATTAAATTATCTAAAGAACACTTCAATTATAAATGGCTGTGCTTTGAGGAAGCCGTAACGCTTTTAAAATGGGATAGTAACAAAACGGCTTTGTGGGAATTAAACAAAAGGCTGTTAAAATAATTAAAGTGTTAGTTAAAGCCGATCGTGGAGCGAGAATTAAACAACTTAAAAAAGCTTTGCTACATTACCTATGTAGCAAGGCTTTTTTCTTAGCGTACGAAATCGTGTTTTGTTGGCGGTACCCCGCTAAGAGCATGCAAGATTTTATACAGTTTTTCGGCTAATCCAATAACAAACGAGAACCCTAAAACCGCGCCAGGATAGGAATGTATAAAAAAATGCATAGATCCATAGAACAAAAAAAGGAGATTTACTTGTGAGATTAGGGTTCCTCCTTATTATTGCTACCAATAATGAGACGTTATGTCAACCGATTATGTATACGATATACAAGAAAAACTTCTTTACTACCGCATTATTCAGATGGTAAAATTTAGAAAAAAGAGGTGAGGATGAGTTCAGTGGACAATTTATTTTTAATTTAAAACTTTTTATTTTGTCTTAGAAAGGTGTAGATTTTTTTGAATACAAAATTAATCATAGTAGAAGGGCTTCCTGGCTTTGGGAAATCCACCACTGCAAACTTGCTTTACGATATTCTAATTGAAAAAAATATTGACGTTGAGTTATTTCTTGAAGGGAATCCAGACCACCCTGCTGATTATGATGGGGTATCTTGTTTTGATAAAAGTGAATTCGAAAGTTTGTTAGTGAATAGTGGTAATTTTAGGGGAGTAATTAGTGATAGAGTCACGAAGCGAGGAAACAATTATTTATTGCCATATAAAAAAATTAAAAATGAATACGGCTCTAATTTTCCTGAAAGTTTATTAAATACCATTTTCAAAAATGATATATATGAATTACCGCTAGAGAGGAATATTGAATTAATAACTGAAAAATGGAGGGATTTTGTTGAAATAGCCAACAACGAAAATAAAACTTATATTTTTGAATGTTGCTTCATACAAAATCCATTAACAATCGGAATGGTTAAATATGGTGAAAAAAAAGAGGAAGTTATAAGTTATATTAATGCATTAGCGAAAATCATAGAGAAATTAAATCCAGTATTGTTTTATATAGAACAAGATGATTTGGAATTCTCATTCAGAAAGGTATTTAATGAAAGGGCAAAAGAATGGTCTGCTGGATTTATTGAGTATTATACAAATCAAGGGTATGCGAAAATGAAAGGCTATCACGGTTTAGACGGAACAATTAAAGTTTTAGAAGCAAGAAGAGATATTGAAAGAGAAATATTTGATATGTTAAATATAAAAAAGACAAAAATTGATAATTCACAGTATGAAGCTATCAAATATAAGTCAATGATAATTGAAAAATTGAAATTACTTGAATTTCTAGATTAATGTAGTGCTTTAATTGAGCAAGAAACTAAGAATTTTTAACTTCCGCTAACGATAATTATATAAATAAGCTGTCCATATGGGCAGCTTATTTTATTTTTTGTTTAGCACGGGGATTTTTTCATGAAGAAAAGACACTCACATGAGTGTCTTTTCCGATAGTTTTTTAGCAGAAGCAGCTAGCTCCAACTATGATTAATAAAATAAATAATACAACTAATAAAGCAAATCCTCCAGCGAAGCCGCCGCCGCCGCAACTACCACAACTACCACCAAAGCCCATAATAGTTCCTCCTTTAGATAAGAGGATAAAACAAGGGGTCACTCATGTATTTTAACGGGTTCACTTTACTTTATGTTTTTAAGCATGAATTGAGCAGGTCCTTTTGAAAATAAAGAAAAGACACCTTATAAGGTGTCTTCCTTCGATTTGAAACATTTTAAGTTTAATAATATATGGTCTCGCCACAGACCTATTAGGCTGGAATTTTATAGTGTTTCTGAACAAAATTTTGTGCTGATTTTGAATCCTTAAGTTGATGGGGATCCTTTTACGTTTTATCATTTTTAAAAAAATCCTTCATTATCTTAGCGTCTTTAATACTCACCGTAACACCTTCAACTTTATCTTTCTTCTCATCTTTAGCAATCGTAATTTGTTCCTTATTATCAACCCACACAAGAAACTCTTCTTTTGAGTCATCTTTATATGTAACGGTTATAGTAGAATGCGCAGATACCCTCTTTTTTTGATCTAGTGTGATTGTTTTTGGTGTTCCTTTTTGGACTGCTGAAGCGATTGATTGTATCATTTCCTCGTTATCTGTTTGAGATTTGGAACTAGTATTACTTGTTGTTCTAAACATCTCAATGTTGGTAATGTCTGCAGAGTTTAATTGAATGGCATTTTTCGTATTTTCTTGCTTAGTTGCTGGAGTATTATTTGTAGTAGAAGTGCTTGTACAACCTATTAAAGTGAAAGATAGAACACTTAGAGCACATATGTAAGTGATTTTTTTCATTTTATCTCCTCCTCTAATTCAATTATAACAATATTCCGTCAACTTAGGTGGTTATTGTAAGGAAAAGGTAGAATAATATTTCATCCTTACAAAATTGTCACACTCCTGTAAGGTAATTCAATAGATTAGATACTTTTTCCATGTCATAATAAAGACATAAGAAAGCACATTAAAAACTACAACTTATTAGGAGAGTGTCAGTCATGATTGTAACAACAACGTCTGGAATCCAAGGTAAAGAAATTATTGAGTATATTGATATTGTAAATGGTGAAGCTATTATGGGTGCAAATATTGTTCGTGATTTATTTGCTTCAGTTCGTGATGTTGTCGGTGGCCGCGCTGGTTCTTATGAAAGCAAGCTAAAAGAAGCTCGTGATATCGCGATGGATGAAATGAAAGAACTTGCAAAACAAAAAGGTGCGAACGCTATCGTTGGTATTGACGTAGATTATGAAGTTGTTCGTGATGGAATGTTAATGGTTGCTGTAAGTGGTACAGCTGTACGTATATAATTAAATAAAAAACAGGCTCACCCCTTGAAGCGTATGCTTTGAGGGGCTTTTTTTGTTTTCAAGTAGTAGAAGTAAAAAGAATGAGCTTGATCCTTTAGGAAAAAGCTCATTCTTTTTATTTAAGCTATAAGATCTTTTGCTTCTACTTTCTTTTTGTTCATGACTAAAGTTAAAATGAACAAAATTAAGCTTAAAAGTGCCATTATAATAAAAACTTGCGTATAACCATCAAAATAGTCACGAGCGATTCCTGCTAGGACAGGAATGAATCCGCCCATAATATATCCTCCTGACTGCATCATAGCAGTCCATGCACTCGCATCTTCTGAAGTTTTTGTTTCATATAGCGGTAGCATGAGAGCGAGTGGGAATACGCCGCCGAGCCCGATGCCTAGTAAAATAGAAGGGATCCATGGTGTAGTTAGTGGGTAAATCATAAGCGATAAACCTACGAGTACGAAGCATATACTCCCTAATAACCAAAGTGCTCGGTTTTTATAAATATCCGCTAATGTTGGAATTAAAAAGCTACATATCATTTGAATAACTGTAAATACAGTTATGAGAGTACCAGCTTGTTCGCTACTGACACCCATATTTTGATTTGCGGGCGCAAGCCAAGTTGTAATGGAGTAAAAGATTCCTGATTGTAGTCCGAAAAAGATTGTGAACAACCATGCTTTTTTATTTCTTAAAGGTAAACTATTATTCTTTTTATCTTGTGTACTCGTATTCTTTTTTCGTTTCATAACCGGATACCAAAATATAATAGCGATAATAGTAAGTACACCCCAAAAAGCGAGTGCCATATTCCAATCTTCTTTTAATACATGTTGTAAAGGGATCGTTAACCCTGCACTTAAAGAAGCACCAGTTCCCATACCTACTGAATATATGCCAATCATTAAGCCGATTTTCGTAGGGAATTTTTCTTTAATAAAACCTGATAGTAACGGACCTGCAAGTGCAATTCCGATGCCGATAAATAAAGAGCTCGCGAATAATGTGGAAATGGAAGAGGTAAAAGCCCTCATACATGTAGCAAAGCCAATTAAAATAAGACAAGCCATAATTGCTTTTTCTGCTCCGAATTTTTTAATTACCTTCCCAGTCAGTAAGGCGAATGTCCCCATACAAAAAACAGGAATAGCTGTTAAAAAACTAACGGAAAAATTGCTTATATTTAAGTCTTGTCGGATTGTTTCTAATAAAGGTGAAATAGATGTAATTCCGATACGTAAATTAATGGAAACAAAAAATAGTGCTAGTATATACAAATAAGTTCGTTCTTGATGTTTCAATTTCATTTTTTCCTCTCATAAACATCAGATGTTATTGAGTATATCATCTGATGTTTTAGTGTAATATATAAGGAGCTTATTTCAGCTCCAAATTTTGAACAGCGTATGTTCGAGCCTCTTCGGCATTTTGTTTTAAAATAGCTTGGAATAATTTTTCATGAATGTCAGAGTTATCTTCATAGTTCGCTGTATTTAATATTAATTGGCTTAAAATGTGGCGAAGGGCAGGTACGAAAGATTGATACAAATCAAGTAGAACTTCGTTTTTGCTCGCCTTTGCAACTGCTAGATGAAACTGAATGTCTGCATCTATGTATGCTACATAATTTCCTTCTTGAAGGGCATTTTTTCTTTTATTCAAATGTCCTTTTAAATATAAAAGATCCTCTTCGCTTCGGCGCTGTGCCGCTAACATCGCTACTTCTTTATCTAACATATTTCTTGCTTCATACACATGATTAATATTAGCTGCTTGCAATCGTTTTTCAAATGAATCTTGTGTTGTATTTAGTGAGACAATACGAGTACCTTGTCCTTGTCGAACTTCTAAGATGCCGGCATGTACTAATATCTTTATGCTTTCTCGCAGCGTCGAACGCCCTACACCTAGCTCTTCCATTAATTGCGGCTCTGTAGGGAGGCGATCACCAACTTCATACTCGCCAGAAAAGATTTTTTCTTGTAGACATTCCAACACTTCATCGACTAATTTCCGTCGAGAAACTTTTGAAAAAGATTTCTTTTCGTTTATATTCATCTGCTCATCTCCTGTTATATTCATTTTTATGATAACCAATTTAAGTTCTGTTGACAATGTTATTTTTTAGGTAGTGGAAGGGGATAACGTTGATGAATAAATGAAAAGCCAGTACATATTTTATATGACTAATATGTACTGGCCTCGCTTATTCTACAATTTTGTCTGTTTTTGATTATGAAAAATCGTTTCCTGTCTTGCTATAAATTTCATAGGCAAAAAATCCGAATAAATAGCCTATTCCAGCCCCTAAACCAACTGTAAACAGTGAATAACCCGGGAAAAATATGTCGACAATTATACCGATTAAACACCCTAAAAGCATTCCTATAGGTATTAAACTATCTAATAATTGTTGAGCACCTTTTGATTTTTTCTTACCTAATTTGCCTTCGTTATATTTATGTTTCATTCTTTCAATTACATATAATACAATTCCTCCGACTATTACAACAGGCGCAATTACCGTAATTAACCACATGTTAGAATCTCCTTTCGCCTTTTAATAGAATTATACCAGATACTTACAATTCCATGCTCCTAAATGTATTATCTAATCTATTTAAAAGGCCGATCCAAAAGACTTCTTCAATTGTATTTAATCACTCGTCAAAAACACTTTACCTTTTGTTTTCTCAGCAGACTGAACGACATCAACCGCACTTTTTACATCTGCTAAGTCATACGTAGAATGGACTGTCATGAAACGTAATTGTTTATTTTCTACTAAGCGAATTAAGTGACGAAACGTTTCTTGCCATTTATATGGTGATACTTCTTTATTCCAATGTCGTAAATGAAATATATTCGCGTGCACCTTTGCTTTCGTGACAATCTCTGCCCAGTTTACTTGTATACCTGATAGAAGGCCGATAGTTAAAAAGCGCCCATTTGGACGTAAGGAGAAAGCTAATTCATTTCCATCAGGTCCCCCGATAGAATCAATCGCAGCATCTGCACCAAGCCCGTTTGTTAACTCCATAACTGTTTCATAAAGCGGGACAGTGGAAGTATCAATTACATATTCGGCACCAAGCTGAAGTAATTCTTCTGTATGTTTACTATTTCTTGTCACTGCAATTAATCGGAAGTTTAAAATTTGTGATAATTGAGCAAAAAGATGACCAATAGCGGACCCACAAGCATTTACTAATAAAACGTCATTCTGTTGTAAATTTAGCGTTTCTGTACATGTAACCCAGGCTGTAAGGGGGTTAATATACATTTGTGCCGCTGTAAAATCATCGATTGAATCAGGAATAGGGACTACAAAATCAGCTGATGTTGTAACGAACTCTTGCCAAGTACCATCTCCGCGTAAAGGTAAAACGCGTTTACCGATAAGATCTCTAGTAACTCCCGCGCCTACATCTTCTACAATACCAACACCTTCATAACCCGGTATGTTAGGTAAAGGGATTCTATGTGAGTATGCTCCACTTACTGGAATTAAGTCAGATGGATTAATCGGTCTAACTAACATACGAACTAAAACTTCATTATCTTTTAATGGTTCTATATTTTTATATTCAACTTGTAATACATCTTTTGGGTTACCAAACTTATGAAATTGAATGTATTTTCCGTGCAAGATAGTTGTTCCCCCTTAGTTTGATTGGGTTAATTATAGCATTTTCAGTTTAAATGATTATTTCATTAGCACTAAATAAAAGGGAACAGAAAGTCGTCGTTTATACTTTGAGGAGATTTTGATTGTGCAAATGTTAAAATATACATTAATTATGTAGCATTGTAGAATCGATTTTCTGAACAAGTTATTAGGTATATAGTAATATAAAAAAAGACGCCCTTGTGAGCGTCTTTTTCCAACTTGAGATAGATGTACCATTATTGTTCTGCTAGGGTACATAATTCTCGTTTGAAGTTTTCTCAATTTCTCACACAAATGATCTGTGTATCAATTTGTTTTTGATGTACAGATCATTTATGTGAGAATTCTTGTAGATAATTGCTGAATAATAATCTTACATAAACATCAATGTATTTTAATATAAAATACATTGATGTTTATATTTGGTAATGAGGATGAAGAGGAATCAGTGACTTATCCCGCTATTTGTGGGAGTCGGGCTGTATGTAAAAGCCTTCACTTTATCAAAATGTAAGTTGCATCTTGTATAATGTAATAGTGGAGGTCAGATATGAAAAAAATAAGTTTAAATATAGATTTGGATACAAATGTATTGGAAGTGGTATTTATTCCAAGAAGGTTTATTATTTTATGGGTTACACTCGTATATATAGCTTCAATGCTTTTAGAATTTCGTAATAATATTTTCTCTATGGATAGTTTTTTCTTTACAATAGTCATTGTTATTCATACTATTTTTCATTGGTATGCGAGTTCATTAAAGAATAGGCAATTGTTGTACTTCTTTTTTGTACAACTTTTCATTGTGTTTTTGGCTGCATTTATTGCAACAAATGCTTCGATAGCGATTTTTGTTGGATTAACTCCTATTTTAATCGCCCAAAGCTTATATGTTTATAACAATATATTTAAAGTAATGACAGTTTTTACTCTTATGTATGCAATATTTTGTGCTGCAATTAGTATCAATTATGGTGTGAATAAATTAGCTATTCTTATCTCTATGTTTCTTTTAGTGTTAGCAATTATTATTCCTTTTTCTTATATTAATAAGCAGCAATTTGATGCACGTAATCGTATACAGAGCTATATTCAAGAGTTAGAGTCTGCATATATGAGAGTGGAAGAATTGACATTAGCTAATGAAAGGCAGCGTATGGCAAGAGATTTACATGATACGTTAGCGCAAGGTTTAGCAAGCTTGATTATGCAATTGGAAGCGATAGATGCCCATATGCAAAAAGGGAATACAGGACGATCTCAAGAGATTATGAAACAAACTATGATAAGAGCGAGACAAACTTTACATGATGCAAGGTTGGTTATTGATGATTTGCGTCATACTACTAATTCATTTAATGGAGCAGTAAAAGAAGAGGTTCAACGTTTTTCTGAAGCTACGTCTATACATGTGAGATTTACTATCCAAAGTCCACCGTATATTTCAAGCGTAGTAAAAGAGCACTGCTTATATGTAATTAGTGAATGTTTAACGAATATCGCAAAACATTCACAGGCAACAGATGTAAATTTAAAAGTTGAATATATCGATGACCTTGAAAAGCTTACTATTGAAGTTGAAGATAATGGAATTGGTTTTGACACTGGATATATCGGTAAGAATCCTGGACATTATGGTTTAATTGGCTTAAATGAGCGTGTTCGATTGATTAAGGGAGAAATACATATATTGAGTGAAAAGATGAAAGGTACGAAAGTGTATATTCAAGTGCCTATAAATAAAGAAGGAGATAGCCATGAAGCATAACGTATTAATTGTAGACGATCATTTCGTTGTGAGAGAGGGTCTGAAATTAATAATAGAAACGAGTGATTCATTTCAAATTATAGGTGAGGCTGCAAACGGAGAAGAAGCTCTTTCTTTCATAGAAAAAAAGAAACCTGATGTCATTTTAATGGATTTAAATATGCCTAAAATGAGTGGCTTAGAAACAATTGAGGCTTTAAATAAAAAACAAAATCATACGCCGATTATTATATTAACTACTTATAACGAAGATGAATTAATGTTAAAGGGAATTGAGTTAGGGGCAAAAGGATATTTGCTAAAAGATACGGATCGTGAGAATTTGTTTCGAACATTGGAAGCGGCTATTCGAGGTGAGATTTTACTACAACCAAATATTATGGAAAAGATAGTGAAGTATAAAAGGAAAGAAGTACATGCTGATAAGGTTGCAAAAAATAACTTAACGGTTAAAGAATTGTTTGTGCTGAAAGCTATTGCGCGCGGATATAAGAATAAAGAAATTGCATTTGATATGGGAATAGCTGAGCGAACGGTAAAAGCATATTTAACAAATATATACAATAAATTAGGTGTTAATTCACGGTCAGAAGCAGTAGCTGTATCTATTGAAAGGAAGTTAATTCATTTTTAAAACATTATATATGCCCAATCGTACATTATAGGCTTGCCCTTTTGTACGATTTTTTTATTTCTTTCTCATGTTATGCTTCAGAAAGTATGAGAGATTTAAGAACAATCTAATTGCATTACAATTATAGACGTTTCTAATGTAGGAAAGGAAGAAGAATAATTAAATGGAAACTTTGCTTTTAATTCCTGTATTAATTTTCTTTATTTGGCTGCAAAGCAAACAAAGAAAATTAAACTGGATAGATATTATAACTTTTCTCATGATGATAGGGATTATTACTTATATGGCGCCGCAACCAATGACTAGGGATTTACAAGCAGAGTTACTGGCAGTTACGCTTATTTCTTTCGCTATTGGTGTTTGGCAAGGTGGGGGAATTACAGTCTGTTATGAGGATGAAATTTTATATATTACAAATGGAAAACAGTATTTCATTTCATGGATTCTCTTAATAATTGGTAACATAATTATTATTAATATATTTGAAGGTGGATTTACATTTAATGGACCGTGGTTTCTTTTGTGTAGTGTTGTCATTACATCTGGGGTGAAAACCAGTATTCTATGTGTTCTGTACAAATTAACAGTGCGAAATTGAATGGAAAATCAAAGCTGTTTTCTTTTATCCCAACATAAAACGTATTGCTGTAAATTCATTCAAAGATTGCAGTTGATAAGAAATGGGGGAGTTAACACAGATGTTTCTACCTATTACTACATTTTATAGGTTTAGTTGGCTGGGGAGTTTTGCTTTCTCTTCAGAAAAGGTTAGCAGGAATAGAGCGTTTTCGAGGACCGAAGAACTAAATGCTAATTTGTATGAAAAGAAATGTATAGATTCAGTTAGTAATATTTATGAGAAAATAACGATAGATTTTGTGAAATATGGTGATAATTATGTATCGGGCCATGCGGAACCTTATGCAACAATTGTCATAACGAGCGGCGATATGCTTGTTGGAAGTGGACGGGTTAATGAGTATGGAGAATTTAAAATATATACGAATAATCATCTGGAAGAGTATTTGATAATAAAGGTTCAGTTGATATTAGGTGGTTTTTATCAAGATAGTATAATAGTAAAGGTAGATTGTTAATTTATAATGATTCCAGTTTTTATTTACTAAATAAAAGTAAAAGGAAGCAACAATTTGTTGCTTCCTACATCTATTAAGCCGAAGCTTTCTTCATTCTCTCAAGTAAACTAGATAAAATATGCGTACGATAAGATTCTAGTTTTTTACCTTCGTAAGTACGAATCCCTAATTTTTTAAGTTCTTTTACATACCAACCTTTGCTTCCGAAATACATGAAATCGCTCCCCTTCAACTTTGTTTTTAGTAGTTCTGATTGTACTTGGAGGTACAGGTAATATAATGAAGGAAATGAATTTCGCGCGAAAATGGTTAACTTTGTTGCAAAAGACATATATACTAAGGATAGTATATAACGAGGTGGGCAAGACGTGATTATAGAGAAGCACGAAATTCAAATTGACCAAATTACGAGCGGTAAAGTGAATATCTTTACTTTCTATAGAAATAGAAAGCAAGTTGATGATCATTTTTTACGATTGCAAGAACCATCGCTTACAGCAAACTACTTCTTCCATTTTCATTTTGATGCAGAGAGCTTGCATCTTCTGCAGGAAGAATTTCCAGGTGTATATCCGTACGACCGTAGTGACACGATTCACGACTGGACGGAAAAGATGAAAGCGGAATTGCAACATCAGATCCAAACAGGAAAATGGAATAAGCGCGTACGTATCGGTAATCGTATTCTAGATGTGGCGTTTACGTGGTGTGACGAAGATATAGTAGAGTGAAAAAGAAGCGGATGACGCTTCTTTTTTTTAGCGCTGGAATAAAACGAGCTTACCTGCAGAAGATGTGCAGCGATGTGTTTTTTCATACAAACCTTTTTCTTGTAAAATAGATTCACCTTTTGCTTTCGCTTCTTTTTCAGTTGCCGCCTCGAATGATTCATCTAATGCTTTTGAACCATCTTTTTCAAAGACTGTTAGAACGTATACTCCCATGAAAATTCCCTCCAATAATAAAAATCAGAATCTTATAACTATTTTGGCATAAATCACTAGAATATGCAAAGAAATATATGACATTGCGTGTTACAATAAGGTGAAACTTTAATAAGCAGGGGAGTTTTTTCATCCCCTGCTTATTATTAGTTGAACTAATCGGGGAGCCTTTTTATCTCCGACGATTATTAGTTTTTAGCAATTTTAATGTTGATAAGATGAAACTTTTGAACTATAGAAAGGATCGTTATTTGTGAAACAAGTGAAGTTTATACATGCGGCTGATTTGCATTTGGATAGTCCGTTTAAAGGGATGGAGATGAATGTTGCGCAGTCTGTTTGGGAGAGAATGAAGCAAAGTACGTTTGAATCGTTCGAACGTATTGTTGATAAAGCGATTCAAGAGCGCGTTGATTTCGTATTACTAGCCGGGGATTTGTATGATGCGGAGACGAGAAGTTTGAGAGCGCAAGTGTTTGTGCGCGAGCAAATGAAGAGACTGTCGCAGTATGATATCCCTGTTTTTATTATTCACGGTAACCATGATCATTTAGGGGGAAGCTGGGCAGCGATTGAGTTTCCGGAAAATGTTCATGTGTTTACGGAGCCTTATGTGGAAGAGAAATCATTTTATAAAAATGGTGAGCTATTAGCTTCTATTTACGGGTTTAGTTATTTGCAGCAAGCGGTAACGGATAATATGACAGCGCAGTATACGAAAATGAGTGATGCGCCTTTTCATATTGGCATGCTTCACGGAAGTGTGGAAGGGGATGCAGAGCATAATCGCTATGCACCGTTTCAAATTCGTGAGCTAAAAGAAAAGCAGTTTGATTATTGGGCTCTTGGCCATATACATAAACGTGAAATTTTATCAGAAGAGCCGTATATTATTTATCCAGGTAATATACAAGGACGTCATCGTAAGGAAACAGGAGAAAAGGGTGCGTACCTGATTGAACTCACGAAACAAGGAACGCAATGTTCATTTTTCCATACGGCGGATGTTGTATGGGATGAGATAGAAGTGAATATTGATGGACTGGAAACTGTTGATGACCTTATGACGAGCGCGTCAAGTGCGATGAATGAATGCAGAAGAGAAGAGGAAGGTACGCTTTTAACTGTCGTATTTACAGGACAGGGACCACTTTCTCCTTATTTGCGTGAAGACAAGCGCGTGGAAGAGATTTTTCATATTTTAGCAGCGGGAGAAGAGCGAAAAGACTTTGTATATGCGATGAAGTGGAAAAACGAGACGGTTTCTTTTGCAGAAATTGAACGTTTGAAAGAGGAAAATCATTTCGTCGGTAGCGTGCTAAAAGAGTTAGAAGCTTTCACAAATATGGACGGAGTGTTGCGCACCATTTGGACATCTCCTGTAGTGCGTAATAGCATTGAATCTTTTACGGAAGAAGAGAAGAAAGAGATTCAAAAGGAAGCGGAAAATATTATTTTAGAGCAATTATTCCAGCAAGAGAGGGATAAAAAATGAGAATTGAAAAACTCCATATTTATGGGTACGGAAAATTAGAAAATGTGGAAATGGATCTGTCAATGCTGACGGTACTGTACGGTGAAAATGAAGCGGGGAAATCGACAATTCGCTCGTTTATGAAAAGTATTTTATTCGGTTTTCCAACGAGAGGACAGCGCCGCTATGAGCCGAAAGAAGGCGGGAAGTATGGCGGAGCAGTTACTGTTCAAACAGAAAAGTACGGCCGTTTGAAAATTGAACGATTGCCAAAGACGGCAGTTGGTGAGGTGACCGTTTATTTTGAAGACGGGAAAACTGGTGGCGAAGATATTTTAAACGATATATTAAGCGGTGTGAATGAAAGCTTATTTGATTCTGTTTTTTCATTTGATATGCATGGTTTGCAAAATATTCATCAGCTCGGCGAAGCGGATATCGGTAATTATTTATTTTCGGCAAGTGCAGTCGGAAGCGATGCGTTATTGCAGTTAGATAAAAAATTAGAAAAAGAAATGAATCAGCGCTTTAAGCCGAGTGGTCGTAATCCTGAAATTAATGTGTCACTGCAAGAGATGAAGAAACTTGAAGAGAAGATGAAAGAGTGGCAAGGGAAAATTGGCACGTATGAAAAACAGGTCGAGCAGTTAAAAGAAAGTGAAGAGAAGCTTGCTTCTGTTCGTGCGGAAAAAGAGTCAGCCGAAAGACGAAAGCAAGACTATGAAATATTAGCGGCGCTTGAGCCTCTCGTTATTGAAAAGAGTGCACACGAGAAAGTGTTGAAAAGCGAGAACGGGCAGTTTCCTGTAAACGGAATTGCGCGCTATGAGGCGGTAAAGGCAAAGATAGAACCGCTGCAAGTACAAGTAGATTCACTTCAAAAAAAGATAGAAACAGTGCAATCAGAAATTGATTCCACAGAAATAGATGAAGCATTTTTACAAAAGGAAAGTTATGTAGAAGAACTTCGTATGCAGCATATGTCTTATGAAAATGCACGCCAAGAAATGCGTGATATGGCGGGAAGTATTGCGAATATAAAAGAAGAAATCGCAGAACTACAGCAACAAATTGGCGCTACTTTTGAACAAGAGACTGTTCTTTCATTTGATATAAGTTTAGCGACGAAAGAATTAATTACACAAACGGTGCAAAAGGCGCGCGAATTAGAAACGCAAAAAGTACAGCTTGATGATCGTTTTAAAACGGCTCAAGAGCAATTAGAAGAGCAAGAAGAAAATATAAGACAAATCAGCCAGCAAATGTTAGCTGATGAAGAACGAAATACGTTAGTTGAGAAAGAAAAATCATTTCAGGATGCGGCATTTTTAGGTATGGGCGCAGAGAGAATGAAGCGTAAGTATGAAGAGAAAGCAGGGGCAGCTCAGCAAAAGAAAAAACAGTGGCAAAGAGTTTGTCTTCTTTTACTTCTTATTAACACGCTTGTTTTATTCACGAGTCTATTTATAGATAACCGCGTGCTGTTATTTATTAGTGTCATTGTTTTTGTAGGGATTGTCCTTGCCCTTGTTTTATATAAAGATCCGTCAAGTGGATTACAAGAAGAGCTTCTTACTCTTCAGCAAAGTGCTGGCGGGCGTCAAAGTGAAGAGGCGATGTCCGTTCGTTATCAGTTAGAAAAGGATGAAGAGATTCGAAAGTTATTTGAGCGAGAGTCTTATAAATTACAACAAATGGAACGTGCTTATGATAAAGTCGTTTCATCTTATGAAGAATGGGAGAGAGAAACTTTCCAAATAGGAGAACAAGTAGATGCGTATAAAACGCGCTATATGTTCCCTCAATTTTTTACATATGCGCACATGTTGCCAGCGTTTGAGCGTATTGAAAAAATGCAGCAATTATATCGTGAGCTAGATAAACAAGGCGAGCGGAAATCTTCATTATATGAAATGATTTCGCACTTTGAGCATAAACTAGAAACGGTTATCGGTAGTAAAGAGTATAGTAATTTGCATGAGGCGCAAAGTCGTATGCAAAATGAGAAAGAGAAGCGCCAAACTTGTAAGCAGCTAAAAGAGAAGCTGGAGGAATGGCAAGAAGAATATGAGTTCATGCAAGAGCAATTAAAACAACTATTAGTAGAGCGAGATGGGTTATGGCATATCGCAGAATCTACAGATGAAGAGATGTTTTTAGAAGCAGGAAAATGGGCAGAAAAACGTGAAGATGCGGAGAAGCAAGTAGGGCGTTTATTACCGCAAATTGATTTGTTAGAACAGCGCTTAACGAGTTTGTCATTAGCTGAGCATTATGAGGCTGACGGTTATGATGAAAAATTAAAGCAAGAAATTACAGCCGCGCAAAGCTGTCTGGCGCAAGAAAAAGAACTGACAGAGCGTATTGCGAAGCATCGAATAGAAATTGCGAATTTAGAAGAAGGCAGTACGTACGGTGATTTACTACATGAGTGGGAAATGAAAAAATCACAAGTGCGTGAACAAGTGAAGAAGTGGGCTGCATATGCGGCCGCAAAGACGGTGTTAACGAAAACGAAGCAATATTATCATGAAGTGCATTTACCGCGCATTTTACAAAAATCTGAAGAGTATTTCGTGTATTTAACAGGCGGAAGATATAGTAAAATATTCTCACCGTCAGAAGCGGAACCTTTCATTGTCGAACGTAACGATGGTATGCGTTTTTACAGTCATGAACTAAGCCAAGCGACAGCGGAGCAGTTATATTTATCGTTACGATTTGCGCTAGCGAAAACGTTTGAGCATGATTATCCATTTATTATTGATGATAGCTTCGTACATTTTGACGCGGTAAGGACGAATCGAACGATTGAACTTATAAAGGAAATTGCGAAAGATAGACAAGTTATCTTCTTTACATGCCATGCGCATTTACTAACGTATTTTACAGAAAAACAGATTATAAAATTAGTGCGTCAGCGTAAAGAAAATGAGTTGTAGTATGCTATACTAAAAGTAACTGATTTGGTGGAGGAATTCGAATGAAAAAGAAAATTGTAGAATATGAAGTTGGTGAACAAGTCGATGTTTTCTTGTTAATTAAAACAGCGACAAAAGGTCTCGCAAGCAATGGTAAGCCGTTTTTAACAGTAATCTTACAAGATCCAAGTGGAGATATTGAAGCGAAGCTATGGGATGTATCACCAGAAGTTGAGAAACAATATGTAGCGGAAACAATCGTTAAAGTAGCTGGAGATATTCTAAACTATAAAGGACGTATTCAATTACGTGTGAAACAAATTCGTGTTGCGAATGAAAATGAAGTAACAGATATCTCGGATTTCGTAGAAAAAGCTCCAATAAAAAAAGAAGATATGGTTGAGAAAATTACGCAATACATATTTGAAATGAGAAACCCGAACATACAGCGTCTAACAAGACATTTATTAAATAAGCACCAAAACGAATTTTTAGAATATCCAGCAGCGACAAAGAACCATCACGAGTTCGTATCTGGACTAGCTTACCATGTTGTATCAATGTTAGATTTAGCGAAAGCTATATCAGCTCTATACCCATCGTTAGATAAAGACTTACTATATGCGGGCGTTATTTTACACGACCTTGGTAAAGTATTCGAACTATCTGGCCCAATTTCTACGACGTATACGTTAGAAGGAAATTTACTAGGCCATATTTCTATCATGGTGAACGAAATTGGTAAAGCAGCAGACGAACTACAAATCGATGCAGAGGAAGTATTAATCCTTCAGCACATCGTCCTTTCTCATCACGGAAAAGCAGAATGGGGTAGTCCAAAACCACCATTAGTAAAAGAAGCAGAAATTCTGCACTACATCGATAACTTAGATGCAAAAATGAACATGATGGACCGCGCATTAGGACGCACAAAACCAGGCGAATACACAGAACGTGTCTTTGCACTTGATAATCGTTCGTTCTATAAGCCAACTTTCCATAATTAAGATTGTGAATAGAATGGCCTCATTAAGTGTTAATAAGCTTAGTGGGGCTGTTGTATTATGATAATAAAGTTATTGAATTTTGATTATTAAAAACTAAGAGCCTTACTACATTCTACGTAGCAAGGCTCTTTAAAGTTGTTTCAAATTACATCCATCTGTTCGTTCAAGTGTAACTATTCGTAATTATTTGATATTATACAGGTGAATAGAAAGATACATTAAAATTTAGTTTCGTAGTTGTAAAAGGAGGTTATTTATCCAACATTAACGGGCAGTAAAACTCCCACCTCAAAATTTGGCTGGAGTAAAGAAGTTAGGTGGGGGGCGGGCTGCCCGTAAACGTCCGATTGGTGAGGGCTGATTATAGGTTCACTTTATATTATTCTCTTATAATTTTCCAAAAAGGAGAGTTTATGAAAAAGATTATTGTTTTTGTATTAACGATATTTATATTATTCTCAGGATTTGCAACACAAAGTTATGCGTTGTCAGATTCGCAATCTGCGGCAATACAAGCGTTGCTAGATGATGCCTGTCGTATATCAGGTGTGCCGGGAATGTCAATCTCAATACTTGCTGATGATGAAGTGTTCTACTTTTCTTCAGGGTATGCAGACCGTGAAAAGGGGTTGTCTGCAAGTGAAAATACACTCTATGAGTTAGCCTCGGTCAGCAAAGCTTTTACCGGTATGGGTATTATGCTATTGGAAGAGCAAGGGCTGCTTTCAATGACTGACCCTGTCCAAAAATATTTACCTTGGTTTACATTAAAGTATCAAGGGAAACCTGTTGATATGCAAAGTCTTACACTAAATAACTTTCTTCACCATACCAGTGGTCTAACAAATATTAGGCATACTCAAAATATTCCACAAGGCAATACGCCGGATATGTTGCAAAAGACTGTGGAAATGCTCGTGGATGCTGAATTGGCGTTCCCTCCCGGTGAACAGTATAACTATGGAACCGTCAATTATGACGTATTGGGTTTGGTTATTGAGATTGTGTCGCGACAAAGCTATGAAGACTTTATGAAGGAACAGGTATTTCAGCCGTTAGGTCTTCACCAGACGTATGTTTATAAAGAAGATGCTCAAGCCACTGGACAGTTGGCACAGGGCTACCGTTCTTCCTTTTTTATGACAACTCCATTTAAAGCTCCGGATTATGCTGGGAATAAACCCGCAGGCTACATCATTTCTAATACAAAAGATATGGCGCGTTGGATGGGCATACAGATGGGTATCGTGCAGGACATACCCGAAATATTTCACACGGTTATCGAAAAATCACATAGGGGTGATATGTCTGTTTCGGCTGTCAACGGTATGTATTATGCGGCAGGTTGGTCCGTAAATGCCGAACAAACGATTATAGAACACACTGGGGGCAATCCAAATTTCAGAACCGAAGTAGTCATACTGCCAAATGAACGAACAGCCGTCTCCTTGCTGAGCAACGGCACAAATACCAATACAAACATGGTACTAAAAGTTAAAGATATATTAGAAGGCAATCTAACTCAGTCATATGAAATAAGCGGCACACAGCTTTTGGATATCATTTTGTCGTCTATCACAATTATTTTTTGCCTATTGTCCGTTTTGCTATTTCTCTTAGGATTACGCAGAAGGAGAACGAATGAGCGACAGCCAATGACAAAAAAGAGAATAACCGTAACAGTTATTTTCCTGACCGCTACGATTGCCCTGGGTATACTGTGCTGTGCTTTCGATTGGTCAACAATACTTATGTGGCAAACATATAGTGTTCTTACAGCTTTGATTTCGTCAGCATTATTAACAGCAAGCATTACATGGTTTGTATACACTCACCGATAAAATACCTCGCTCCTAAGATAAGCATAATGTTAAGTCATTAAAGTCCGATTGGTGAGGGCTGATTAAAGTTTCACTTTATTAAAAATGAAATAAAATAGTTAAGAAGTACGCATGGGTGTAACGAAGAACTAATAAAACATATCTTGCCACTAGAATGGGGGCATATCAACTTTTAAATTGAGTACCGCCAGCATTTCAGAAAAAATACAATAAGCTGTCCATATGGGCAGCTTATTGTTATTCTACATTGTTCTTAAATAAACTTAATATTTGTTGAGCATCTGTATCCCTTATTATGTAATGTTCTAGATTTTTTTGTTCTTCATTATCTTGACGAGCAATTATAACTTTTTTATCCTCTAGCCAAATTAAATATGTTTCATTGGAACGATCTTGGTAATTTACATTCATTTGATAATCAATATTTGCTTTAGCCTCATCATCTAGCAAAAGAGGAATAACTCTTTCTCGATCCTTATCTATTCCTGTATGTTCCATGGATTTAATAATTTGATCAAACTCTAGATTTATAACTGCTTTTGTATTTTTTACCTTAGTGGATATAAGCTCAATTTTCTTTATTTCCTTTCCTTGAAAGAAAATAGGTTTACGATTTTCCTCTTGTTGTATTGAGGCAGTTTTTACTTTTGGTTGTTCAGTAGTAGATGTACTACCAGTGTTTGTCTCAGTCGAACAAGCGGATAGATATAGGAATAATGATAAGGTCAGTAATGATATATTTTTATTCATAAATTAACCCCTTTCTTTTATGGATAATATTCCTTTTCACCATGTAATAAACCTTTTTAAAGGGGAGAAGTTGTCTACTCTTCGTATGAATACTTTATCCCGCGTTAATGGACAGTAAAACCCCACTGATTATTAGCCTTCACTTTATCATTCTCCAGTTCAAAATGTTATCCAATAAAAAAATATCTCGAATTTGAGATAAATTACTTGCTTTTTAATCACTTGAGTTGTAAAGTGATAGTAACGAAAGCGATTGAGTCATATGAAAAACATATACTCAGTTGCTTTCGATTAAAAAAACGAAGTAACTTATTCAGTAAAAACTAAGATGAATTTACAAAAACATAATGAGAATAAATTGAAAAGCTAAGAAGCATATTATTTTTTAGGTATCACTTGACTAGTAAAATGAAACGGAGGAATTATCAATGTATGAAATTAAAGGGCATCATCACATTTCAATGGTTACAAAAAACGGAAGTGAGAATAACCATTTTTATAAAAACGTGCTAGGTTTACGTCGTGTGAAAATGACGGTAAACCAAGATGATCCGTCCATGTATCATTTATTTTACGGAGATAAAACAGGAAGTCCAGGTACAGAATTATCATTTTTTGAAATGCCTTTAGTAGGAAAAACGTACCGTGGTACGAATGCAATTACGCGAATTGGATTACTCGTTCCTTCAGAGGAAAGCTTACATTACTGGAAAGAACGGTTTGAGGGATTTGGTGTAAAACATAGTGAAATAACAACATATGCAAATCGTCCTGCTTTGCAATTTGAGGATGCGGAAGGCCTACGTCTCGTACTACTCGTTTCAAACGGCGAAAAAGTGGAGCACTGGGAAACTTGGGAGAAATCAGAAGTTCCTGCACAGCATCAAATTCAAGGAATGGGTTCTGTGGAAATGACAGTGCGTAGACTGGATAAACTGGCAAGTACACTAACAGACATATTTGGTTATACAGAAGTTAGCCGAAATGATGAAGAAGCGATTTTCCAGTCTATAAAAGGAGAAGCCTTTGGAGAAATCGTTGTGAAATATTTAGATGGTCCTACTGAAAAGCCGGGCCGTGGTAGCATTCACCATTTAGCAATTCGTGTAAAAAACGATGCAGAGCTTGCTTATTGGGAAGAACAGGTAATAAAAAAAGGTTTCCATTCTTCAGGCATTATCGACCGTTTCTATTTTAAAAGCTTATACTTCCGTGAATCAAACGGAATCCTATTTGAAATTGCGACAGATGGACCAGGATTTACAGTTGATGGCGATGTAGAACATTTAGGAGAAAAACTTGATTTACCGCCGTTCTTAGAAGATCAGCGAGCAGAAATTGAAGCGAAATTAGCACCTATTGAAGAGAAATAATAGAAGAGAAAATATACAATTTAAAAACCATTGGAGGAATATATAATGAACCAATTAAAAGGAATACACCACGTTACAGCGATTACAAGTAGTGCAGAAAAGAACTATGAATTTTTCACTTATGTGTTAGGAATGCGTTTAGTTAAAAAAACAGTAAACCAAGATGATATTCAAACGTATCATTTATTCTTTGCAGATGATAAAGGTAGTGCAGGAACAGATATGACATTCTTTGACTTCCCAGGTGTTCCAAAAGGTGTACACGGTACAAATGAAATTTCAAAAACTTCATTCCGCGTTCCAACTGATGCAGCACTAGAGTATTGGGTGAAACGTTTTGATCGTCTTGAAGTAGAACATACAGGAATTAATGAGCAATTTGGTAAGAAAACTCTTTCTTTCGCTGATTTTGATGATCAACACTATCAATTAATCTCAGATGAATTTGATAAAGGGGTGGAATCAGGTACACCTTGGCAAGACGGGCCAGTTCCATTAGAATATGCAATTACTGGCTTAGGACCTGTATTTGTCCGTATCGCGAATTTCAGCTATTTCAAAGAAGTACTAGAAAAAGTTCTATTATTTAAAGAGATTGCTCAAGAAGGAGAATTCTACTTATTTGAAGTAAACGAAGGTGGAAATGGTGCCTCAGTCATTGTAGAACATAATACGGTTCTTCCTGAAGCACAACAAGGTTTTGGTACAGTGCATCATGCAGCGTTCCGTGTAGAGGATCGCGCTGTATTAGAAGAGTGGATTGAGCGACTAAGTCGAGTTGGACTCCCTTCATCTGGTTATGTAAATCGTCACTTCTTTGAGTCATTATACGCAAGAGTTGCGCCGCAAATTTTATTCGAGTTTGCAACAGACGGCCCAGGGTTTATGGGAGATGAGCCTTATGAAACGCTTGGAGAGAAATTATCTTTACCTCCGTTCTTAGAGCCAAAGCGTGAAGAAATCGAAAAATTAGTTCGTCCAATTGATACAGTGAGAAGTACGAAGGAATTTATTAAAGAGTAAAAATAGAAATAATAAGTAGAAGAGCAAGTAGTTTTAGCGAATCGCTGGAATTGCTTGCTTTTTTATTTGGTCTATAAAATTTTCTGAAAAATGTTTCTCAAGTTTTTTAAATAGAAATATTTGGTATAATTCATTTAAATTATAAATTTTCTGACAATTATTTTTCAATACATAGAAAAGGGGTGATAATATACAATTTGAATAATTGTATAAATATCCTAATTTTGTAATTTTGGAGAAAAGGGGATGCGAAGGTATGGGAACAGATGTAGTAACGAAGGAGCAAATGAAACATTCTTTAGATAATTGGTATCGTGTAATGTTGCAGCAAAACATAGAGAAAGCTACGGAGATGAAAGAGGAGATTGATAGTAAGATTAGTGGTTTGGAAATGGATCAGGAATTATCTTTGTATTTTACATTATTAGATTTTAGATATAAGATGCTGACGGATTGGTTGAATATAAAAGAAAATAGTTTTGAGAGAATAGAATCTTTTGAAATCCCAACTGAAGGATTTTTAGCATATTATTATCATTTCTTTAAAGGGATATATTGTACTTCAATGTCTAAATATGGAGATGCAAAGGAAAATTATGAAAAGGCAAATGAATTACTGAAATATGTCTCGCACCCTTTAGAGAATGCTGAATTTGATTATCGTATGGGTAATTTTTACTATCAGACGTACCAACAAGTTAATGCAATTGAGTATTTGAGAAAAGCGAAAGAGGAATTTAAAAAACATATAGGTTGTGAAATAAATATAGCGCTAGATGAAAATGTTTTTGGCCTGTGTTGTGTAGATTTAAAAAATTACGAACTCGCTGAAGAAAGCTTTAATACTGCTATGGATATTTTCCAAAAAGTAAATTATGAAAAATATATTTTAATGGTGCGTCATAATTTAGCTTTTTTATATGCTAGCCAAGATTTATCGGAACTCGCAATTCGTCATGCATCCGAAGTTACAAAAAAACAGCCGAAATTTTTTAAAGCGCTATTTGTTGAAGCGGGTGAATATTATAAATTAGGACAATATCAATTGGCGGCAGATTTGATAGAAAAAGGTTTGGATATTTGTAAAGAATTAAATAAGGAAGAGTTTCAATACCGTTTTATGATTTTGAAAAGTGTAAACGAAAAATCACCTACATTAAGCTTAGAGGAAGTAGTTTTAGAAGGTATTTCTTATTTTGAGAAAGAAGAGTTATGGGAGTGTATACAAGAATACGCTGGAATGTTAGCTTTAAGGTTTTATGAAGAAGAGAATCACAATAAGGCAAGTCATTATTTTTACATGAGTCATAAAGCTCAAAAAAAATTATTGAAAAAAGGGGCGCTGAAATAATGAAAAAGATTCACTTTGGAATGTTGGGGATTGCGTTAGTAGGTGCGTTATCGATTGGAGCTAATAGTTTATTTACAAATCAAGCATTAAATATAGGAGAGACAGGAGGAGCACCAGCAAGACCAGACTATGTTAGTTTTAATAAGGGAGATGGTGGCGGAGCGCCAGCTAACTTCAATAAAGGCGATGGTGGAGCACCAGCAGATAATAGAGGAGACGGCGGAGTAAGCCAACTATAATAACAAAGAAAGGGACTTCAACATGAAGTCCCTTTCTTTGTTATTAGGACATGTAGAGAAAAGAATTGACTTACTTTAAATGTGTAACTATAATAGTTACAAAGTAACCGTTAATAATGGCAGTGAGTAATATTTTTTTAATATAATTGTAACTACTTTGGTTACAATTAAAATTAATCATAAAACAACCAAATAATGTAAAAACTTTAAATAGCAGCATGAGAAAGGAGACGGGAATTTTGAAACGTTTTAAGTTTTATATGATTAGCGGTATTGTACTCGTTTTGTTAATAGTATGTAACTTCGTTGATAAGCCGATTGCGAAGGTTGAAGAAGTGAAAGATACTGTTATGATGAAGATAAATACGAAAGAGAGTATGGCGCAGATTGATGGACAGACGATTTATTTTAAGCAAATTGGTGAGGGGAAACCGCCTTTACTTATGCTTCACGGGTTCGGTGGTTCTTCAGATGGGTTTAATGATATTTATCCGGAACTTGTAAAGGACCATACGATTATTGCGGTTGATATTTTAGGGTTTGGGCGTTCTTCTAAGCCGATTGATTTTCAGTATTCGTTTCCCACGCAAGTGAATTTATATTATAAGTTAATGAAGAAACTCGGATACGATCAATTCGCAGTACTTGGTCATTCGATGGGCGGAGAGATGTCTCTAAATTTAGCGTATTTATATCCGGATGCAGTAACGCATCTCGTTTTAGCGGATTCTACAGGGATAGAGTCTTTCCAGCAAAAAGAAAGTTATGAAGTGCCGCCACTATCGACAAACTTACAAACTGTAACAGAGATTACGGATTATAATAAAAATGAAGTGAAAAATAGTCGCGATGATAAAGAGCATTACGATCAGCTTACGAAAATGAGAGAGCGCCGCATTGCGATGGAAGCAGATAAAATTAAGGTACCGACTTTAATTATATGGGGACGACACGATAAGAGTGTTTCTTGGAAAAATGGTGAACTGTATCATGAGCTATTTGCAAATAGTACGTTCCATATCATTGAAAAAGGATACCACGCACCGTTTCGCCAGGAACCAATAGAGTTTATGGAATATGTACAAGCGTTCTTCGCGAAGAATCCACAATAAAATTTTAAGCATAAAACCACTTCTTTCCTCATAAAGTGAAACTAATAAGGCTTGTCTAAGGAAAGGGATGAATGAAAGTGGAAACTTTACCATGGTGGATTTATCTTGTAATCATTGGGATTGTACTAAGTGGCTACATGGTTTTATATACTTCGAAAAAAGAGCAAGAGATGGATAATGATTTTATCGAAAAAGAAGGCGAAGTATATATGAAGCGCTTAGAAGAAGAACGAGAGAAACGGAATCAGGATAGTGATAAAGATTCGGTATTACTTTAATAGAAACTTTTGAAGAAGAGAAAAGGATTTCTCTTCTTTTTTATATGTTAGTTTGTTGGATACTCCCTTTTAAATTAAGATCGCATCAAGATTTAGTGGATTGTTAAGGCAGAACCCCTTGTATCCATAGTCACAGTAACCATCCAAATCCCAATTCATACACTATGATGGAGGCTTTTTACTTAATAATCGGATGAAAAAGGAGTGTAATGATGAAAAAACGTACTGTTAATGAAGCGGGAGGGAGTATACCACAACCAATCCGTAGCGATGGAGCTGGTGCGATAGATTCTGGACCTCGTAATGTTATGCGGGATATTCAAAATCCGAATATGCTCGTTCCGCCTATAACTGATGCTGGCTTAGTTCCTAACTTGAAATTTTCATTTTCAGACACTTCTATGATTTTAAAACACGGTGGGTGGTCCAGGGAGATTACTGTTAGAGAACTTCCGGTTTCGACTACGATTGCTGGGGTAAATATGAGTTTAACGGCCGGTGGGGTGCGTGAACTTCATTGGCATAAACAAGCAGAATGGGCATATATGCTTTTAGGAAAGGCGCGCATAACTGCGGTTGATCAAAATGGACGGAATTTTATTGCTGATGTTGGTCCAGGTGATCTTTGGTACTTTCCTCCTGGCATTCCGCATTCTATTCAAGGATTGGAACATTGTGAATTTCTACTCGTATTCGATGATGGACACTTTTCTGATTTATCTACTTTAGCTATTTCTGATTGGTTTGCACATACGCCAAAAGAAGTTCTATCGGCTAACTTCGGAGTGCCGGAGAGTGCTTTTCGCTCTATTCCTTCAGATCAAGTTTATATTTATCAAGGAGAGGTACCGGGTTCGCTTGAGAGTCAGGAAGTCCAGTCGCCAGAAGGAGAAGTTCCTTTAACATTTAAACACGAACTGTTAAAACAAAAACCGATTAAGACACCTGGTGGTAGCGTTCGAATTGTAGATTCTACGAACTTTCCAATTTCAAAAGCAATCGCAGCAGCGCTCGTTGAGGTTGAGCCCGGTGGAATGAGAGAGCTTCACTGGCACCCGAATAATGATGAGTGGCAATATTATCTTACCGGGCAAGCGAGAATGACGGTGTTTCTTGGAAATGGTACAGCTCGTACATTTGATTATAGAGCTGGTGATGTTGGATATGTACCGTTTGCGACTGGACACTATATTCAAAACACAGGCAATGAAACATTATGGTTTTTAGAGATGTTTAAAAGTAACCGTTTTGAAGATGTATCGTTAAATCAATGGATGGCACTGACTCCTAAAGAAATAGTGGAAAGTAATGTACATGTTGGCCCGCAATTGATGGATTCTTTACGTAAAGAAAAGTGGCCTGTTGTGAAATATCCGGGTTTTTCTTATAAACCGAAAACGGATGAGTAAACATGGATATATGCGTTATTCTTTCTGGAGAACTATAGGAAGGAATGGCGTATTTTTTATGTCTAGTCCTGTCTTTACTAGTATTCGTTATTTGTATTATTGTTCGGGAAATTATTATAGAAGAAAAACATATGAAATCTGCATGACATAGAGTATGAAATGGCGCCATTTTAAAGTGTAACGCACAAGTTGCACAGGTTACGCAACGATAACTAGCTTTACTCTTCATCAGTTATTTGCCCATACTAGACGTAGAGAGGTGATAAACACAGTATGATTTTTAGCGAACGTTTAAAAGAAGAGCGAGAGAAACGAAATTGGTCGCAAAATGATTTGGCTGAAAAAATTCATGTAAGTAGACAATCTGTTTCGAAATGGGAGACGGGAAAGAACTATCCGAGCATTGAAATTATTATTCATTTAAGCGATCTGTTCGGTATTACGATTGATGAACTGCTAAGGAGTGACGAAGAGTTGACGCAGAAGGTAATTGAGGATAGTAAGCAGTTGGCGTATCCAAAATGGAAGGTATTTTTTGATAGTCTATTCATGCTGGGAGTATTTTTGTTTATTACGAAAATCGTTGTATGGATGTTAAATAAGTTTGCAGGAGTAAGCATTACACTTGTAGCAGATGCACCGTATGTAATGAATTTTTTACCCCTCATATTAATGGTCATAGGTGGCACTGCTTCTGATAAGTTGAAGAAAATATATAGATAGAGGAAATAATTTTCCCGCACTAGCTGTTCTTTCTACTCAAATTGTGTACTATAAAGGATAGATAGGAAGGGTAACTAACTGTTACGATTTATTTAACCAATTATAACCAAAGTTAATTAAATATATCAGTAAGCCCTGCTAGTCAAGTGATTGGCTAGTAGTGAGGGGTAACTGCGGGCAATCCCTAAAGCTGATTGAACTACAACGTGGCTAGAAATAGCGAGCGTGAATGTTGCGAAAGCAGAAAAAATCAATCAGATCGTGCAAGGTTAAATCCTAAACACTAGAACAATGGGTCTTCCGCCTCGAATCATCTAAGTCAAAATGGATAAGATGAACGTTCAACGACTATCTCGTATAACTGACGAGAGTACACCACAAGCCTATGGTGGTGGAAAAATCCTCTATCTCTAAGTAGATAAACATATAGTCTGCGCTCATGTGAAAACATGAGAAGTTCATAAGAGAACTGGCTAAGGAATTGCGCCCTTAGTTGAACAAGATAAATTTTATTGAATCTATCAAACTTTATTGAATTTATCGAACGTACGTGCTATGTTTGGTTCAATGAGGTGAGAATAATAATGAAATTTTCACGAGTTAGTCAAGTATCGGAATTAACAGGTTTGTATCCTGGTAGTCTCAGGAGAATGCTGGTGGAACACGCTACTATTCAGAAGAACAAATCTTTCATTAAAGAAGTTAAATTCTGATGATATTAGCGAAGAAAGTCAGACTGATTCCAACGCCTGAACAAGAAAAAGTGCTTAGAAACCATGCTGGAGCTGCAAGATTTGCTTATAACTATTGTAAAAGGATGAGTGATAGATACTATAAGCTATTTGGAAAATCTGTTTCACAGTTAGCTTTACAGAAACGATTTACAAAGATCAAGAAGCGAAAGCAATATGAGTGGTTAAAAAATATCAACGCACAAGTTCCCAAACAGGCTTCAAAAGATTTTGACAAGGCGCGAAAAAATTCGTTCGAAAAGTACAAAAATGGTTATCACACTTCTTATAAATCCAAAAAAGATTTAATCCAAGGATTTTATGCCAATTATGAAAGACTGATTATAGGAAAGAAAGTAGTTGATATTCAGTCTATTGGAGAAGTGAAAACAAGCCAACAACTACCAAGAAACAAAAAACCATCAAATCCAAGAGTTACCTTTGATGGTCGTCACTGGTGGATTAGTGTAGGATTCCAAGAAGACTTTGAATTACAAGAACTAACCGATGAGTCGATTGGTGTGGATGTTGGTTTAAAAGAGCTGTTTGTAGCTTCTAATGGTATGAAAGAACGAAATATAAACAAAGATGCTAAGGTTAAAAAACTTTTGAAAAGGAAAAAGTCAGCGCAAAGAGATATGTCTAGGAGATTTAAAAAAGGTGTAAAAATTCAATCTGCCGGATATGAAAAAGCTAAAGCGGAGCACCTGCGGTTATCTAGGAAAATTACGAATATCCGAAATAACCATATCCATCAAGCAACAGCAAAATTGGTGAAAACCAAACCAATGAAAATTGTTGTGGAAGACTTACCTATCTCAAACCTGTTAAAAAACAAAAAACTATCGAAAGCATTTTCATTTCAAAAATTAAACTTCTTCTTTCAATGTTTGTCATACAAGTGCGAGAAGTATGGCATTGAGTATGTAAAAGCTGATAAATGGTTCGCCTCAAGCAAGATTTGTTCATGTTGTGGAGTTAAATACGACCATTCAGTTCAACCAGAAGGACAGTGGAGTTTAAAAATACGTGAGTGGTGTTGTGTTTCATGCAATAGCCACCACGATAGAGATTTAAATGCGTCGATAAATTTATCAAGATGGGTAAAATAAATGCTTGATAATAGGAGGTAACGATACTGCCTCGTGTGGAGTGTTATACCCCTCGTCCCTTCGGGGTTGCGAGAACACGATGAAGCACTAACTCGTGTAAATTTGATTGAATTGTATAGATTTAGTTAAGTTTATCGTATCGGGACGTTTAGAATGGAATTTCATGAGCAGAAGATTTTGCCGGCAGTGAGGCAAATTAAAGATTTGGAGAAGCTATTACATAGTTCGTATGAGTATATTGTTATTTTAGATATTCATGTCGGTCAATTGAAGAGTGTTGTGTCGCTTGCGAAGCAGCATAATAAAAAAGTATTTTTACATGTTGATTTGATCCATGGATTACAAAGTGATGGGCATGCGACGGAGTTTTTATGCCAAGAATATAAACCGTACGGGTTATTATCGACAAAGGCGAGCGTAATTATGAAGGCGAAGCAAAAAGGTGTCGTCTCCATTCAACGCATCTTTTTAATTGATTCTAGCGCAATGGAAAAGAGCTGTAATTTGCTAGAAAAGACGAAGCCGGATTATATAGAAGTGCTTCCTGGTGCGTTAACAGGTGTCATTGCTGAGGTGAAAGAGCGTACAGGTGTACCGATTTTAGCAGGTGGTTTTATTCGAACTGTCGAGGATGTTGAAAGGGCGTTAAATGCTGGTGCGACAGCAATTACGACATCGAAAAAAGAATTATGGAAACATTACCAAAAAAAGTGACGAAAATGTGAAAAAATTCTGTTGACACCGCTTTCATTAGAGGTTAACATTATAGACAAGTTAATAAACGTGACGGAGAAAAGAAGAGATCCACATTTTATTGTTTCTATATATATTATATAGAAGCATGTAAGCTGTGGATCTTTTTCTTTTGAAAAAAACGAATGGCCATTCATTTTACCTCTATCACTTTTCGAAAGCATTTAAATTGATTGTGGAGGGATTTTATGTCAGCATTTTTAGGGGAATTAATAGGGACTGCGTTGTTAATCTTACTTGGTGGCGGTGTTTGCGCTGGTGTAAGTTTAAAGAAATCGTTTGCGAAAGATTCTGGTTGGATTGTAATTACAATGGGTTGGGGTCTAGCGGTTGCTATGGCAGCGTATGCAGTTGGATCAATTAGTGGGGCACATTTGAATCCGGCTTTAACGATAGGACTTGCGTTTAAGGGAGCGTTCCCATGGAGTGACGTACCTATGTATATCGCAGCACAAATGATTGGGGCAATTATCGGGGCAGTTCTTGTATATTTACATTACTTACCACACTGGAAAGAAACAGAAGATCCAGGAACAAAGTTAGGTGTATTTGCAACAGGTCCAGCAATTCCGAACACATTTACAAACCTTTTAAGTGAAATGATTGGAACATTCGTTTTAGTATTTGGTATATTAGCAATTGGAGCAAATAAATTTGCAGATGGTTTAAATCCATTTATCGTAGGTTTCTTAATTGTAAGTATTGGTTTATCATTAGGTGGAACAACAGGATACGCAATCAACCCGGCTCGTGATTTAGGTCCGCGTATTGCACACTTCTTCCTTCCGATTGCAGGAAAAGGCGGTTCAAATTGGAAGTATGCATGGATTCCAGTAGTTGGTCCAATTTTAGGTGGATCACTTGCAGGATTATTCCATCAAGTTGTATTTGAAGGAAAACAAAATTCAGCACTTATTTATGTAATTATTGCAACTGTGATTGTACTAGCAATCTCTTATATGACAAGTAAAAAAAGTGGAGCTACTACAAATAGTAGAAAAGTAGCATAGGGGGAAACTGATATGAAAAAATATATTCTTTCATTAGACCAAGGAACAACAAGCTCACGCGCAATTCTTTTCAATAAAGAAGGAAAAATCGTTCATTCAGCTCAAAAAGAGTTTACACAACATTTTCCAAAGCCAGGCTGGGTTGAGCATAATGCACAAGAAATTTGGGGATCTATTTTAGCAGTTATCGCAACTTGCTTAAGTGAAGCAGATGTGAAGCCAGAACAAATCGCTGGTATCGGTATTACGAACCAACGTGAAACAGCGGTTGTATGGGATAAAACGACTGGAAAACCAATTTATAACGCAATCGTATGGCAATCTCGTCAAACAGTTGAAATTTGTGATGAGTTAAAAGAAAAAGGTTATAGCGAGATGGTTCGCGAAAAAACAGGTCTTTTAATTGATGCATACTTCTCTGGTACGAAAGTAAAATGGATTTTAGATAACGTTGAAGGTGCAAGAGAAAAAGCAGAAAACGGCGAGTTATTATTCGGAACAATTGATACATGGCTTGTATGGAAATTGTCTGGCGGTAAAGCGCACATAACAGACTACTCAAATGCATCACGCACATTAATGTTTAACATTCACGACTTACAGTGGGATGATGAGCTTCTAGACATGTTAACAGTACCAAAGAGCATGCTTCCAGAAGTACGTCAATCATCTGAAATATATGGAGAAACAATTGATTATCACTTCTTCGGTCAAAATGTACCGATTGCAGGTGTAGCTGGTGATCAGCAAGCAGCGTTATTTGGACAAGCTTGTTTCGGTGAAGGTATGGCGAAGAACACGTACGGAACTGGTTGTTTCATGTTAATGAACACAGGTGAAAAAGCAGTAGCTTCTGAGCACGGTCTATTAACAACAATTGCATGGGGTTTAGATGGTAAAGTAAACTACGCATTAGAAGGAAGTATTTTCGTAGCAGGTTCTGCAATTCAGTGGTTACGTGACGGAATGCGCATGTTTAAAGATGCGAGTGAGAGCGAAGTGTACGCTAGCCGTGTTGAATCAACTGAAGGTGTATACATAGTACCAGCATTCGTTGGACTAGGCACACCATACTGGGATAGTGAAGTACGCGGCGCTATGTTTGGTGTAACGCGCGGTACGACGAAAGAGCATTTCATTCGTGCAACGCTAGAATCTTTAGCATACCAAACGAAAGATGTACTATGCGCTATGGAAGCAGATTCAGGTATTGAACTGAATACATTACGTGTTGATGGCGGAGCAGTTAAGAATAACTTCTTAATGCAGTTCCAAAGCGATATGTTAGACGTTCCTGTAGAGCGTCCAGTGATCAATGAAACGACAGCTTTAGGTGCAGCATACTTAGCTGGTCTTGCGGTTGGATACTGGAAAAACCAAGATGAAATTAAAGCACAGTGGCATATGGACAAACGCTTTGAACCAACGATGGAAGCGGAAACAAGCGAAGAGCTATATGCTGGATGGAAAAAAGCAATTGAAGCAACTAAAGCTTTCAAATAATCATAAACAGTGTTATAATGATGACAAGTTAATAATTCGGTAGGAGATTTGGAGAGACCACAACACGCTATAGAGGCGAAATCTATAGCGGAGCTTGTGGTCTCTTTTTTCGTTATCAAAGGGAGGAATTACCATGAAATTTTCAAGTAAACAACGTAAAGACGTATTAAACGGAGTAAATAAACAAGAGTTAGATGTGATCGTAATTGGTGGAGGTATTACTGGTTCTGGTATTGCATTAGATGGGGCAACACGCGGTTTATCAACAATTGTGTTTGAAATGCAGGACTTTGCAGCAGGTACATCAAGTCGTTCAACGAAACTTGTACACGGCGGTTTACGTTATTTAAAACAACTTGAAGTGAAAATGGTAGCAGAGGTGGGGAAAGAGCGTGCGATCGTATATGAGAACGGTCCCCATGTAACAACACCGGAGTGGATGTTACTTCCGTTCCATACAGGCGGCACGTTCGGGTCATTCAGTACATCAATTGGTCTTCGTGTATACGACTTCTTAGCAGGTGTAAAACGAAGTGAGCGCAGAAAGATGTTTAACCGTGAAGAAACGCTAAATAAAGAGCCTCTTGTAAAACAAGAAGGATTAAAAGGCGGCGGTTACTACGTAGAATATCGTACAGACGATGCGCGTCTTACAATTGAAGTAATGAAAGAAGCGATTGAGCATGGTGCGAAAGCTGTTAACTACGCAAAAGTAGACAGTTTCTTATATAAAGATGGAAAAGTATGCGGTGTACGTGTAATCGATTTACTAGACGGAGAAGTATATGAAGTTTACGGTAAGAAAATTGTAAACGCAGCTGGTCCTTGGGTAGATACACTTCGTGAAAAAGATAACTCGAAAAAAGGTAAAGTACTTCAGTTATCAAAAGGTGTTCACTTAGTAATTGATCAAAAACGTTTCCCATTAGGGCAAGCAATTTACTTTGATACACCAGATAAACGTATGGTGTTCGCGATTCCTCGCGAAGGAAAAACGTACGTAGGTACAACAGATACGTTCTATGATAAAGACGCAGCTGTACCGCACATGACAACAGAAGATCGCACATATATCATTAATGCGATTAACTACATGTTCCCAAGTGTAAAAATTACAGAAAAAGATGTGGAATCAAGCTGGGCTGGTGTACGTCCGCTAATTTATGAAGAAGGTAAGAATGCATCTGAAATTTCTCGTAAAGATGAAATTTGGACTTCTGAATCTGGTTTAATTACAATCGCGGGCGGTAAATTAACAGGATACCGCAAAATGGCTGAAATGGTAGTAGACTACGTAACGAATCTATTACAAAAAGAAGGCCATAGCGCATATAAGAAGAGCGATACGAAACATATGCCAATCTCTGGTGGTCATGTAAGTGGTTCACACGGATTCCCGGCATTTGTTGCGAAAAAAGCAGGCGAAGGTACGAAATATGGTTTAACGACAGCACAAGCGGAAAAATTCGCGAAATTCTACGGCTCTAACGTTGACGTACTGTTTGACTTAGCGAAAAAACATAAAGACGAAGCGAAAGAATACAACATGCCGCTAGACGTTCTAATCCCACTTGTATACGCAATGGATTACGAAATGACAGCGAAACCAGTTGACTTCTTCGTACGCCGCAGAGGCGCTGTATTCTTCAACATCCACTGGGTATACGAGTGGAAAGAAGCAGTAATCAACTACATGGCTGCGAAACTAGGCTGGAGCAAAGAAGAGCAAATGAAATACACAGCTGAATTAGAAAAAGCATTAACAGACGCTGTAATTCCTGTAGATCAACAAGAGCAGGCGGCTGCGTTAGCGTAAAATAGAGAACCACCTGAAGGGGAGCCTTTAGGTGGTTTTTTTATGGGGTATTATTTCAATTGTGTTGCATAACGACATATGTTGTTATACGATGTATATAAGGAGGTGGTATTGTTGGACAAAGAAATCTTGAAGGGAAGTATAGATATTTTATTACTTTCTATCATTGCAAAACGTGATACATATGGATATGAAATAGCCCAAAGTTTAAAGGATGCAAGTGAAGATTTGTATAGTATGGGGCAGGGAACTTTGTATCCAGCTTTAAAGCGATTAGAAAAAAAGGAATTTCTTGAATCTTATTGGAATCAATCTGAGAATGGGATGAAAAGGAAATTTTATACTATTACAAGTAAAGGAAAAAAAGAATTGCAGAAGAAAGTGAACTCTTGGGAGCGTGTAACATCATTAATTCAAACTTGTCAGAAAGGAGTTATTTATGAGTGAATTTGATGAGTATATTAAGTCCATTTTAGCTTATTCAGAACTTAGAAATATTGAACAGGATGAGCTATTTCTAGAAATATATGATCACTTGAACAGCTTGAAAGAAGAATATATGGAACAAGGTATGAATGAAAAAGAAGCGGTGTATAAAGCGATTCAAACTTTTGGCGAATCAAAAGTTATTGGTTTAGAGATTAATCAATCGGTATACGAAGTTCCTAGGCCATTAAAGGTAGTATCAAAAATTTTATGTATTCCTTATATAATCATTTGTTTTATTGTCTTTTTAGGAGGATTTATTTCAAATTCTACATTTGACTCTGTTCGTAGTTTGACAGGTGGAACTGTCTATCATCCTATTGAATTTTGGCAGCAATTTTTACATATATCTGATTTAGAAACGCTGTTACAACTTTTTGGAATAACACTTTGGCAAATTAAAGATTTTATTGCACATCCAGGTCCTTGGGGGAACTCAACGTATTGGTTAACTGTTTTGCAACATATAATATTGGTAGTTCCATTTGGATTTTTCGTTCCAGTGTTGATCAATAAAGTGACGAACTATAAGAAAGCTTGTAAGTGGTATGTTATGACCTTTCTTGTTTGGGAGTTATTACATTTACTAACTTTATCTGATGTTTTTGATGTGTGGCGGATTGCTATAAATATGCTCGGTGCATCGATAGGATATCTTTTATTTATAAGCATGATACAAATGGATAATAAATTTAGGGTTATGCGCAAGAAGATATTTGAAAATTAACTTGCTATCATGTAGTTAAAATTATATACATTTAGTTCGGTGGTAATAGAGTATCACTGAAAACATAGGTATTATGTAGTGAGCCGATTTTTTATACTCGTAATAGGTGTTTTTAGTTGTTTATTTATTCATACTGTTATGAAACTGTTTCGTAATCTGTCTTTATTGGCACCATAAATGATGATAGCATTGGAATGAAATACACAGCTGAATTAGAAAAAGCGTTAAGAGACGCTGTAATTCCTGTAGATCAACAAGAACAGGCAGCTGCGTTAGTTTAAAAATAAACCGCGTGAGGGAGAGTCCTCATGCGGTTTTTTGTTTTATTATATTTGTACAGAGTGTACTGAAATTAGCTGAGTGTAGATTTTTGTTGCTTAACAGGATATGAATACGAAAGGTATAATAAGTATTATTATACCGTTTGAATAACTTAACAATTGTAGTAGTGTATTGGAGTTGAAATGAATCAATTTATTGATTTGCTTCTACAGCTAGGATTTATTGAGAAGGATTAATTTAAAGCGGTGAATGGAATGAATACTAATGTTCCAAAAGAGTTAAATCAATTAGTAGATAAAATGACTTCCTCTCTTTCTGATGTTAATAAAATTATTTTATTTGGGTCTCATGCTTACGGTATGCCTAATGAGGATAGTGATTTTGATTTGTGTGTAGTGGTTGATGGTATTGGTAAGAGGAAAAGAGAAGCCTTAAAGAAATTGAATTTAAGTATATTCGATGTAATGAAAACACCAGTCGATTTACTTGTTTACGGTTCTGAAGAATTTAATGAGCGTTCTGGTAATCCTGTAACAATGGAATACAAGATTGCTGAAGAAGGTAAGGTATTGTATGAAAAATTTCAGTGAGGCAAATTTATGGTTTGAAATTGCAGATTCAGATCTTAGAGTTTCTAATCATTTATTGTCTTTAATGCCTATTCCTTTTGCAATTATCTGTTATCATTGTCAACAGTGTGCTGAGAAATATCTAAAGGGGTATTTAACGTTTAAAAGAACTTCATCCGCCTAAAACGCATAATTTAATGCTGTTAGTAAAGGAATGTGCTGAATTTAATATGGAGTTCAATGATTTAATAGATGATTGTGCAGAGTTAAATAGTTATGCGATCGAAGTCAGATAGCCTTATTTTGAAGAACTTAATAAAACAGACGTATCGCAAGCTATAAAAGTGCGGGGAATATTAAAAGTTTTGTTTTAGAAAAAATTAAATAGTAGAGGATGAGCAAAACGGTATGGAAATTTCCAACCGTTTTTTTATGAATTTATAAAACTTTTCCATAGGGTGCGTCGTCTAATATATGGGAAGGAGGAAATGATGTGGATGAATTAACGGTAGAAGCGTTTGAAATAGAAGATAAGGAACTCCTTATCGATGAAATAATGAACAAATATGGACAAGAAGTCTTACAGCTTGTGTATTCATATGTGAACAATAAAGAAGTCGCTGAGGATGTAACGCAAGATATATTTGTGAAATGTTATAAATCTCTTCATACATACAAAGGGAAATCGAATGTGAAAACGTGGTTGTGGAGAATTGCGATTAATCAATGTAAGGACTACATAAAAAGTTGGTATAACAAAAAGGTGATCGTGACAGAGGATGAAGCTGCTTATATGGGGGTTCAAAATGATAGTGTCGAACAAACTGTCATTCAAAATGCGAAGGACCGTGAATTGGCTTCTGCAGTAATGAATTTACCGATAAAATACCGAGAGGTCATTTATCTATTTTATTATGAAGAACTATCAATTAAAGAGATTGCTATTGTAATAGAAGTGAAAGAAAATACGATAAAAACGAGAATGAAAAAAGCGAAGGAGCTTTTGAAGAAAGGATTGGAGGAATAATCAAATGGAAGATCGATTAAAAGGCCTGCGAAAATCAATGGAGAATACAACGTTTAAACATTTGAGTTTTTCTGATCAACATCGAAAGCAGGTGCGCGAAAAAATCAATGCGTCAAACGAAAAGGAAGAGGACATCTCTTTAGCGATTTTACAACTCCTCAGTAATGAAAAAACAGGATACGAATTGTCACAGTTACTACGAGGGAGAGGGATTCGGAAATTCGAAGGAAATGAAGGGTTTTTATATACCGTATTACATCGTCTAGAACAGAATCGTTTTATCCAATCAAGCTGGGATCATGAAGGAGCGAAATATTATCAATTAAACGATAAAGGAAGAAAGATGCTGCGAAAGGCAGAAAAAGATTCTACGAAGGCACGGTTTATATTAAAAGGATTAGTACAGGAGTGAGATAAAATTGAACAAAAAAGGGGAGCGTTTTGTAAGCGAAGTTACGAATCATATTAAATCAAAAGAAGCAAAGAGCTTTGTAGCAACTGAACTAGAGTTTCACTTAAAACAGGCGAAGAACACATGGATAGAAAAAGGGTTAAGTGAGGAAGTTGCTGAAAATAAAGCGGTAGAACAAATGGGAAGTCCGATTAAACTAGGGCAAGAACTTAATAAACTTCATAAGCCAAAGGTGGATTGGTTCTTACTTATTTTATTAGTGGCTGCTATGGGATTAGGGTTTTTGCCAATAATAGCTCTTGGGCATACGAATGATTTATTAATGAACAAAGTGATTTTTGTTATTCTCGGCATTGCAACAGCTGTTGGGATAATGCTACTTGATTATCGAAAGTTAGAGAGGCTCGGGTGGCTGTTTTATACAATCGGAGTACTTATCTTGTTAATGATAAAATGTTTTCCGACTGATTACGTGATTGGGGAAGCAATAATAAAAATTGGCCCCATCAAAATTGATTGTTTAATGACGATGCCATTCTTCTTTCTAGCTTGGGCTTCTTTTTTCAATAATAGTAGGTTAAAGTTTATGCATCTTCTCATGTTGTACGTATTTTCTTTATATCTATTTTCGACTATATCAATTCTTTTACCAATTTTCATCTACATTACGATGGTATTTGTTATGCTTTGGTGGAGTAAGTTAGGAAAGAAAACGGCATGGCTCATTACAATATTGCCTATTTTACCATTGATTATTAGGGATCTATTTTCCTGGTCTGCTGTAAAAGAATACCGGATAGCTAGAATTTTAGGATTTATAAACCCAGCGCATGATCAATGGGATTTACGTTTACAAGAGGCGATGTCTTCAGCAGGCTGGTTTGGTACATATGGAAATATAAAGTCTATCCCTGCTGCCCATACTGATTTTGTATTCGCGAGTTTGACTTACTATTATGGATATGTACTTGCGCTAGTTCTTGTCATTATTCTTTCTCTTTTTGCAGTAAGAATAATGAACATAGCTTATAAAATAAATGATGGTTATGGTAAATTGCTTCTCGTTGGCGGAGTGACTCTTTTTGTAATCCATTTTATTTGTAACGTTGGCATGATCCTCGGGATATTACCACGTTTTTCTATATCATTACCTTTTATTAGTTACGGATGGATACCAACTCTATTTCATGCATTTATAATGGGGATCGTGCTGAGTGTATATCGGCGTAAAGATATGTCGTTTAGAATGAGAAAAACACCTTGATACTTATATAAGTTGCATATAAAAGAATGCATTATTATGATTAAGTACAAACGTAAATAGATAGTAGAAGAGGGTTATGATAAATAACCCTCTTTTTCGTGTCTAAATAAGCGCACTTTCTTTAATAGAAATACATAATTCAGAACGACAGATTGATTCAGTTAGTTGTTGTAAATAGAAGTATTCTTCCGCATCTTTTTCGGAAGTGTTAGGATCTAATAAAGGTGAAGATAGAAGTACATCAATTGTAAGTATGTCTGCATCATGAGAAGTGATGTTATAACCTGCAAATACAGGTCGTTTTAAGAAATTTAAGTAAGTGCTTGTTTGCATGCGTATCACTATTTTATCTACAATAAAAGAAAAGCCTTTTATGAGATGGGGAGAGGAAAACTCATGTCTAGCCAACAATTAGTGAATTTACGCATTGATTTTGCTTTTAAACAATTATTTGGCACAAGTGGAAATGAAGATATTTTAAGTGCTTTTTTAAATGCGATGTTACAGGATTCTTTAGAATCGCCCATTGTTTCGTTACAATTAGCAGATTCACATTTACACAGGGAACATGAAGAAGATAAGTTATCTATTTTAGATATTTCAGCTATATTAGACACAGGAACAAAAGTCAACGTAGAAATACAGCTCAATAATAATCATCATATGATTAAACGCAGTTTATATTATTGGGGAAGGCTATACACATCTCAACTTCAAAAAGGAATGCCATACAGCTCTGTTCATAAAACAATTACAATCAATTTGTTAAATTTCGTTATGTTTCCTGAATACGAGGCATTCCATACAACAGGAGTCTTATGGAATCGACAACAACATAAAATATTGAGTAGTGATATCGAAGTTCACATCGTAGAGATTCCGAAACTTATGCAACAGTGGCGGAATGAACAAGTAAATCCCTGGGAAGATTTGTTTGTTCGTTGGTTATTATTACTTCCGGCAAACGAGGATGAACAACTAACCAAAACATTGGAGGACATTGCGATGAACCAAGACCCGATTTTACAATAAGCGATGAATAAATGGGAGCGTATGAGTCAAGATTCTTCTTTCCGACAAGCATATGAAGCAAGAGAAAAAGCTTTGATGGATGAAGCCGCAAAGTTCGCTCATGCTCGTAATGAAGGAAAGAAAGAGGGGATTGAAGAAGGTAAGATTCAATTAATTCGTGGAATGCATAAAAATGGAATGCCAATCGAAGATATTGCAAGGTTTACAAATTTACGCTTAGAAGAAATACGAAGCATTTTACAAGTCTAAATGATAAAAAAACACCTCCATTGAATTTGCATACTTAGTATGCGAATTCAGGAGGTGTTTTGATATGTGTCCCGTTTTCGGGGTTCACTTCAATCATCAAGGTGTTTTCGTTACAAGCTCAAAACTCTCCGAAGCAGCCCCTGTTACAAAAGGACTAACCTCACCAACGCTATAAAGCTGCAATTCATGCATTGCGCGCGTACAAGCAGTGTAGAACAATCTACGTAGGCTCTCATCGCTGTACACATCTTTAGAAGCATCGTAAATAATAACAGCATCAAATTCGATACCCTTCGCTAAATAAGCAGGGATAACGACGATGCCTTGCTCATACTCGGCTGAGTTACTTTTCACAAGTTTAATATTCTCGATATGACTGAGTGCCTCGTATGCAGCGGCACTTTCAGCCGCGGATTTACATATAATTGCGATCGTATTGTGCTGTAGTTTTTGTAGTTCAGCAACTTTGGAAGTGATACGCTCATGCAGCTCACTGTAATCCGAAACTTTAGTTACTGTAGGCTTTTCACCGTCACGTTCAAATGCATTAATGTTCTTTCCTTCAGGTACGAGGTCCCGTGTAAATTCAATTATCGGTTTTGTTGAACGATAGCTACGAGTTAAGTTGATGCCGTTCGTTTCATCTGATCCGTATAAGCTAGTAAGTGTATTGAAATTAACTGTCTCACTCGCATGAGCAAATATCGCTTGGTTAAAGTCTCCGAGTACTGTCATTTTTGCGGCAGGGAAGAGACGTTTTAAAAACTCGAACTGAAATGGAGAATAATCTTGTGCTTCGTCTACAAGTACGTGTTTAATCGATCTGTTCGTTTGGAAGCCTTCAATTAATTCTTTTAAAAGTAAAAATGGAGTCGCATCCTCGTAATGTAGCTTTCCTTCATCAAGCATGTTCACAGTTAATGAGCAAATGTCGTCCCATTCTTTAGGTTTTTCCCCAGCAACCCATGATGCATCTGTGAAGAGTTGTTTATATATGCCTGTGAAGTTGATGAAGCGCAATGTTTGAACACCTTTACGAAGCGGCTTCAATTTTTTACGGACAATCATACGTCCAAGTACTTTCGTTTCTTTCTCAAAATCATTAAAGGAGTTGTCGTCAAACTCGCCTTTTTTCTGTAAATATTTATAAGCCTTTTGGTATTCATCTTTACTAAGTAGTTCAATTTCTTCTTCTACCCAAGGCTTTTTCAGTTCTGTTTTTTCAATTGTGTCTATTTGTTTGTTTAGCCAATCCGTTAACTTCTCAATTCGATTATGGAAGCGGAGGGAGGAATCAGTATTATAAAATTGCTCTGTAATTTCTTTAGCAGAGGCAATCAGTGTTCCTCTAAATTTCATTCCTCTAAATAGCATGCCTGAAGATTCAAGAGATTGTCTGTACGCTCTAATCATCTCGAAAAATTGAGTAGATGCTTTAAATCGAATGCTCGCATTTCGAGTTTTATAATTTGCGCTATTCGTTTCAGTTAACATATATTCTAATTGCTCGTAAGGATCCTCAACGTCAAATGACTTACTGAGTCTATGGTTTAAATATTCTTGGAATGTAACTTGCTGCATATTTTCTTCGCCGAGTTCTGGCAGTACGTTAGATACGTAGCTGTTGAACATGGAGTTAGGGGAGAAGAGAATGATTTGATCTGCTTTTAGCCATTCACGATATTTATATAGTAAGTAGGCGATTCGCTGCAGGGCAGCTGATGTTTTACCACTACCAGCAGCTCCTTGAACGATAAGTAGTCGCCCTTCATCGTGACGGATAATTTCATTTTGCTCGCGCTGAATCGTAGCAACGATACTTTGCATATGTTTGTTTGTTCCTTTTCCGAGCGCTTGTTGCAGAATTTCATCTCCAATTGTGAGGCTCGTATCGAACATTGAATCAATCTCGCCATTTTGAATAATATATTGTAATTTTTTCTCTACATTACCGCAGATTACGCCTCCTGGTGTGCTGTATTCAGCCGGTCCTGGTGGATAATCGTAGTAAACACTTGAAATAGGTGCGCGCCAATCGTATATAAGAAAGTTTTCTCCACTTGCATCTGTAAGTGTAGCCACCCCGATATAAATTTGTTCTGCGCCAGATTCGCCTTCTTCTTTGAAATCAATTCGTCCGAAGTAAGGTGCTTTATGCATACGGCGTAGTGCGGCAAGTCGATTAAAGGTGTGCTTATGGGTAATTTGTGTTACGGCTAGTGACTGAGCTTGTTGTCTTAAGTTGATAACTGTTTCAAGATAATCGTCAAAAGTATCAGTGTTAACTTTAACATCATCCCAGAAGTGTTTACGAATGTTGATTACTTCTGCTCGGCGTCTGCCAGTGTCGCTTTCCAGTTTATCAATTTGCTCCGTAATCGTTTCTATTACGGTATCCAATCGTTTTTGCTCTTGATCAAGTTTTTTGTTCATACGTAAGCACTCCTTTAAAAGTGAAAAATAGAGGTTGACTGAAGATGTGTTTTGGTGTACAATTAAGATACGGATAAATACATTCTTTTATTTTTAGTGAATGCGTTTCTGTACTAATTTAACATAGTTTTTTAATTTAATCAATGATAATAAGATAAACCTTGGTTTCGTGTTGCACGAAACCAAGGTTTTTTTGTGTTGAATGGAGTAAGGTGAGGGAGTATATCGATTTATCGGCAAAAAAACTACTACAAAATAAAAAAGCTTGGGGGCTACCCAAGCTTTTTTCACTTCATTATTTCTTTTCGTCTTTTTTAGCGTCAGCTTTTGGTTCTTCGAAAAGATCTTTCAAATCTTTGTCGTCAACTTTTACGTCAGCTTTTTTGATTTCTTTCATCATAAGATCGTTCATAAATTGAGCATCTTGTGTTTTCTTCGCAACTAACTCTTTTTTCAGGTCAGCTTTTGATTGCTCAAATGATTTTTCTGGTTCTTTAATGTCTGTTACTTTAATGATATGGTAACCAAATTGTGTTTTTACAGGCTCGCTTACTTCATCTTTTTTCAGTTTATAAGCAGCATCTTCGAATTCTTTAACCATTTTACCATGTTCGAAGAATCCTAAGTCGCCACCTTTTTCTTTTGAAGCAGTATCTTCAGAGTATTGTTTCGCTAACTCTTCGAAAGATTTACCTTGTCCAAGTTCTTCTTTAACCTTTTTAGCAGTCGCTTCATCTTTTACAAGAATGTGGCTTGCCTTAACTTGAGGCTTGTAGTTATCTTTTAATTCTTTATCAGTGATTGTTTTCTCGATAGCTTGTTCTTGAGCTAATGAAGCGCGAACGCCATTTTTAACTGTTTCTTCTTTAAGGCCTTGTTGTTTCATTAGTGTATCGAATTGGTCACCGACTTGCTTTTTCATTTCATCGAACTTTTTGTCTACTTCTTTGTCATCGACTTTGTAGTTTTTAATAAGTACTTTTTCCATAACCATGTTATTTAGTACTTGTTTACCAGCTTGTGTCTTCATTTGATTGTAGAACTCTTCTTTAGTGATGTCACCAGCTTTAGATGTAACAATTTTGTCTGATGATGATGATGTTCCACATGCTGATAATGCGATTACACTTGTTGCGGCTAAGGCAAGCATAGCTTTCTTCATTCAATAAACACTCCTACTATTATGTATTTTTAATTTATCCCATACGAATGAAGAAACGCCTTATGATAGGTTATTTTCGTTCATAAGAACCTGATTAAGTCTCACTGATGTCTTTGCTTTTTTTATATGTAAAAGCACGCTTAACAGGGCTTACCGAGGCTTTAGGATAAAGTTTAGATGCGTGTCGTTTGTTTCATAGTATAAGCAATATGTACAAAATTTAATATATCATATTTCGACGGGTTTTCCTATTGATAAAGAAATTTTAACCAGTTTGTGTCAGATTTTGAAAGGGTACCATATTGGGCGCATGTCGCATATACAGAAAAGAGGAGGGGATGGGGGATGAATTCAAAACTTATTTTATTACTTGTACTGTTTATTTTATTAGTTATAGTAGGTATAATTTGCTTATAGAGGAAAAAAATGAGGAAGGGGCTTCCTTCCTCACTTTCCATGAAATATAATTTCTACATAACTAGAAATTAATAGAATGGTAATACATACATTAATAACTCGAAAGACACCGGGCTGGCGGCTCGCAGATATTTGTTTTCGCTCACACAGTGTATGTGTCATGAAATTCGTGTAAAATATAACAAGAAGTGCGAATGCAACAAAAACAACGGTTATAAGAGTCATGAGGCGAGACCTCCTTTTGGCTAAAATACATATACTTTATATATTGTATCATACGATATTTTATTCGTGTTACAAAATTCAGAAATAGAAGACTTTGTGTTAGGAAGCGAGGGAGAAAATGGACGTTGTAAGAAGACTAGAACAAGCTGAATACTACGTAGACCTACTATTTAAAATGATTGATGAAGAAAAGTGTCCATTTTATTCTTTAATCATAAAGAAAAAAGCTCGTAAAAAAGACATTGAACGTATACTAAAACTTTGTGAAAAACTGAACGAACAATATGTAGTGGAGAAAGCAGAAGGCCTTCTATTGTTTGATGCGCTATTAGATCAATTTGAAAAAGCGCTTCCACATCAGCTCGAAGTACACGAAACTGCGGAAGCGCTAGCAAAACAAGGTTTATTTAAGCCGCTTATGAATGAATTCTTAAGCATGATTGCGAAAAAATAAATAGATTATTTCTTAACTAACTTTTGATCGGATTCCGTAAAGTTCTCCTCAATATCTTCTAATGATTTCTCAAAAATATCGATGAAGTCTTGTCCGTAAATATTACGCAGGATTGCAATCAGTTCGATATTTTCTGGGAACTTACCATAAAAATTACGAAGTTCAAGTGCTCCATTAAAAACAGAATTATTTTCAGGATCATACTCCTCCATTAAGCGAAGTAGTAATTCTTCCCCTTTGTCTGTAATTTCAATGTACGTATTTCGTTTATCATCTTCTTTTTTTGAGAATATAAGATAGCCGCGTTCTTCAAGCTTTTTAGAGAAGTTAAACGCCGTTGATACGTGCATAACTCCAAACTTAGCAATCTCAGAAATAGAAGCCCCTTTTAAATGATAAGCGATGGTTAAAATGTGATGCTCATTAATGTTTAAATCGTAAGGTTTAATCCATTGTTGCCAATCTTTCTCTACGCATTTCCATAACGCTTTCGATAATTGAGCAATACGTTGGCTGAAAATCATCGCTTCTTTTACCGAGTAATTTTTTTCTCCACTTTTCATTTACTCACCCACTTTAACATTCTTTTTTCATTATTATCTATTATGCCAGTAAAATAAAAATTAATAAAGTCTTTTTGTGAGAATTGTGAAAATTTTTCGGAAAAATAACATTCTATACAAATCATGCATAACTATGGAAGCGTTTTATGAGTCGAGAATACATGTGTTGTCTTTACATGTTAAGGGATAACATATATTGTAAATGCATAAAAACACGGCATATCTATGTGATATGCCGTGTTAAGGTCAATTCGTATGAAAAATATTTGTTATATGCAAAAAACTAAGCAGGAATATGTTTACGCTTTTTCTGGAACGGCTTCTTGTAGTTTCTCAATTGACTTTTGAATGTCTAAAATTTCTTTTTCAATATGTCGTTTGTTTTGAGAAATATCTTGTTTCCAGTTAGAAAGCGTGTCATGCATATCGTCTTTTAGTTCTTGGAATACTTCTTTACCCTCTGAAGCAGTTTCAACGATTTGACGCTTTAATAACTTCGTATCAGCTGTAATATCAGCTAATGTTTTTTTAATATCAGTTCCTTTTTCTTTCAGCTTACCGCGCATAGCTTTACCAGAAGAAGGAGTTGAGAAAAGAACGGCTAGCCCAGCAACTGCTCCGCCGCAAAGTACACCTGTAATAAAGGATTTAGCTTTTGACATAAAAGGAAACCTCCTTATTTTTCGTTCGTATTCATGATGTATAAAAGTGTGCATATCTTTAAGACAAGGGGAAGAAAAGTGAGCTTTTCTCTCTTGTACATGCTATGCACAAAAAATCATATCCCCGGCATTTTTTGTGAAGAAAGAAGCCGTACAATAAATGCCAGAGGAATCGGCTTATTATGTATTACTTCTTATTATAGTGGCACTATTTCACACTATTTGCAATTGTACTTGCGATGTTTTGTAAATTTTCCATTGTATATTCATTTTGGTGTGATTTCCAAACAGCACCGAAACCATCGTTTTCACCGTAGCGTGGAATTAAATGAAGGTGGAAGTGGAATACAGTTTGTCCAGCTTTCTCGCCGTTATTGTTAAGTAGGTTGAAGCCAACTGGATTAAATTCTGCTTTCATTGCATTTGCGATTTTTGGAACGACAGCAAAAATATGTGATGCGATTTCTGGCGTTAACGCAAAAATGTCTTGTTTGTGAACTTTCGGAATAACAAGAGTATGTCCTTTTGTTACTTGACTAATATCTAAAAATGCAAGTACATGTTCATCTTCGTATACTTTTGAGCAAGGGATTTGCCCGTCAATGATTTTACAAAAAATACAATTGTCCGCTGTATGATTCATCGATCTCATCCTTTCAAATGGTCTTAGCCGTATTTTACCATAATTACATAGGAGAACAAACACGAAAAACAGGAAGCTGACTCAGCTTCCTGTTTTCTGAAGAGGGATTGAAAAAGCATTTTTTATAATTTACGGTTCGCAGACACCTCATTTATATAAGAAATACATGGTAAATCGGCTGAAATATCTACCGTAGACACCCCATTTTCAAGTGAAATGAATTGCAATCTTGTATTAAATGAAATTGTTAGTGTTTAAAACAGTATATGCTCTTTCACAGACACCTCATTTATTTAAGAAATGCACGGTAAATCGGCTAAAGTCTCTGCCGTAGACACCCCATTTTCAAGTGAAATGAATTGCAATCTTGTATTAAATGAAATTGTTTATTTTTTAAAACAGTATATGCTCTTTCGGAGACACCCCGTTTCGAAAATGAAACAAATTATCTGGTTATGTGTAAATTTCATTGTCCAACTTGGACACCCCATTTCATGATGACTTCACTATGTTGTTGTACTCATCAATTGGTGGTTGCTTTTTCAAGTGTGTTCCTTCTTCCTTAATTATGATGTCCGCTTTCGTAAAAATATATGCGAAGAAATTTTAATTTTTTTTGGAGACATCGATACTATGTAGTACAGCACAATTTTTGGTAAGATGAATATAGAATGAATACTAATGAAGAAAGTGGTGTCGTATGAGCGAGTTATTGCGTGTAGAAAATGTTACAGGAGGATATACGAAACGACCTGTACTGCAAAATGTTTCGTTCTCTGTTAATAAAGGCGAACTTGTCGGCTTGATCGGTTTAAATGGGGCTGGGAAAAGTACGACAATTAAACATATCATCGGTTTAATGGAGCCGAAAAAAGGAACTGTCACAATTAACGGGAAAACAATTCGTGATGATATGACAGCGTACCGTTCTAGTTTCTCCTTCATTCCAGAAACGCCAGTATTATATGATGAGTTAACGTTAGAAGAGCATTTGAAATTAACAGCGATGGCGTACGGTGTAGATGAAAAACAATATGAAGAACGCGTAGGACAATTATTACATGAATTTCGCATGAAAAATCGCTTAAAATGGTTTCCGTCTCATTTCTCAAAGGGGATGAAACAAAAAGTGATGATTATGAGTGCATTTTTAGTTGAGCCATCACTTTACATTGTGGACGAACCTTTCGTTGGACTTGATCCGTTAGCGATTCAATCACTTCTTCAAATGATGGATCAAATGAAAAAGAGTGGTGCGGGCATCTTAATGAGTACACATATTTTAGCGACAGCAGAGCGCTATTGTGATTCATTCATTATTTTGCATCAAGGTGAAGTGAGAGCGATGGGAACATTATCAGAACTTCAATCCGGGTTTAATATGCCTGGTGCAACGCTTGATGATATTTATATTGCGTTAACGAAGGAAGAAGATTATGAATAGCACAGCGTTATGGAAAGAACGATTTCGGCACTTTCTAAAAGAAGTTCGTACATATAGTAAATACGTATTTAATGATCATTTGAAATTTATTTTCGTATTTATCATCGGTGCAGGAGCGTATTATTACCAGCAATGGTTACAAACGTTAACACCTTCGTTTGAGGCGGCGCTTGTTATGGCAGTCTTACTTGGCCTCGTATTAACAGCTGGGTCAGTCCAAACGTTATTAAAAGAAGCAGACCTCGTGTATTTGCTGCCAGTTGAAGAAAAGTTAAAGCCTTACTTTACGAAGGCATTTCTTTTTACGTTTATGATTCAGTTATACATAATCGCAATGGTAGCAGCTGCGCTTGCCCCGTTATACTTCCAGCAAATGAAACAAACAGGTGCAAATTACATATGGATTGTAATTGCGTTTGTCATTGTAAAAGCGTGGAATTTATTCGTAGCGTGGGAAAAATCATTTTTAACAGATCAAAATGTACAAAGAGCGGATTGGTTTATTCGTTTTATTTTAAACGGCTTATTTGTGTACGTCCTTGTAGAACGTACTTCAGTCATTTTTACCGGTGTGATTGTCTTTTTAATGGCGCTATACCTTGCTGTTATGCATCAAAAGGTGAAAGGAAAGCCGCTAAACTGGGAGTATTTAATTTCTGAAGAGGGTAAAAAAATGATGCTGCTGTACCGCATTGCGAATATGTTCGTTGATGTACCAGCGTTAAAAGAGAGAGTATCACGTAGGAAATGGCTTGATTTCATTCTTTCGATGATTGGTGAGAAACGTACATATTTATACTTATATACGAGAACATTTTTAAGATCGGGTAACTATTTCGGATTATATATGCGTTTACTCGTTCTTGGTGGAGTCATTCTTTACTTCATCCCATTTTTATATGGACGTTTTATCGTAAGCATTGTTTTCTTATACTTAATCGGCTACCAGCTCTTAACCCTTTGGAAACATCACCGTATGAAAGTTTGGCTTGATTTATATCCGGTAGGGGGAGACGAGAAGAAGAGAGATTTCCTTACTTTATTAAATGCGATTCTTATCATTGGTAGCGTTGTATTTACAATTATATTTGCACTTGCGACGAAAGATTTCATAATGACCGGCATTTTATTTGTCGTAAGCATATTATTTAGTATTGGTTTCGTTTATCAATACGGGGCGAAACGAATTGAGCGTTTAAACTGAAAGGAATGAACCTATGATTACATATGAAGAGAAGGTTATAAAAGAATTGGAGCAGTGGAAAGCTACATTCATGAAAGATTCTTCTATGATGACACGGTTCTCTAAAAAAGTGCAGGTGAAAGTGCAACAACTAGTACCCGCGAAAGTACAAAAGGTACTAACAGAAACGATTCGGATGATGGTACAAACAATTAGTGCTGGATCAAACTTCATAAAACCGAAGCTAAAAGAAACGAACTGGTCACTGCAAAGACGAGACGATGAAGTACGTAAAAAAATGGACGAATATAAAAAAGTCGCAGCGGCAGAAGGAGCAGGAACGGGAGCAGGTGGTATTCTCCTCGGTCTTGCTGATTTTCCGCTTCTACTTACCATTAAAATAAAATTTTTATTTGATGCAGCAACATTGTACGGATTTGATACGAGTAAAAAAGAAGAACGCCTTTTTATTCTTCACGTTTTCCAGCTTGCTTTTTCAAGTGACGATTACCGAAAAGAAGTATGGAAAGCGATTGAAACGTGGGATACAGAAGAAGAAAATCATATGGACTGGGAAAAGTTCCAAACAGAATACCGAGACTATATCGATTTAGCAAAAATGCTCCAGCTCGTCCCGATCATCGGTGCCCCGGTCGGAGCGTACGCAAATTATCAATTATTGCAAAGGCTTGGGGAAGTAACGATGAATTGTTATCGTATGCGATTGCTTAATAGAAATTGATTTGTTTTACAAAAAGCATCCTAAATGTGTAATTTAGGATGCTTTTTTTATTTATATTTATTATTTCCTAACGGTTTAAGGAATTGGTATTTTTTTCTTTTTTAAAAATTTTTGGCGTACGGAAAGTATGCAAGTATTCATAACTTATGCAGAAACGGATATTTTCCCGTGGGGAATTTATCCGTTTTTTTTTGCTTTATAGCATGAGAAAATAATGATTTTCCCATATGGTAACAAAATGGAACAAAAATTGCATGGATAAGTTGCAAAGATGAAGGGGGTTGAAAAGTGAAAAATGACATTCAGTTGAAGCGTTCGTTGACTTTTTTTCAACTTGTATTGCTAGGTTTGGCCTATATGGCACCATTAACGGTATTTACTACGTTTGGCGTAGTGGAATCTTTATCAAAAGGAGTGATACCAACAGCCTATATACTTGCGCTATGTGCGATGTTATTTACAGCATATAGTTATGGACAAATGACAAAAGCGTACCCAATTTCGGGATCAGCTTATACGTATACACAAAAGTCATTAAGTCCAGGATTAGGTTTCATGGTTGGTTGGGTAATTCTAATGGATTATTTGTTTATCCCTATGATTAACTTCCTCATTATTTCACTCTATTTATCGGAATATCTCCCTTCTGTTCCTTCTAGTATATGGATTATTACGATGATTATAATTGTGACAGTAATTAATGTTGTAGGGACAAAAGTAACGATTACAATGAATATGATTTTTTTAGGGTTCCAATATATCGTATTGATAGTTTTTTGTGCTCTATGTATTCATTCACTTCTTAATGGAACAGGAGAGGGAACATTATTTTCATTAAAACCGTTTATGAATCCAGATTCTTCAATAATTGCAGCATTTTCAGGGGCATCTGTACTTTGTTTATCATTTTTAGGGTTTGATGCTTTAACAACTTTTGCAGAGGAAACAATTCAACCAAAAAGGACTATTCCAAAAGCGATTTTCTTTGTCATTTGCTTTTCTGGAATGTGCTATATTATCGTCTCATATCTAGCACATTTAATACATCCAGACTATTTGGCATATAAAAGTTTAGATACGGCAGCCGCTGAAATCGCTAGAATGATAGGCGGGAATTTATTTAATGCTTTGTTTCTTGCAGGAATGGTTGTAACTTCATTCACATCCGCCTTAGCTTCTCATGCTAGTGTTTCGCGTATTTTATATGCAATGGGGAGGGACTCTGTACTACCAAAATCATTTTTTGCCTATATACATCCGCGTTTTCAAACACCTATCAAAAATATTATTTTAGTGAGTATTTTTGCTTTGGTGTCACTATTTACTGATCTTGTTACAATTACATCTTTTATTAACTTCGGTGCATTGATTGCTTTTACATTTGTGAATATTTCCGTCATTGCACATTATTTTATTAAGGGGGGACAAAGGTCATTAAAATCTACGATTCTCTATTTGTTAATACCGCTAATTGGTGCATGTATAACAATTAAATTGTGGAGTGATTTAGACAAGATGTCTCTCATATTGGGAGGAATATGGACCATTATGGGTATTGTGTATCTTCTATATATAACAAAATTCTTCCGTGTTCAACCACCACAGATGAATTTTGATGAATTGCCAAAAGAAGATGGACAAGAAGTATCTATTTAGAGGGGGAGAATTATGAGAAAAAAAGCGGATATGATTTTAAGTAGTCATGCTGTATTTACAGGTATAGGAGAAAAACCTATCTCGGCATCAATTATTGTTAAGGATGATAAGATTATTGCTCTTGTTCCGAAAGAAGATATTCACGGTTATGTAGATGCTGACACAATTGTACATGATTTTGGAAATCAGCTTATTATGCCTGGATTTCATGATTTCCATATTCATTTAATGTTAGGAAGTTTAGTAAGTGAGGGAGTACAGTTAATTCATGCGCGTTCAGCTAGAGAAGTTGGAAAGTTTGTAAAGGAATTTGCTGAACGAAATAAAGAGATAAACTGTGTAATTGGAAGCAGTTGGGAACAGAATTTGTGGGGAATTCATGAAGAGCCACATCGGATGATATTGGATGAGTATGTTGCAGATCGACCAGTGTTTTTATACCATGCTGAATTTCATAGTGTTTGGTTAAATAGTAAAGCACTTGAAATGGCAGGGATTAATAAAGAAACTAAGAGTCCACCATATGGAGAAATCGTTAGGGATCAAAATGGTGAGCCAACAGGAGTCTTAAAGGAAAATGCAGTGGGATTAGTAACTAGCGTATTGCAGTTTAACTCTAAACGAAATAGGATATTGCTTCAAAATTTTTTAATAGAAGCTGCGAAATATGGAGTAACCTCTGTGCATGATTTATTGAGGATACCAGAAATGGGCGTGGAAGAAGCGGAGTTATATGATGAATTTGAAAAGATAGGAAAGTTAACAACAAGAATTCATTTTGTTGCGCCGCTAAATGGAGATTTAAACTTAGCAAAATCCTTAAAGGAAAAATACAAATCTAGTATGGTTCAATTTTGCGGGTTTAAACAATTTATTGATGGAGTAACAACTAGTTATACGGCATATTTACTTGAATCATATAATGAAGAAACGACAAGAGGTCATACTACATATCCACCAGAAATCATAAAAAAATGGACAGTAGAGGCTGATAAGGAGGGCTTTCGCGTAAGATTTCATGCAATAGGAGATGGAGCTGTACGTTTAGCATTAGATGCTTTTGAAGAGGCTGAAATACAGAATGGAAAAAGAGATGCAAGGCACGCAATTGAGCATGTCGAAATGATTCATTCCAATGATATTGAGAGGTTTCAAAAATTAGGGGTGTTGGCGTCTATTCAGCCTGAACATATTAATCTTACAAGTCGAGAAGTATATAGAAGGTTAATTGGATCAGAAAGAATGCAATACAATTACTTGATGAAAACATTAATGGATGCAGGAACAAAGCTTGTATTTGGCAGTGATTATCCTGTTGTTACAATAAACCCGTTACCAGAAATTTACCGAGCTGTAACAAGGCTAGATGATGAAGGTGTGGAATGGAATTCGCAAGAGAAAATATCATTAGCGGAAGCGTTACGAGCATACACGTATACTCCTGCATATGCCTCATTTCGCGAAAATGAACTAGGCATAATAGAAGAAGGGAAGCTAGCTGACATAGTTGTGCTAGATCGGAATTTGTTTACTGTACCGGTGGAAGAAATTAAAGATTCTAAGGTTATTTTTACAGTGGTAAATGGCAATATAGTTTTTCGGAATGAAAAAGAAAGCATTAAGAATTAATGGGGGGAAGAAGAGAATGAATGAAGTGACAATTGGGCTAGTTCAATTAGCGTGTAATGAAAATATCAAGGGGAATATAGAAAGAACAATAGCAAAGGTAAGAGAATCAGCAAAAAAGGGAGCCAAGATTATTTGTTTACAAGAGTTATATCATGCTGAATACTTCGCTCAAAGCGTTTCAGTTCGTAATTATGAACTGGCAATTTCTTTTGAACATGAAGCATTACAAGCGATGCAAAGGTTAGCGGAAGAACTTCATGTTGTTTTAATTGTTCCTTTTTATGAATGGGTAGCACAAGGGATTTATTTTAACAGTGCAGCAGTGTTTGATGCTGACGGTAAATATTTAGGAACAACACGTAAAAATCATATTCCAGATGGACCGAGTTACCATGAAAAATATTATTTCACACCAGGAAATACAGGGTATCCAGTATATAGTACAAAGTATGGGAAAATAGGAATCGGGATCTGCTGGGATGAATGGTTCCCTGAAGTAGCACGAATTTTGACACTAAAAGGAGCAGAAATATTATTTTATCCTTCCGCAATTGGCTCTGAACCAGATTATCCAGAATTATCAACAAAACCAATTTGGACAAAAGCTATTTCAGCTCATAGTATTCATAACGGTGTATTTGTTGCAGCTGTAAATCGAGTCGGGAAAGAAAAGGGCATGTGTTTCTATGGAGGAAGTTTTATCAGTAATCCAATGGGAGAAATTGTTTGTTCTTTGGGAGAGGAGGAAGGAATACTCATCCAAAAAATTGATACAAAGGAAATTAATGAAGCACGTAATCTACTGCAATTTTTAAGAGATCGTCGTACGGACACATATTCCCTAATTTTAGAAAAAGAAGTTCTAAGCATATAAAAAAGACTCTCAAATTTGAGAGTCTTTTTTTGTTTGGAATAAAGTTTATATTTTGGTAGCTGCTGGCGTGTCGATGGTAAGTTCCATTATTACATTTGTTTTAGGGTTTGCGATTGTATCGTATTTTAGTAAGAAAAAGTGATTGAGATGGATCTCAATCACTTTTTTGTTATTTCTATTCATATTTTTAAAATTATTACCAATAATATACAGATAAAGGATGTTTGGTTATAAAGTTACTTGAGCTTACTTTACTGTATTTAGGGGTGCAAAATATGAAAGTATCAATATTTATTACTTGTGTTGCAGATGTTTTTTATCCAGAAGTAGGGAAAGATGTTGTGGAAATTCTTGAAGATTTAGGGTGTGAAGTTGATTTTCCAAAAACTCAAACTTGCTGCGGACAACCTGCTTATAATAGCGGGTATGTGAAAGAAACAAAAACAGCTGCAAAACATATGATTGAAGCCTTTTCTAGTTCAGAATATGTTGTGGCACCATCGGGCTCTTGCGCTATGATGGTTCACGAGTTTTCTAGCTTGTTTTCTGAAAGTGAAGCGGATTGGAAGAAAAAAGCTACTGAACTTGGAAATAAAACATACGAATTCACACAATTTATTGTGGAAGTATTAGGGAAAGAAGACTTAGGTGCAGAGCTTCATAAAAAAGCAACGGTTCATACATCTTGTCATATGAGCCGATTAATGGGGATTAAGGAACCACCGCAAAAACTATTAAAGTGTGTAAAGGGACTGGAAGTTGTTTCATTGCCGCATAATTATGATTGTTGCGGATTTGGAGGGACATTCTCGGTGAAAATGCCAGAAATCTCTGAGCAAATGGTTGAGGAAAAAGTAAAGCATATTATGGAAACCGGTGCGGAATTGTTAATTGGGATGGATTGTAGCTGCTTAATGAATATAAAAGGACGTTTAACACGTAATGGTTATCAGATTGATGTAAAACATATTGCTCAAGTATTAAATGAAGATCGAAAATAAGAGGGGGATATAGAGATGGGAATGAGAATAGGGAACGATCCCTTTCATAAGCGTACTGAAACAGGCATTGGGGATCAATTTATGCGACAGGCTGTCAGGAAAGCGCAAGACGGTCTTAGAGTTAAGAAATTAAAAGCTACTGAGAGTCTTGGGAATTGGGAGGAATGGCGAGCTTTAGGAGAAGAAATTCGAAAGCATACATTAGAAAACCTTGATTATTATTTATATGAGCTGAGTGAAAATATTGAGAAAAACGGTGGTTTCGTTTATTTCGCAAAGACTGCAGAAGACGCAAGGGAATATGTAAAAGAGATTGTAAAAAAGAAAAACGCGAAAAAAATTGTGAAATCAAAATCGATGGTAACGGAAGAGATTAGTTTAAATGAAGCGATTGAAGAAGCTGGAGCGGAAGTGTTAGAAACAGATCTTGCTGAATTTATTCTACAAGTGAACGACCACGATCCTCCATCACATATTGTTGTTCCGTGTCTTCACAAAGATAAAGAACACATTTGTGAAATATTTAAAACAAAGTTAAATTACACTGGAACATCTGATCCTACGGAAATGGCGAGGTTTGTAAGATCGTATTTACGTGATGATTTTTTTGCAGCGGATATAGGGGTGACTGGATGTAACTTTGCTGTTGCAGAGTCGGGATCAATTTCTATCGTAGCAAACGAAGGAAATGCAAGACTTACTACGACACTTCCGAAAACGTTGATTACAGTTATGGGGATGGAGCGTATTGTTCCGACATGGGAAGAGCTTGATGTTTTAGTAACACTTCTATGCCGAAGTTCTGTAGGACAAAAGTTAACAAGTTATATTACAGGGTTAACTGAGCCTGGTGGGGAAGATGGACCTGAGGAATTTCATTTAGTCATTGTTGATAATGGTCGTTCCGATATTGTAGGAACAGAATTCCAAAGTGTCCTTCAGTGCATTCGTTGCGCGGCATGTATTAATGTGTGTCCTGTATACAGGCATATTGGTGGACATGCATATGGCTCTATTTATCCAGGACCAATTGGAGCTGTGTTGACACCGCTTTTAGGGGGATATGATGAATATAAGGATTTACCTTACGCATCTAGCCTTTGTGGTGCTTGTACAGAAGCGTGTCCAGTGAAAATCCCGTTACATGACTTATTAATTAAACATCGCAGCCGCATTGTAGAAGAAAAACGATCACCTGTAGCTTGGAACGTGGCTATGAAAGGTTTTGAAAAAGCGGTGAAGAGTCCTAGACTATTTTCTTTTGCAGCGAAGAGCGCTCCGTATGCATTAAAACCTCTTGCAAAAGGGGATAAGATCGAGCGTGGAATTGGGCCGTTAAAAGCTTGGACGGATGCGAGAGATTTTCCAGTTCCGAAAAAACAACCGTTTCGAGAGTGGTTTGAAAAACACGAAAAGGAGAACAATGATGGCCATCCAAAATCGTGAGGAATTTTTACTCCAGTTATCAGAAAAGCTTGGTAGGAAACGTCCAGAAGCAGTGGAAAAACCGAAATGGTCTTTTTCCCCGCAGTGGATTGTTTTTGACGGACTGGCGCAAGACGAACTTGTACTAAAGTTAATAGAGCACTGCGAAGTCATTCATACAGAAGTAAAGCGAACAACAAAGGAAAATCTTGTTGAAACATTGGGGTCTTTTATAAAAGATTGGAATATCGAATCTGTTATATGTTCGAATGATGAGCGCTTTAATGAGTATGGTCTTACACCATGTTTCAGCAATGAAGGAACAACACATTTTCGTACATGGGGATTAGATCATAAAGAAGAGGACATAGCATTTGCGAAAGCTGCTGACCTTGGCATTACGTTCAGTGATATGACTTTGGCAGAATCAGGAACCGTTGTACTATTTAATGACGGGTTAAAAGGAAGACATGTGAGTCTTCTTCCGGAGTCATATATTGCAATCGTTCCGAAAAGTACGATTGTACCAAGATTAACCCAAGCTACAAAACTGATTCATGATCAAAATAAAGCGGGAGAAAACTTGCCAGCTTGTGTGAACTTCGTTTCTGGTCCGTCAAATAGCGCAGATATTGAAATGAACCTTGTCGTAGGTGTACACGGGCCAATTAGAACAGCGTATATTATTGTGGATGATCAATAATGATTTACGTGTGCGACAGAGCGCCCGCGCATACGAGTTGGAAATATAAATGAAACATTATAAGAGTACTGAAAATAGAAAGCGCTGGCTGTTAAATATAACCGGGGCTTTTTATTTTGCGTGCCCTTACTGGTGAAGAAACCTTAAGAAGGAAAATTTTAATCTCTGTTTCAGTTTTCTACGCTACTATAACTAACTGAATTGTGTCTTTTCTTAGAAGCTAAACACACTATAACTAGCTCCAATTATAATGAATACGATAAAGAGCAGAATGATTAATAAAAGCCCACTACTACCGCTCTTACCATCTTTGCCATCTTCACCGCCGCTACCACCCTTACCGCCAGATCCCATATGAAAACCCTCCTTATCGTTATACATTGTTTTTACTTTATATTTTTCTAGGTTCATCAAGAAGTTCCTTTTAAAACTCTAATTAACTTGCAAATCATTCATTTTCATTTTACAATTCACTTACCGACCGGTAAGTAAAAATAAGTGAGGTATAGTATGACAAAGAATTTACAAACATCGCAGCACATTGTAGAGGCATCATTTAAACTAATGGCAGAGCATGGCATTGAGAAGATGAGTCTTTCAATGATTGCGAAAGAAGTAGGTATATCAAAGCCAGCTATTTATTATCATTTTCCGTCTAAAGAAGCGCTAGTTGATTTTTTATTTGAAGAGATTTTTTCTGGATATTATTTCGTGGGTTACTTCGATAAAGAACAATATACGAAAGAAAACTTTGCAGAAAAGTTAATCGCAGATGGTTTACATATGTTGTCTGAGTATAGAGGCCAAGAAGGCATATTACGCGTTATAAATGAATTCATCGTAACTGCGACGCGAAATGAAAAGTACCAGAAACGCTTATTTGAAATACAAGAAGAGTTTTTAAATGGATTCCACGATTTATTAAAGAAAGGTGTGGAACTTGGTGTTGTGTCACGACATGCAACTGAAGAAAACGCCCATACGTTAGCGCTCGTTATTGATAATATGAGTAATTACATATTAATAGGATTCCAGTTAAAGTATAAAGAAATTTGGATTCAAAATGTGAAAAACGTAATGAAGGAGGGAGAATAAAAATGAAAATGCAGAAAAACTGGTGGCTCGGTTTTCTGGGGTTAATTGGAATTTATAAAATCCCAGGTATGATTGAAGCTTTCCAAGCGGATAAAGGTTGGTTCGCGTTAATTAGTTTAGTTTGGCTGCTTTGGTTCGGATATTTTATTCCTGAGAAAAAAGAGGATAAATAATAAATTTTCAATTTTATGTAAAGTTATGTAAAATATAGATTGAGACAATTCATATATTAGATTAATAGATTTGGAGTGGTTACATGGATCCATTGAAAAATGAAATTCATCCTGACATGATCAAGGTGTGGAAAGTTCGTGCTGTAATTGAGGAAGGGATCGGTATTCTCGTCATTTTAGTTTACCTGTTCCTTATGATAAAGTTTGATTGGTGGGCGTGGATTTTGTATGTGCTGATCGGGTTAACAGTTGCACTAGCACCATTTGAGTACTTCCTATTCCCGAAACTGCGTCAGCGTTATTATAGCTATCAATTAAATGAAGAAGAGCTTGAAATTCAGCACGGTCTTTTCGTCGTAAAGCGCGTATTAGTACCGATGATTCGTGTACAGCACGTTACGATTGAACAAGGGCCAATTATGAGAAAACATGGATTAGCAGAATTACATATTTCAACAGCGGCAACTTCTCACAGCATTCCAGGCTTAACGATGTATGAAGCGGAAATGTTAAAAACGAGAATTGCAGAATTAGCGAAAGTGAGTGATGAGGATGTATAAGAGGCAGCATCCCATTACGATGTTATTAGAATTAAAAATAACAGACTTTATACCATTACTTATTTTCATGTTTAGTTTAAATGGAAAGTTTCCATTTTGGTATTTAATTCCCGCTGGATTCGGTTTACTCACCGTTTTTTCAGCGTTTGAGAAATGGTATTACACAACATACTGGGTTGAAAATAACGTATTACATGTTAAACAAGGGCTCTTTGTGAAGAAGGAGAGCTACTTAAATAAAGAACGTGTCCAAACGATTAATACAAGTTCAAACGTGTTATATCAAATGCTCGGTTTAAAGAAAATTCAAATCGAAACAGCTGGCGGAGGCGATGATGCCGAAGTAAGCCTAGCTGGTATTACAGAAGATGAGGCGAAGGAGCTTATTTTCTTACTAAATGAGCCAACTCCAGAAGTAAAAGCAGAAGAAACATCAGAAGAAGTAGTAGAAAAAGAAGTTATGACAGAGGAAAAGCAAGCGACAGAGTACAAATTAACTTTGAAAGAAATTTTATTAGCATCTGTTACATCTGGTCAGTTTGGACTATTATTCTCATTAATCTTTTTCGTGTATCACCAAGTAGATGAGTACATTCCGAAGTGGATAAAAAATAGCGTAGAGTCGTATGTAATGGATCATGATATATACGGCTGGATTTACATGGTAGCTATTTTACTCGTCCTTTCGTGGATTATATCTACAATTGGTTACGCGTTAAAACACGGAAACTTCACAGTAAATCGAAAAAACGATGAAGTTCGTATTTCTCAAGGTTTGCTTGAAAAGAAAGAACTTGTACTAAAATTGCACCGTATTCAAGGTATTACGATAAAAGAAAGTATTTTACGTCAGCCATTCGGTTATTGTGCTGTGCAAGTAGAAGTCATTCAAAGTAAAGGACTGGGTGACGAAAAAGAAAAAGTTACACTGCATCCTATCATTCGAAAAGATCGCGTACAACAGTTACTTGCACATTTACAATTACCATACGAACTGAATACAAACATTATTTCATTACCAAAAGCAGCCTTGCGCCGTTATTTAATTGATAGTTTCATTTTCTTCGCAATGCTAGCAATCCCGCTTATTGGAATAAGTATATACTTTGAAAAGCACTTCATCATGTGGGCATTAATTCCGCTCGCAACCCTCATCTTTACACTTGGATACGCAACATTTAAAACAAATGGTTACGGTGTAAACGGAGAACAAATTACGATTATACATCGTAGTATTGGGAAACATACAGGACTTGTAAGAAGAAGACACGTCCAATCAATTGAAAAAACACAATCATATTTCCAGCGCCGAGCGGATTTATGTACGTATACGTTTTCTAGTGCATCATCGAATTATAAACTAGAGCATACGAGAGTAGAAGATGCGGAGAGAATGCAGGATTGGTATAAGAAGAGAATATGTGAGGATTAAATGAAATGGCTTGCCTAGTATGAAAGGCAGGCTTTTTTGTTATGGAGAAATGAGTAGTTTGATTCATATATGGGTGCAAATACAGCTCACATTTCTCAATACGTATCAGAAAAAAAGGTAGTATACTTCTATTTCAGGAAAATCTGTGGAATTTTTGATATAAATGGTATACTAATATAGAAAAAGTATTAGGAGGCTATATATGATAAGTCAGTTGAAAAGAGAAGCACTTGATGCATTAAAAGGAAAATGGGGATTAGCGGTAGGGGCAACCTTATTACTTGGAATCCTTATTGGAGCTGTTGAACTTCTAATTACAGGTGTTTTTTCGATGTTTTGGGGTTGGGAAGAAGCAAGTGATTCGCTTACAGTAAGTATTATTGCAATGCTTGTTATCGGTCCGTTAACAATAGGCGCCTACTATCTTGTTTTAAATGTAATCCGTGAGACTAGTGCTCGCATTGGTGATTTATTTAGATGGTTTAGCGATGGAAGTAAGATTATGAAGTCGTTTTTAACATATTTACTAATGTATGTATACTTGATGCTATGGACATTACTTCTTATTATTCCGGGTATTATTAAATCATTTTCTTATTCTATGACGTATTTTATTTTGAATGATCGTCCAGAATACACAGCGAATCAAGCGATTACCGAAAGTCGCCATATGATGAATGGACATAAAATGGATTACTTTTTACTATGCTTAAGTTTCCTTGGCTGGTTCATTTTAAGTATTCTTACTTTAGGAATCGGTTTCTTATGGTCTGCACCTTATTTCTACGCGACATCGGCAGCATTTTATGAAGAGATTTCAAAAGAATATTATAAAAAAGAAGGTACTACTTTCTAATAAACCACCTAAACCACTTGTCCCCTAAAGAATATAGGGAACAGACGGTTTAGGTGTTTTGATATGTGTTCTGTTTTCGGGTTCACTTCAAAGCTCTTCCCTCTATGTTTTATCATAGAGGGTTATTTTTTTATGTAAAAATGATAGAAAATAATGAATAATATATGTGAAGGGAAAAGTGAGGTGAATGAGATTGAGCAAATTTTTAATTCCGTATTCCCATTCTTTATTAAGCTTATTTATTTCAATGACGATAGTTCAAATATACGATGAGAAGGGGATTTTTGAAGGAGGGCTATTTTCTATTTTTACGAATCTTTTTATTGCTATGGCCAACATGTTGGCTGCTACTTTGATAATTGGAATCCCTGTTGTTTTAGTTGGCTGTCTTCTTGGGGAGATATTGTTTAGGTGTGTTATTTTACCTGTAAAGCTACATTTTATTCCATCCTTAATTTTATATATTCTCTTAGCTATAAGTATTGTTTTTGGTTATGAAGTTATATCTGACGGGTTCCCTACAATATATGAAAATACGCGTATTGTTGTAATGATGTACTTTATGGGACTAACTGTCATTTGCTCTATTACATTTTTAGTAAGCAGGACTACATATGAAGAGAAATAAGGTGATTATATGAAATACACTTGTCCATGCTGCGGATATAAAGTGAAACTTTAATCAGTGGGGATTCTGTTCATTCCCCACTGATTATTAGCCTTCACCAATCGGGCTTTTATGGGCAGTTGATCTCCCACCTAACTCCTTTGCACTAGCTGAATTTTGAGGTGGGAGTTTTACTGCCCGTTAATGCGGGATAAAACGTTAGAAGAAGAACAACCAGGTACATATGAAATTTGTAACATATGTTATTGGGAAGATGATCCTGTTCAGTTTAACGATCATGACTTTGAAGGCGGAGCAAATGAACCCTCGTTAAGACAAGCACAGAGAAATTTCATTGTATTGGGTGCTTGCGAGGAATGCTTTGTTGAATCAGTTAGAAAACCGACTAACGAAGATATAAAGGATGCTAGTTGGAAGCCAGTTTGTTAAGTAGTTTTTAAATGAAAATGTTATTACTCAATTTAATAAGAGTAATAACATTTTTTTATGTAGCGAATAAAGAATTAACGCACCGTCTTACAAAATAAAAAACTAAAGATGATAAAGTAATAGGAAGGCCAGTTTCCAGAAAGGCATTTAAATTAAAGGATAAAAACTCTCTGTCGTTAAACCACGTAAAGAGTAAATGATTGTAAGAAATACCTAACAATATAAATAAAGGAACTCCGATCTTTAATTCATGACTTCTTTTTATTTTTTTATAACAAAATTCACCTAATAAACAACCGATAAGAACGGGGATACTGCCAAGAATAATATACATAATGATTGATACCCAAATTGGTCCCCATGAATCTGCAAAATTGGGAACTTGTGTATACTGTAAAACATTTACAATGACAGAGGAAACTAGTAAGCATGTTAAATAGCTAATAGAAAATTTTTTCAATGGAATCATCCTTATAAAATTTTGATTGCCTCAGTTAGGTATTTTTTGAAAATATAAATTCTTTTAAATTATAGATTAAATGTACGAGGAGAATCAACTTGTTAAAAGGTTATTTCATATTAATGGATATATTAGGAATGAACATAAAAGTATAGATGTATAGTCAACGTTGCGTATTTGATGTTATCATATTGTGATATGGAAATTTTTAATAGAAGAAGCAACTAACAATTCAAAGATAATGAAGCCTATATTGAATAAAAAAATACCTAGTAGTACTGAACAATATTAAAAATAAAATACGTATTTAGATAGAATTAGTAGAAATGAGGGTTTAAAAGGGAATGAACACGAGCATAACACGGCAAAGGATTTTAGCCGCCGCTTCTCAAATTGTTCAATTTAAAGGAGTAGCTAAGTTAACTTTAGAAGCAGTAGCAAAAGAGGCAGGTGTAAGTAAAGGTGGATTATTGTATCACTTTTCAAATAAAGAAGCTTTAATAGAAGGCATGATACTTAAAGGGACAGAGGAGTATCATGGTGCTATTTATAATAAGGTAACGGAAGACACAGAGAAGAAAGGAAGGTGGGTTCGTTCGTTTATAGAGGAAAGATTAAGTAATGAGAAAAGAACAGAAGAGTTGTGTAGTAGTATGATGGCAGCATTAATGCTAAAACCTGAATTGCTTGAGCCATTACAACAAGCATTTCAGCAATTGCAAACTAAAATAGAAAATGATGAAATGGATTCTGTTTGTGCCACAATTATTAGATTAGCAGCTGATGGATTATGGTATTCGGAATATTTAGGGGTCGGAAGACTAAGCCCTGAATTAAGAGAAAAAGTGATTCAAGCCCTTATTAACGCTTCCTATAAATAGAATATATAAACTATAGAATGAAAAATAATTCCCCATTGGTGTATTTAATCCGGCGGGGAATTATTTTTTTTATTAGAATAATAGAACAATTGTATAGGGTGTTGAATTATAACCGTCCAGACGGTATAGTAATATTTGGTTCAAAAGGAAAATGAAACAAAAAAATAATAGAAAATATTTTTAGCACACTATTCGAAAGGATAGGCCGCAAAGCTTAGAGTCTACGGTAATATATATTGGTTACTAAGATCGTCTGGTTGCACTTTTTGATGCAATCGGACGATCTTTTTTATTATATAAATATAATATTCAAGGAGGAAAATATGCAAGCGAAAAGTACTAAAAGGCACATTTCAATGGTTTCATTAGTTTTTCTAGTATTATTTTCAGTGCTGAATGTGTGGGCTCCAGTTATTCAAGCTGCTGTGATGAAAAGTCCAGTGGATGATATTAGCATTTCCCGTACTGATGGCACGACATCTGAACCATATCAGGCCTCAGATGGTATGAAAGTAGAAGTGAAGTGGTCAGCTAAAGAACAGATAAAAAGTGGAGATCAATTCACAATTGATATGCCAAAAGAATTTCGAAAAGATCTTATGAATATGAGTTTTCCTTTAAAAGATGCTGAAGGAAAAACAGTTGGTACATGTGAGATGAAAAAGGGTCTATTGACGTGTACTATGGGTGATTATGTAGAAGGAAAGAATAACATTAAAGGTTCTTTATTCGTAGAATTCTATTTTGCTCTAGAAGCATATGATGGTGTTCAAAAAATCCCATTAGAATTTAACGTTGATGGTCAAATCGTAAATAAAGAAGTAAGTGTAAATAATACGACAGAGAGACCGAAGCCACAGCCCAATACAGATAATCTATTGAAATGGGGTTCTTATAATCAGGAAGATCCTTCAATTGCAGACTGGACGGTATATGTAAATGCAACTGGAACAGAAATGCAAGATCTTAAATTAACAGACACATTAGGACCTGGGCATGAGTTAATTACAGACAGTATCGTTTTAGAAGAGGCTGTATTTGAAGATGGCTATGCAGCAACAAATATTAAGCCAGCAGATTTATCTAAAATTAAAATCAATACAACGAAGACTGGATTTACAATTGAATTTCCAGACAGCTCAAAAGGTTATATTTTAAGATATAAAACAAAAATTACAAATCCTGCTGCAAAGCCTCATAAAAATACAGTGAAATTAGAAGGCCAAAATATTGAAACTGAAGAAAAAGTAGGACAAGTATTTGTAAGTGGTGGGGGAGGAACCGGTTCAGGTGACAATAATCCACCTAGCATTGAAAAAAATATAGTTGATGAGAATGGTAAGCTGGTAGAGAATCAGCAGTTAACACAAATGGATCAAACTATTCAATATCAAGTTGGTACGCATATACCACAAGATCCGCCTAATTATACATCGATGGTAATTAGTGATGATTTAGAAGATGTTTTAGAAGTATTAGAGGCAAAAGTATATGATCAAAATGGCCAAGATATTACTTCTAAAGGAACACTAACGATAGATAAACAAAAAAGTGAAGTAACATTTACGTTCGGTGAGAGCTTTGACTATAAGTCGTATGAAGACCAGATAATTAACTTGAATATTAAGACGAAAATTAAAGCTGATGCAGACTTATCTTCTTATGTAGATAAGAAGGTTCCTAATAAAGCAGAGTTACATTATGATGATAAGAAATTAACATCGAATGAAGTAACGGTTACGCCGCCGGAACCTCCAAAAGAAGGTACAGTAGCTATTCATAAAATAGATGCTGAGGATCCGAATAAAGAGTTAACAGGTGCCGAATTTGAAGTTCGAAATAGTGAGGATAAGGTTGTTGCAGTACTGAAAACAGGCGAAAAAGGTTTTTCAGCCCCTCAAACTTTAGCACCTGGAACGTATAAAATTTATGAAAAAGTAGCACCTGAAGGATATCAAAAATTAACAAGTCCGGTAGAGGTTACACTTCAAGCTGGAGAAACAAAAACAATTGAAATTAAAAATACCATGCAAAAGGGTCAAATTGAATTAAAGAAAATTGATTCGGAAAATGGTGGTAAAGCATTAGCAAATGCAGAGTTTGATGTAGTAAAAGACGGTGTAGTAGTTGAACATATTGTTACAGATAAAGACGGTAAGGCAATTTCTAAACCGTTAGCACCAGGAAAATATATTTTAAAAGAAACGAAAGCGCCCGAAGGATACCAATTAAAAGAAACAGAGTTCGAAGTAAATGTAACAGGGGACGGCATATTCCCAATAACAGTAGAAAATGCAATGGTAGACAAAGGTAATGTAGAAATTACAAAAGTGGACAAAGAAAGCGGCGCAGTATTAGCGGGTGTCGAATTTGAAGTCCAAGATGAGAAAGATAAAGTGGTAAGAAAAGTAGTAACAGATAAAGATGGAAAAGCAAACGTTTCAGATCTATCAGTAGGAAAGTACAAATTAGTAGAGACGAAAAGCTTACCAGGTTACAAGAAACTAACAGAATCAGTATCATTTGAAATTAAAAAAGGTATGACGACAGTCCTATCACTGAAAGTAGAAAATGAGCAGTTAGACAAAGGCTCATTAGAAATTACAAAAGTAGATAAAGACAGTCAAAAAGTATTAGAAGGCGTAGTCTTCGAAGTGCAAGATGAAAAAGGAAAAGTGGTAAAAAAAGTAACGACAGATAAAGATGGAAAAGCGAATGTCTCAGACTTATCAGTAGGAAAATACAAATTAGTAGAGACGGCAAGCTTACCAGGTTACAAAAAATTAACAGAGCCAGTATCATTCGAAATTACAAAAGGTATGACAGAAGTCTTATCACTGAAAGTAGAAAATGAGCAGTTAGATAAAGGCTCAGTAGAAATTATAAAAGTAGATAAAGACAGCCAAAAAGCATTAGAAGGTGTAGTCTTCGAAGTGCAAGATGAAGCTGGAAAAGTAATAAAGAAAGTAACAACAGATAAAAATGGGAAAGCAAAAATTGCAGACCTATCAGTAGGGAAATACAAACTAGTAGAAGTTGAAAGTTTACCAGACTATAAGAAACTAACAGGGCCAGTATCATTTGAAATCAAAAAAGGCATGACCGAGGTACTATCATTAAAAGTAGAAAATGAAATGGTAGATACGGGAAACGTAGAGATAACGAAGATAGATAAAGATAATAAGGCGCCGTTAGCGGGAGTAACGTTTGTTGTCCAAGATGAGAAGGGCAATGAGGTGAAAAAAGTAACGACAGATAAAGATGGAAAAGCAAATGTTTCAGATTTACCTGTAGGAAAGTATGAATTAGTAGAGGTAGAAAGTTTACCTGGTTATAAAAAGTTAGAAAAACCAGTATCATTTGAAATTACAAAAGGTATGACGAAGTCTTTAACATTTACTGTAGAAAACGAAATGGTGGATACGGGGAATGTTGAAATCACGAAAATAGACAAAGATAGTAAAGCACCATTAGAAGGTGTTGTGTTTGAAGTACGTGATTCAAAAGGGAAAGTAGTAACAAAAGTAAAAACGGATAAAGATGGAAAAGCAAATGTTTCAGATTTATCTATTGGAAAGTATGAGTTGGTAGAAGTAGAAACACCAGCAGGATACAAACCGCTAGAAAAACCAATTTCATTCGAAATTGAAAAAGGTAGAGTAACAGCATTACAATTAACTGTCGAAAATGAATTAGTGGATACAGGAAATGTAGAAATTACAAAAGTAGACAAAGAAAATAAAGATGCTTTAGCTGATGCCGTATTTGAGATTCAAGACGAAGCAGGACAAGTAGTCGCTAAAATAACGACAGATAAAAAAGGACACGCACAAGTTACTAATTTATCAGTTGGAACATACAAGTTGGTAGAAGTAAAAGCACCAAGAGGATATAAGCAATTAGTAGATCCGATTACTTTCCAAATTGAAAAAGGTATGACAAAATCTCTTACTTTAACAGTAGAAAACGAAATGTTAGACAAGGGAAATGTAGAAATTACAAAAGTAGATAAAGAGAGCCAAAAAGCATTAGCAGGCGTAGTCTTTGAAGTACAAGATGAAGCAGGCAAAGTAGTAACAGAAGTAACGACAGATAAAGATGGAAAAGCAAAAGTCTCAGACTTATCTGTAGGCAAGTACAAATTAGTAGAAAAAGCAGGCTTACCGGGATACAAAAAACTAACAGAGCCAGTATCGTTCGAAATTAAAAAAGGTATGACGAAAGTTTTATCATTGAAAGTAGAGAACGAACTGTTAGATAAAGGTTCAGTAGAAATTACAAAAGTGGACAAAGAAAGTGGCGCAGTATTAGCGGGCGTAACCTTCGAAGTGCAAGATGAAAAAGATAAAGTAGTAACAGAAGTAACAACAGATAAAGATGGAAAAGCAACAATTTCAGATTTATCAGTAGGGAAATATAAGCTAGTAGAGGTAGAAAGCTTACCAGGATACAAAAAACTAGCGAAACCAGTATCGTTCGAAATTAAAAAAGGTATGACAGAAGTCCTATCATTGAAAGTAGAGAACGAAAAGTTAGATAAAGGTTCAGTAGAAATTACAAAAGTAGATAAAGACAGTCAAAAAGTATTAGAAGGCGTAGTCTTCGAAGTACAAGATGAGCAAGGCAAAGTAGTAACAGAAGTAACGACAGATAAAGAAGGAAAAGCAAAAATCTCAGACTTATCTGTAGGCAAGTACAAATTAGTAGAAAAAGCAGGCTTACCAGGATACAAAAAATTAACAGAACCAGTATCATTCGAAATTACAAAAGGTATGACGACATTCCTATCACTGAAAGTAGAAAATGAGCAGTTAGATAAAGGCTCAGTAGAAATTACAAAAGTAGATAAAGACAGCCAAAAAGTATTAGCGGGCGTAGTCTTTGAAGTTCAAGATGAAGCAGGCAAAGTAGTAACAGAAGTAACGACAGATAAAGATGGAAAAGCAAAAGTCTCAGACTTATCTGTAGGCAAGTACAAATTAGTAGAAAAAGCAGGCTTACCGGGATACAAAAAACTAACAGAGCCAGTATCGTTCGAAATTAAAAAAGGTATGACAGAAGTCCTATCATTGAAAGTAGAGAACGAACAGTTAGATAAAGGTTCAGTAGAAATTACAAAAGTGGACAAAGAAAGTGGCGCAGTATTAGCGGGCGTAACTTTCGAAGTGCAAGATGAAAAAGATAAAGTAGTAACAAAAGTAACAACAGATAAAGATGGAAAAGCAACAATTTCAGATTTATCAGTAGGGAAATATAAGCTAGTAGAGGTAGAAAGCTTACCAGGATACAAAAAACTAGCGAAACCAGTATCGTTCGAAATTAAAAAAGGTATGACAGAAGTCCTATCATTGAAAGTAGAGAACGAAAAGTTAGATAAAGGTTCAGTAGAAATTACAAAAGTAGATAAAGACAGTCAAAAAGTATTAGAAGGCGTAGTCTTCGAAGTACAAGATGAGCAAGGAAAAGTAGTAACAGAAGTAACGACAGATAAAGAAGGAAAAGCAAAAATCTCAGACTTATCTGTAGGCAAGTACAAATTAGTAGAAAAAGCAGGCTTACCAGGATACAAAGAATTAACAGAACCAGTATCATTCGAAATTACAAAAGGTATGACGACATTCCTATCACTGAAAGTAGAAAATGAGCAGTTAGATAAAGGCTCAGTAGAAATTACAAAAGTAGATAAAGACAGCCAAAAAGTATTAGCAGGCGTAGTTTTTGAAGTGCAAGATGAGCAAGGCAAAGTAGTAACAGAAGTAACGACAGATAAAGAAGGAAAAGCAACAATTTCAGATTTATCTGTAGGAAAGTACAAATTAGTAGAGAAAGAAAGCTTACCAGGTTACAAAAAGTTAGCAGAACCAGTATCATTTGAAATTAAAAAAGGTATGACAGAAGTTCTATCATTAAAAATAGAAAATGAAATGGTAGATACGGGAAATGTAGAGATAACGAAGATAGATAAAGATAATAAGGTATCGTTAGCAGGTGTAGTCTTCGAAGTTCAAGACGAAACTGGCAAAGTAGTAACAAAAGTAACAACAGATAAGGAAGGAAAAGCAAACGTTTCAGACTTATCTGTAGGAAAGTACAAGCTGGTAGAAGTAGAGAGCTTACCAGGATACAAAAAATTAGAAAAGCCGGTACCATTTGAAATTACAAAAGGTATGACAAAATCTCTAGCGTTCACTGTAGAAAACGAAATGGTGGATACGGGGAATGTTGAAATCACGAAAATAGACAAAGATAGTAAAGCACCATTAGAAGGTGTTGTATTTGAAGTACGTGATTCAAAAGGGAAAGTAGTAACAAAAGTAAAAACGGATAAAGATGGAAAGGCAAACGTTTCAGATTTATCTATTGGAAAGTATGAGTTGGTGGAGGTAGAAACACCAGCTGGATACAAACCGCTAGAAAAACCAATTTCATTCGAAATTGAAAAAGGTAGAGTAACAGCATTACAATTAACTGTCGAAAATGAATTAGTGGATACAGGAAATGTAGAAATTACAAAAGTAGACAAAGAAAATAAAGATGCTTTAGCTGATGCAGTATTTGAGATTCAAGACGAAGCAGGACAAGTAGTCGCTAAAATAACGACAGATAAAAAAGGACACACACAAGTTACTAATTTATCAGTTGGAACATACAAGTTGGTAGAAGTAAAAGCACCAAAAGGATATAAGCAATTAGTAGATCCGATTACTTTCCAAATTGAAAAAGGCATGACAAAATCTCTTACTTTAACAGTAGAAAACGAAATGTTAGACAAGGGTAACGTAGAAATTACAAAAGTAGATAAAGAGAACCAAAAAGCATTAGAAGGCGTAGTCTTCGAAGTGCAAGATGAGCAAGGAAAAGTAGTAACAGAAGTAACGACAGATAAAGAAGGAAAAGCAACAATTTCAGATTTATCTGTAGGTAAGTACAAATTAGTAGAGAAAGAAAGCTTACCAGGTTACAAAGAACTAACAGAACCAGTATCATTCGAAATTACAAAAGGTATGACGAAAGTTTTATCATTGAAAGTAGAGAATGAACTATTAGACAAAGGTTCAGTAGAAATTACAAAAGTAGATAAAGAGAACCAAAAAGCATTAGAAGGCGTAGTCTTCGAAGTGCAAGATGAGCAAGGAAAAGTAGTAACAGAAGT
>NZ_QNRN01000005.1:0-43546 GCF_003315125.1 Bacillus sp. DB-2 | reverse complement strand
GTAGAAATTACAAAAGTAGATAAAGAGAACCAAAAAGCATTAGAAGGCGTAGTCTTCGAAGTGCAAGATGAGCAAGGAAAAGTAGTAACAGAAGTAACGACAGATAAAGAAGGAAAAGCAACAATTTCAGATTTATCTGTAGGTAAGTACAAATTAGTAGAGAAAGAAAGCTTACCAGGTTACAAAGAACTAACAGAACCAGTATCATTCGAAATTACAAAAGGTATGACGAAAGTTTTATCATTGAAAGTAGAGAATGAACAGTTAGACAAAGGTTCAGTGGAAATTACAAAAATGGCTGCTGAAAGCAAGAATATATTATCAGGAGCTGTGTTTGAAGTTCATGATGAAAAAGGTAAAGTAGTAGCGAGAGTAACAACAGATAAAGAAGGAAAAGCAAAAGTCTCAGATCTATCTGTAGGTAACTACACACTTGTAGAAGTAGAAGCACCAAAAGGATATGAAAAATTAACTAATCCAATTCCATTTGAAATTACAAAAGGAATGATAAATTCAGTTCAATTAGAAGTATTAAACGAATTGAGTCAATTAGCACCACCAGGTCCAGAAAAACCAGATCCAGAGAAACCTGGAACAACAGATCCAGAGAAACCTGGAACAACAGATCCAGAGAAGCCTGGAACAACAGATCCAGAAAAACCGGAAACAACAGATCCAGAGAAGCCTGGAACAACAGATCCAGAAAAACCGGAAACAACAGATCCAGAGAAGCCTGGAACAACAAATCCGGAGGAACCTGGAACAACGAATCCAGAGAAGCCTGAAAAAGAATTACCGAAGACAGGACAGAAAATGCCTGTGGAACCATATATGGGAGCACTTCTTATAATGATGAGTTTTGGGTTACTCGTATTAGGTAGAAAACAACAGAGATAATAAAAGTGGAAAGGTATCCTCAAAGTATTTGAGGGTACCTTTTTAGCATAAAAAAAAGCATCTAGCAAAAGTACTAGATGCAAATAAAAACACAAGGGAAGATAAATGTCTTCCCTTTTCCCGTAAGTAATTATATCAAAAAAATTATAAAAAACTAGCTTTATTTTTAATATAATGAATGTGTGAAGCTATGAAAGTAAAAGATTACACTATTTTCGTAGTGTTTTTTATTAAAAGGAGTGAATTATAGTGCTCGGAGTAAAATTTTATGATTGGAAAAAACAACGTCCTAAAAAACATTATTCGCGTGTGCATGAAATTAGGATTTTTGAGTTAATTTTCTCAAAGAAAATTAACGAGTTTGAAATGGGATTGGGAGAGATTGAGCAAGTTACTGTCTATTGTTTAGCTAATGAAAATACTGATATTTCATATAAAGTGAATAGAGCTTTAGGTGAAATTTGTGTATATGTTCCTTACGATTTTATGGAATTTTTAACACTTGATTCAGTTGAAGAGAAATACAATGAGTTTTGTAAATTAGTACATCAATATGTTATCCCCGGACTTGAAGAAAACTCTACTCTCTCACCACCTATTGTTAGAAAGTATGTCGAAGAGTCTTTGGGAGAAATTGTGAAACGAAACTATGAAGGGATATTTTTAGTAGGAAAGACACCTAAAAAAAGCCCAAGCCGTAAGAAGATAGCGATATTAAAAGGAATTCATCGTGTTAAAGGTTTTCAACTACGATGTGAGGTGTACGATGAAAAGGGTTTAAAGATTCGCGATCAATTATTGGTGGAAGAGGTAGGTAACGAAATGGTGTATTCAAGATTTTTAGGCACATTAAAATGGGAAAGTGAAAATTTAATTGTGGTCAAATCAAAATCTAGTAGTTGGAAAGAAGAAATTTATATTTAATAATAAAGCTATTATAGAAGAAATGATTTGTAGAAAGAAGAGATGCTATTGCTTCTTCTTTCTTTATGTTTATTCGATTAATGAAGGGGATTTTAAAGAAATGCTCGACACAATGTAAGAAACTATAATTTTACAAAACTGTATATAACAACTAATATATAATTAATAAATTCATATAATTGGAGTGATGAGATGCAGCCGTTAGAGAGGGAGATTCATTCTAATATGCTAAAAGTGTGGAGAATTCATGCTTTAATTGGGGCGGCAGTTATACTAGCAGTCGTAATTGCGTATTTCTTTTTTATGATTAACTTTAACTGGTGGGGCTGGTTGTTTGGATTGTTAGTGACAGGAGCAGTTATATACATACCACTCGACTATTTTGTATTTCCAAATTTACGTCAACGTTATTATAGTTACAGATTAAATGAAGAAGAGATTGAGATTCAAAAGGGAATGTTCGTTGTGAGGCGCGTACTTATTCCGATGATCCGCGTGCAGCACGTAACGATTGAGCAAGGACCAATTATGAGAAAGTATAATTTAGCAGAATTACATATTTCAACAGCGGCAACTTCTCATAGTATTCCTGGTTTAACGAAAGAAGAAGCAGAACAATTGAAAAGGCAAATTGGAGAACTTGCGAAAGTGAGTGATGAGGATGTATAAGAGGCAACATCCGATCACGATTTTATTAGGTATTAGGGTTGCGAGTTTGTTGCCACTTATTATTCTTGTTTTATTTAAACCTGACGAACAAGTGGAACCTTGGTATTTATTTTATCTTTTCCTTTTGTTTGTTTTATTCATTATGGCTATTTTTTCAGCAATCAAATGGTATTTCAAAGTGTACTGGATTGAGAATAATATTTTACATATAAAACACGGTGTTTTTGTGAAGAAGGAAAGTTATTTAAATAAAGACCGTGTGCAAAATATTAGTACGTCTTCTAACGTTATTTATCAATTACTTGGGCTTACGAAGTTAAACATAGAAGTAGCGGGTGGCGGTAGTGAGCCAGAAGTGATGTTAGCTGGTATTAAAGAAGACGAGGCAAAACATTTAATCTCTTTATTACATAAGAAAGAAGTTACTGTAAATGAAGAAATAGAAGAGGAAGAAAGCAAGAGGGTTTATCAGTTAACATCGAAAGAAGTTTTAGCAGCAGCGATTACATCTGGTCGGTTGGGACTAGTGTTTTCTGGACTAGTACTTCTTTACACAAAGTTTAATTTTGTTCTTCCGGAAAGGTTCACAAATAAAATAGAAGTGTATGTGATGGGGAATGGTGTCTATAAACTAATTGTAATTGCAGTAATTTTAATGGCGATTTCATGGATTGTTTCTACGGCGGGATATGTGTTAAAATATGCAAACTTTAAAATTGAGCGAAAAGGGGAAGAGATTTGTATCGTTCAAGGGTTATTTGAAAAGAAAGAGTTTGTCTTAAAATTGCACCGCATTCAAGCGATTACTGTGAAAGAAGGTATTTTTCGCCAACCATTTGGTTATTGTGCTGTTGAAGTGGAAGCAATTCAAAGTATTGGAGCAGCAAGTAACGAAGTGATGCTGCATCCTTTTATGAAGAAAAAAGATGTACAGCACCTGCTCACATATTTAGAGTTACCTTATGAAATCGAAGAGGAGATCGTTCACTTACCAAAAACAGCGTTGCGTCGTTATTTCATTATAGGCTGGTTAATAAGTATCATGCTCACGGTTCCAATTGTCGGCGTGAGTATATATTTTAAACAATATATCACTTTATTTGTTCTTTTACCGTTATTTATCGTGTTTTCGTTACTTGCGTATGCTAGATATAAAAGTGGCGGCTATGCAATAAGAGAAAATCAACTAACGGTCGTGTACCGTGATTTTGCGAAATATACAGGAATGATGCGACGAAGACATGTTCAAGCAGTGGGCTATAATCAATCGTATTTTCAAAGGAAAGATGAATTATGTACTACTCCTGTAGCGGTAGCTGGGCGCGGTTATGAAGTGAAGCATATGCGAAAAGAAGACGCGCTTCGCATATATAATTGGTACAAAGAAAAAGGAAACACCGTGTAATGGTGTTTCCTTTATTTGTGTCGTGATTTGTCGATAAGTCGATATATTCGAAAAATCGCCGATATAATTTCATATACCGCCGACTCCGAACTCCGAAAATTAAACTAACACATCAAAAGTAGTCACGAACGACGGGCGAGAGAAAATGCTTTTTTGCTGTTCTGCATGTGGATGCGCCTGAGCCTGAGCTTGTCCCTCTGCTTGTGCAGGACGTTTTTTATGAGCGTTTTCGAATGAACGTGATTCCGTCCAGTCTTTAAAGTTTTGCTCAGTTTCCCACATCGTTAAGATGACATATGTATCGTTACTTAATGGGCGAAGAACACGGATTGCTTGGAAGCCAGGCTCATTTTCGATTAGACCAGCACGGTTTTTAAAACGGTTTTCAAATACTGGGCGACCTTCGTCTGTTACAGAAATGTTGTTACAAACGATGTAGCCAGGTTGTCCTTTAAATTCTCCAACAGCGTCTAATACGTCATACTGAAGTGTGGATTCCACAGATTCTTCAGTATTTTCTTTATAAAACATATCTTTTTCGTTATTTTTTGCAGTGAAATGTGCTTGTTCTAGAGGTGTTTCGTATGAAATAATAGCCTTCATTTTAATGCCCCCTTTATGGTTTGTCTCTATTATATCAATTCTCTTAAAAAACTTCGAAGATTATATACATAAAGATACTTCTTTTTCAAATAATAAATGTACCATCATTTGGAAAGAAGGCCGATGTATGAAGAAAGCAAAGTGGACTTTATTAGGCGGGATAGCAACGTTCGTAGTAGCGATTGTACTCTATAAACTTATTGTGTTAACTGGTGGCTATATGATGGATGAAAAGCAGCTTGTTTTCCACTCTTCATCACGTATCGTTGACCAGAAAGGAAAAGAAATTACGAAGTTATATGTAGAAAATAGAGAGCTCGTGCCGATTGAAGAAATTCCAAAGTACGTGCAGCAAGCATTTATTGCTGTGGAAGATTCTCGTTTTTATGAGCATCAAGGAATTGATTACCCTTCTATATTTCGGGCGCTTTATAAAGACGCGTTAGCTGGAGAGAAGGTAGAAGGCGGTAGTACGATTACGCAGCAACTAGCTAAAAATGTCTTTTTAACTCGCGAAAAAACATTTACGCGTAAATTGAAAGAGGTCGCAATTTCTCTTCAATTAGAGCAAAAATATACGAAGCAGCAAATTCTTGAAATGTATATGAATCATATTTATTTCGGTCATGGGGCATATGGTATTCAAGCGGCAGCAAAGTTGTATTTTAATAAAAATGTAGAAGATTTAACAGTGGAAGAGGGAGCTATGCTTGCAGGGCTTCCGAAAGCGCCAAATGGCTATTCACCGTACTTATCCCTAGAAAAGAGTAAAGGGCGCCGTGATCTTGTTTTGTCACTTATGCATAAACAAGGCTATTTAACAGCGGAAGATAGTGTTCGTTACCAAGGGAAAACAATCGCTCTTTATAAAAATTCAGATGAACGTGAACTCGCATATATGCCGTATATCGATATGGTTATAGATGAAGCGGCGCGTTTATATGGTTTATCGCATCAAGAAGTACTGCGCGGAGGATATACGTTTGTCGTACCGATGGATGAAAAAGTTCAAAAGGTAGCATATAACCAGTTTCAAGATGCGAGAAATTTCCCTGGTAAAGAAAACGGGGCGCAAGGTGCATTTTTATTAATGGATAATCAGACTGGCGGAATTAAAGCCGCGATTGGCGGAAGAGAGTATGTTCCGAGAGGGCTTAATCGCGTTTTTGCAAAGCGGCAGCCTGGTTCTGTTTTAAAGCCGCTTATCGTATATGGACCTGCACTTGAGACGAAGAAATATAATCCATATTCTTTATTAACGAATGAAAAAAGTTCGTTTGAAGGTTATGAACCTCGAAATTATAATCATGAGTATACGAAAGAGATGACGATGTACGATGCGGTATTAGAATCAGCAAATGTGCCAGCTGTATCTTTATTAAATGAATTAGGGGTAGATGAGGGAAAGCAATATTTAGAGAAAGGGAATGTTCATATTGCGGACTCAGGTTTAAGCACAGCACTTGGCGGGCTGAAAAATGGTGTGTCTCCATTTGATCTTGTAAAAATGTACCGATCTTTTTTAGCAAACGGGAATATTATCGAACCGCACGTTATCGATAAAGTATTAAATAGACACGGAGCAGTCATTGGAGAATCATCAAAAGCTGAAACGAAAGTCTTTTCGAAGCAAACGGCATGGTATATGACAAAGATGCTTGAAGGAGTTGTGAAAGAAGGTACGGCGAAAGCTGGCGTATATAGTGGAGCTTTAGCTGGAAAAACAGGCACAACTTCACTGCCGAATGATGACAATGGTGCGCGTGATATGTGGTTCGTTGGATATACACCGAATTTAGTAGGTGCAGTTTGGATTGGCTATGACCGCACCGATAAAGAGCATCAATTACAAGATGGAAATGCATCTGCAACGATGTTATTTAAAAAGATTTTAACGAAAGCAAATATACAAGATAAAGCGAGTTTTCATAGGCCAAAAGGTGTTGAAACAATTGGACTGCCAATTCGTTTAGATAAGATTCAAAACGTGGAAGCAAAACTAGCATTTAGTCCTTTCGGTTTATTTGCAATGAAACTAAGCTGGACGCCGCTTCCTGATGAGAGAATTATGTACCGGATTTATAAAGTTGAAAAAGGAATTCATACTCACGTTGGAACGGCAAAAGGAACAGGGAAATATGAGGAAAAGTTTATTAATATATTCTCAAAACCAAGTTTTTACGTTGTGCCATATAACACACAAACGAACCGTGAAGGAGAAAAGTCAAAAGTAGCTAAACCGTAGTTTTTCTCTGTGCTATAATAAGAATGTTGTGAAAATAGTAAACGTTTTTACGAACGTTTGTGTCAATTTAATGAACAACGTACATAATGTTATGCATTTTGTTTTTACAAGCTGTATAGTAAAAAAAGATAAATATCGGAATAGAGCATATTTAAAGAAAAAGCATTGGTAAGGAAGGGAGCTAGGGTCTTGGTAAGAACTATAAATGAGACATTTTTAAAAGCATGTAGGGGGGAACGTACAGAGTATGTACCAGCATGGTATATGCGTCAAGCAGGTCGTTCACAGCCGGAATATAGAAAGATAAAAGAGAACTATTCTTTATTTGAAATTACACATAATCCAGAGTTGTGCGCTTACGTTACAAAGTTGCCAGTTGATCAATATAACGTAGACGCAGCAATTCTTTATAAAGATATTATGTCACCACTACCTGCAATTGGTGTTGATGTGGAAATTAAATCTGGCATTGGTCCAGTTATCGATAATCCAATCCGTTCTTTACAAGACGTAGAAAAATTAGGGGAAATCAATCCAGAAGATGACGTACCTTACATACTAGATACAATTCGTTTATTAACGACAGAAATGTTAGATGTACCGTTAATCGGTTTTTCAGGAGCTCCATTTACGTTAGCGAGCTATATGATTGAAGGCGGTCCTTCTCGTAATTATCATAATACGAAAGCGTTTATGTATGCAGAGCCGAAAGCTTGGTTCGCTTTAATGGATAAGCTTGCAGATATGGTTATTACATATTTAAAAGCGCAAATTAATGCAGGAGCAAAAGCGGTTCAAATTTTCGATTCTTGGGTTGGAGCAGTAAATGTAGCGGATTACCGCATATTTATTAAACCAGCGATGGAGCGTATTTTTGCAGAAGTTCGTAAGGTGGGTGTTCCAATGATTATGCACGGCGTAGGTGCTGCACATTTAGTGAATGAATGGCACGACTTACCGCTTGATGTAGTAGGTTTAGATTGGCGCTTACCGATCGAAGAAGCACGCGCACGTGGTGTTCACAAGGCGGTACAAGGAAATATGGATCCTTCATTCTTATTAGCACCTTGGCCTGTTATTGAAGAACATGTAAAAGGTATTTTAGATCAAGGGATGAAGCAGCCAGGTTATATCTTTAACTTAGGTCACGGCGTATTCCCAGAAGTAAATCCAGATACATTAAAACGCTTAACTACATTTATTCATGAGTACTCTAAAGAACAGTTAGCGAAGTAAAGGAGATTGTCTGTATGAAAAAGAAAATTGGTTTGCTTGTAATGGCATACGGAACGCCATATAAAGAAGAAGATATTGAACGTTACTATACACATATTCGCAGAGGAAGAAAGCCAAGTCCTGAAATGCTAGAAGATTTAACAGAGCGTTACCGTGCAATTGGTGGTATTTCTCCTTTAGCTACTATTACATTAGAGCAAGCTAAAAAGTTAGAAACGCGTTTAAATGAAGTTCAAGATGAAGTAGAGTACCACATGTATCTTGGTTTAAAACATATTGAACCGTTCATTGAAGATGCAGTACAAGCTATGCATAAAGATGGAATAGAAGATGCAATTGCACTCGTTCTTGCCCCTCACTATTCTACTTTTAGCGTGAAGTCGTATGTAGGACGAGCGCAAGAAGAAGCAGGAAAACTTGGGAACTTAACAATTCACGGCATCGATAGCTGGTACAAAGAACCGAAATTTATTCAGTATTGGGTCGATGCAGTGAAAGGTATATATAACGGTATGTCAGAAGCAGAACGTGAAAAAGCAGTGTTAATCGTATCTGCACATAGCTTACCAGAAAAAATTATCGCACTCGGCGATCCATATCCAGATCAATTAAACGAAACAGCTGACTATATTGCACGTGGTGCTGAAGTAGCAAATTATGCAGTTGGCTGGCAAAGTGCCGGAAATACACCAGATCCTTGGATTGGTCCAGATGTACAAGATTTAACGAGAGAATTAAATGAAAAGCACGGCTACAATTCATTCGTATATGCACCAGTTGGATTTGTTGCGGAACATTTAGAAGTTTTATATGACAATGACTTTGAGTGTAAAGTGGTAACGGATGAAATTGGCGCGAAATATTATCGTCCAGAAATGCCAAACGCATCGGACGCATTTATCGACTGTTTAGCAGATGTTGTATTAAAGAAAAAAGAATCTGTAATGTAAGTAGAAAGGGGGAGCTTACTTGAGGAAAAAAGTTGTGATCATCGGCGGTGGCATCACAGGATTGACAACAATGTATAACTTACAAAAAGAAATTCGTGAAAAAAACTTGCCGATAGATGCATTGCTTATAGAAGCGTCTGGTAAACTTGGCGGGAAAATTCAAACCGTTCAAAAAGATGGATTTACAATTGAACGCGGTCCTGATTCTTTCTTAGCAAGAAAAGAGAGCGCAGCTAAATTAGTGAAAGAATTAGGACTTGATGCTGAACTTGTAAATAATAAGGCCGGTCAATCGTTCGTTCTCGTAAACAATCGGTTACATAAAATGCCGAGCGGTTCAATGATGGGAATTCCAACGCAAATTACGCCGTTTCTATTTTCCGGATTGTTCTCCCCAATTGGTAAACTAAGAGCTGGTTTTGATTTATTAATGCCTAGATCAAAACCAGTTTCTGATCAATCACTCGGGCAGTTTTTCAGGCATCGCCTTGGAAATGAAGTTGTTGAAAATTTAATTGAGCCATTATTATCTGGTATTTATGCAGGGGATATTGATGAAATGAGTTTAATGTCAACATTCCCTCAAATTTATCAAATTGAACAGGAGCACCGTAGTATTTCACTCGGTATGCGTACGCTCGCTCCAAAGCAAGAGAAGGCTGAATTGAAAAAAGGAATCTTTAAAACTGTGAAAACGGGTTTAGAATCTATAGTAGAATCTCTTGAAACGAAGATTCCTAATGATATGGTAATGAAGGGAACTCGTATCGAAAAGGTTGCAAAACTTGGTGATAGTTATACGATTACGCTTAGTAACGGAAAAGAAATGGAAGCAGACGCGATTGTAGTTGCGACGCCGCATAAAGTATTGCCATCTATGTTTGCGCAGTATAAGCAGTTTCGTTTCTTCCGTAACATTCCGTCTACATCAGTTGCAAACGTGGCACTTGCTTTCCCAAAGTCTGCAATTCAGAGTGATATTGATGGTACCGGATTTGTCGTATCAAGAAATAGTGATTATACAATTACAGCGTGTACGTGGACACATAAAAAATGGCCACATACAACGCCAGAAGGAAAAACGCTTCTTCGCTGTTACGTCGGACGCCCAGGTGATGAAGCGATTGTTGAACAAACTGACGAAGAAATTGTGCAGCTCGTACTCGAAGACTTACAAAAGACAATGGATATTACAGAGGATCCAGAGTTTACAATTGTAAGCCGCTGGAAAGAAGCCATGCCTCAATATACAGTAGGCCATAAAGAGCGAATGAAAAAGCTCACAACATTTATGGAGGAAGAATTGCCAGGTGTGTATTTGGCAGGTAGTTCTTACGCTGGTTCTGGTCTTCCGGCTTGTATTGAGCAAGGTGAGTTAGCGGCGAAACGTGTGTTATTTCATTTAGAGAAAGTAATGGAGACTAAATTAGTCGCACATTAAAATATTTCAAACAAAACGCCTTCAATTATATTGAAGGCGTTTTGTTTATTATATAAAATACTTATTCACCAATAAACATATATAAGTTATTTGGCTTTATAACGGCATCTCCTGCATAAATAACCCACTCTGTTAAGTTATCAAAATCTAAATGATAACTATTTCCTTCACTCATATCTTCTATAAAATATGGTTCATTAATGAGTATTCCTTGAATGAAATCTTCGGTAATGTTTTGCATTTCAAACCACATATGTTCACTTTTTCCTTCTTCGTAGGAGACACCAAACTTAGCGAGGAAACGAAAATCTTCATTTGATTGTTCAATGTGAAAAATGTTGCTGAAATACCCGAAAGTATTCTTCGCATTATAAGCCATACGATCAGTTTCACTATTTGTTTTATAGAACATGAGCCCTGTAGCTTCCTCGTGTTCTTTGAAAAAACTTTCAATATATTCTTCTGAAGTATTAAACTTGAATAAGAGAACGGATGGAGATTGATGGTATTCATCTCGGTCATCCATCCCGCCAAGAAATACGTTTTGTGCATCTATTGGTTGTAGTTTCACTTCTTCATCCTCGATTGAAGATAATTGATCCATACTCGTTTTATGCCCAATATAAGATAATCCTTTTTCCCATGGAACAGCTACTGTATGTATAGAACCTTGCTGACTATGCGCGATAACGATAGGCTCATTCATAGGGACTTGTCCATTCTCAACGGCATTATTAGCAAATGTTTGAAAGAGATCACCAATGCCGTAATAGGAAGAAATACGATTTGGAATAATTAATTCTATTTCTGTTACGCCTGCTCTTAAAAGGCCGTGTGTATGAAACCAATATTGCGTAGGCTCACCTTCTTTATCGTCTTCATAAACGGAATGAATAACATACAAGTCAGGAATGTCAGGTAATAATTCATTTTCAACGTGATATTCAATATAGCTTCTAGATATCACTTTCATTGCGGCACTTGAATCGATTACAAATAACAAGTCTGGGGCGAGGTTCCATAGAAACTGTAACTGCTGGAAAAAGCAGCCCAGCACATCGCCTACAAATAGCGTACGAGTGAAAATTTCAGTGCCATAAGCAGCATCTTCAAAATTACGATCTACGATTGTAGAATCTTGTCTATTGTACATTTTATATTCTTCTGGGTCATTCGCCTCATCAATATGCAGTTCATACGGTATGATTTTTTCATCCATATGTAACTCGACAATAAGGCTTATCTCATCACTATAAACAATTTTCAACTCATCAACTTTAGTAGAGATAGTTTCTAGCCGCTGTTTTAACTGTTCAATTGTAATTTTAGTTGGTATAACAGCAATCATATCTGAAAAATGACGTTCTAATGTTCCATTCATAGCTGCGCGGTATGTTTCTATTTGCACTTCCATCCAATCACTCCTATTCAAATGAATCTATTTTACATGCCAATTAAATTTCTATATTTTCTGTTTTCTCTCTCTAACATTATAGAGCGCATTCGTAGAAGGTGTAAAATTATTATTTTGTATTATAGTTTGAAAACTTGTAAATTAAATAAATTTTGTGTAAAACTTGTCGAAATATAGTTCTATATAACGAATCATTTGATATGATAGAAATGCTGAGAAAATATGAATTAGGGAGAGGGAAATGGCTGTGAAGAAATTATTAAGTGTCTTTTTATCATTGATGTTATTGCTTTCATTTACTGGAACTTTAGCGCAGGCGGAAGAAACTACTTCTATGTCAGTAGAAAAAGCAATTCAAGTATTTAAGCAGCAAGGGAAAACGAAGGGGATAGTGGAAGGATATATCGTTGGGTATACGCAAAGTCCTTCTAAATACACGAAAGATCCGGCTAAGTTTGACGACACAAACGTGGCAATTGCCGATTCGCCAAACGAAACGAATCCAGACAAAATCATGCCTGTTCAATTGCCAAAAGGCGATGTGAGATCGGCAGTAAATGTGAAAGACCATCCTGAAAATATCGGAAAGAAAGTTAGGTTGACAGGGACGCTTGAGTTATATTTCGGTAGCCCAGGTTTAAAATCAGTAACAGCTCATAAGTTTCAAGGAGAAGAACAAAACCGCGTTAGCGATGTAGTGGCATCACCAAATGGTGGGGAAGTCGCAAAAGGAACAGCAGTAACATTAACAACGAATACAGAAGGAGCAACAATCTACTATACGTTAGATGGCTCTAATCCTACAAATAAAAATGTTCGTTATAAAGGACAAATTGTAGTGAATGAAAATAGTGTAGTGAAAGCAATCGCTGAAAAAGAAGGGCTTACTTCTTCAGCAGTTTCGACATTTTCATTTATAATCGTAACAAATGAACCAGTTCGTATTCATGATATTCAAGGGAAATCACATATTTCTCCTTACAATGGGAAGAAAGTAAACAATGTGGAGGGCGTTGTCACAGCGCTTGATAAAAATGGTTTTTATATAGAAGATAATCAGCCGGATAATGATCCAGCTACTTCTGAAGGTATTTACGTATACAAAAAAGATGCGAATGTAGCAGTAGGAGATCTTGTCCAAGTTGATGGAGAAGTAGAAGAATATGTTGGACCTGGATATGCAGAGCGATTTGAGACAGACTTAACGACGACGGAAATTAAGGCGAGTCGCGTTGCTGTAATCGCAAAAGAGCAACCTTTACCAGCGCCGATTGTATTAGGAGAAAACGGTGTAAAAATCCCTGATCAAATTATCGATAATGATGCATTCGGTCTATTTGATCCAAATGAAGATGCAATCGACTTTTATGAAAGTGTAGAAGGTATGCGCGTTACGATACCAACACCAAAAATTATCGCTCCGCAGAAAAACGGTAATTTATATGTAACAGTAAAAAATGGCGGAGATAAAGTAGTAACGAAGTATGGTACACCTTTATTAGATAAAGAGCAATTAAATCCAGAGCGCCTTTCTGTAAAAGTACCTCGTGATTATGTCGCGAAAGTAGGCGATACGTTCACTGGAGATATAACAGGCGTAGTAGGATATGACTACGGTTCGTTCCGCATTTCGCCAGTAACGGAATTACCATCTGTAGTGGACGGCGGATTTAAGCAAGTAGGGGCAAATATTCAGCCGCGTCTTGATAAGTTAACAGTTGCTACATATAACATTGAAAACTTCTCAGCGAACAAAAAAGAAACAACAGATGAAAAAGTGAAAGCGTTAGCTTATTCTATTAAATATAATTTAAAAATGCCTGATATTATCGGTGTACAAGAGATGCAAGATAATAATGGAGCAATCAATGACGGTACGACTGATGCATCTTTAAGCGCAAAACGTATCATTGATGCTGTATTAGAAATTCGTGGACCGAAGTATGAGTATGTAGAAATTGCGCCGAACAACAATCAAGACGGCGGGGCACCTGGAGCGAATATTCGCGTCGGTTTCTTCTATAACCCATCTCGTGTGAAATTAGCGACAGTACCGAAGTTACTAGATAAAAATGTAGTTCGTATTGGAGACGAAAATCCTTTATTTGAAAGTACACGTAAACCGTTAGCTGCAGAATTTACATTCCAAGGACAAAACGTTGTTGTCATTTCAAATCACTTAAACTCAAAACTAGGAGATGCAACGCCATTTGGAAAAGTGCAGCCGCTCGTATTAAAGAGTGAAGAAAAACGAGTTCAATTAGCACAAGAAGTGAATCATTTCGTACAAGGTATTCAAGAAAAGAATACAAATGCACCAGTTGTTGTATTAGGTGATATGAATGACTTTGAATTCTCTAAACCTTTAGAAGCACTAGAGGGAACGATATTAAAAGATATGTTAAACACAGTGCCGAAAGAGAACCGCTACACGTACATTCATGAAGGTAACGCACAAGTGCTAGATCATATTTTAGTAACAAACAACATCGCACCGCACACAATTGTAGACCCTGTACACTTAAACTCAAACATTATGAAAGAACATGGACGTGTAAGTGACCACGATCCAGTACTTGTTCAAATTGATTTGAAGAAGGCTTCTTAAATAGTCGAGAAAGAACGCTTAGAAATATACTAAGCGTTCTTTTTCTGTAAAAATCATGTTAAAATTGATTAAAAATTCAGTTTTTATAATGAGGAGGTTAAAGATGCAAGCATGGTTAAATGGAAAGTTAATGAATCGGCTTGCAATTTTTTTTAGTACGATCGTGATGCTCCAATTTGTAGCTGATGTAACAGGGCTTACTCAAAGTTTAGACATTACGTATAACTTAATACATACAGCATCTTCCTATATAACGTTTAGTTTGGCGGTTATTTTTACTTTAATCGGTGCAAGAAGAGAATTAAGTAAATATGCAATTATTGCATTATGTTTAGTGGTAGCTATTAAAGCAATTTATTTTGCGGCTGTTGTTATTTTGTGGGGATTGGCTGGTACGCCGTAAATGAATAAAAAAACCTAATTTCCAAGATAACGTGAGGAAATTAGGTTTTTACAATGGCTGAAAAGCTTTTCTACATCGATCTCGTTTTTGAAGTCTTCTCATATATCTTTTTTTGTCCCGTTGTAATCCTTTTATGTACATAAATAAGCTGACAAGGAAGAAAAATGTACATTGTAAAATGTATGGTGACATCCCGTGTAATGGTTGTTTTGGATCATATAAGTGAATAGGTGCTCCGCCTATTGTAGGGAATATTGTATTTAGCAGGACGAAAGGAATGGAAGTAACTGCTAATGGGAATAGAAGTGCCATGTAATCCTTTTGTGACCATGTGGACGCTGCTAAACCTAAGAGGGCCATTAAACCAGCGAATAAAAAATTAATCCCAATATATAGATAAATATAAGTGATGGGAGAAGAGAAATATAACTCTGCGAACATTCCGTTGCCATTTATCATGCTAGTACCGACAGTTGGATCTCCATTTGGAATTGTTAATTTGCAAAGTAATAAAGAAAGAATGAACGGTAAAGTATAAAGAAATCCACCGCAGAAAAATGTAACGATATACTTTGTAAAGGAATACGAGAATAGGGAAATTTCCTTACTTATAAAAGTTTTGAAACCATCGGATTTATCGGAATTATAACTCGTACTAAATGGTAAACTTGCAATAACAGGCATTAATAATAAATAAATATCCATTTCATTATTACGAAACCCGATCCATTTAAAAGCAGTTGCTATAGCCCCATTCGTTGCGTCTCCTAAATAACGAATTACATAATAATAATGATAAATAGAAATAAGAGCTAATCCACTAAACATAATAATTAAAGAAACACGATTACAAAAAGCTTGCCTTATATTTAAACGAAGCGCACGCATCATGACTGAAAAAGCCTCCACTATTTTTATAAATCTGTCTACTTTCTATATTACTATTAAATGTAAGGATTTTCTTGTTTTTTTATTTGTTTATTAGAAAAAGAGGAATTTTGTTGTTGTTAGGTAAGGTTTAACTGTAGAAGAAAATTGTCAGAGTGAAAGGAAAAGGAAGGACATATTGAATTCTAGTTTAGACAAAATTAAGCTTTCTAAACTGAAATAAGAAAAAGGTGTTCATAAAAATTATATCTGAAGAACATCTTTTCCTTTCTCCTTTTTTTCTGATACACTATGACAGTATTATATAGATTGACTGGAATTTTTTTATACTGGGAATAATAAAAAAGAGAACTTGTATAGAATGTAAGCGTGTGGTAATATCAAAGATGTACTGATTGACTATATTATCCAATTGGTCATTTTTGGAGGTGACGATGTGGCGATAGATCGAAAACGTTCTATTATTGAAGCTGCAACAAAGTCTTTTTCAGCGTTCGGTTATAAAGCAACAACGATGGATCAAGTTGCGAAGTTAGCGAATGTAGGAAAAGGAACGATTTATACTTTTTTCAAAAATAAAGAAGAACTATTTGGTGAAATTATTTCTAATTTAATTACAGAGATGAAGCAAGTTGCAGAAAATGCAATTCGTTCAGATATTTCATTTTTTGAAAATGTACATAGAGCACTATATAGCATATTAGAATTTAGAAAAGAACATCAGCTCATGATTAAATTAATTCAAGAAGAGCGTGATATGGGAACGAAAGAAGTACAAGAAGTGATGCAACAAGTAGATGTGGAAATCGTTTCTGTCATTCAATCGTATTTAAAGATTGCGATTGAAAAAGGTGAAATTAGCAAATGTGATCCAGAAATTACAGCATTTATTATGCTTCGCTTATACGTATCGCTTATTTTTGATTGGGAAAAAAATCATGAACCGTTAGAAAAAGAAAAAATATCGGAATTATTCGAACTTTATTTACTAAAAGGATTGTCAAATTAAGATAATCCTTTTAATATTATAAAAAATGACCAATTGAACAAATTGGTCAATCGTATAAGGAGGATGGTTAAATATAATCATGTAGATGAAAATGTGCATAGTATAAATTCGGGGATAAGGCATATGTATGAACAGATATAGCCTTTTTATTTGGGTAAAAATGACTAAAAATACATTTTGGTCATTTTTGAAAAGGGGGATAAATTATGAAATGGCATAAGTTGCTTAGTAAAGAATTTGCAGAGATTATAAAAAGTAAAAAAATATTAATCCCAATCATTGCGGTTTTATTTGTACCGATTTTATATGCAGGTATGTTTTTATGGGCCTTTTGGGATCCGTATAAACAGTTAGATGATTTGCCAGTGGCGGTAGTCAATTTAGATAAAGGTGCAGTATTTGATGGGAAACCAATTGAGGTCGGAAAAGAGCTCGTTGATAACTTAAAAGATAATAAAAGTTTTAAATGGGAATTTGTAAGTGAAAAAGAAGCGAAAGAGGGAATGGAAGGCAGAAAGTATTACATGTTAGTACGTATCCCAGATGACTTCTCAAGTAACGCTACAACGTTATTAAAAGACGATCCGAAACCATTAAACTTAGAATACATTCCAAATGAAAGTTTAAACTTCTTATCTTCACAAATTGGCGGAACAGCAATTGAAAAAATTAAAGGTGAAGTATCAAGCACGTTAACGAAAACATATGCAGAGAAAATGTTTGATTCCATTAAAGACGTCTCAAAAGGATTAGCAGATGGAGCAGAAGGGGCAAATAAACTACACGACGGATCAAGTGAGTTACATGATGGTTCAAGTAAAGTGACGGATGGCCTTCATACACTTCAAGGGAAGTCTGGAGAGATGAAAGATGGAGTTCAGAAATTAGCAGATGGATCTAATAAATTACAAGATGGATCCGGAAAAGTGACAGCAGGTTTAAATACATTAAATAGCAAAACGGGTATAGGAAAATTACAAGATGGATCAGGAAAAGTAACAGACGGTTTAAATACGCTAAATGGCAAAACAGGTGAAATGCAGACAGGTATAGGAAAATTAGTAGACGGATCAGGAAAAGTAACGAACGGTTTAAATACGTTAAATAGCAAAACGGGTGAATTGCGTGATGGATCTGAGAAAGTGACTGGTGGCTTGAACAAACTAGTAAGTAAATCTGGTGAATTACAAACAGGAACAACTGACCTATCAAATGGTATGGGAAAACTTGCTGAAAGGCAAAGTCAATTAGAGGAAGGTTCTCAAGAAATTCAAAAGGGATTGCAAGAGTTAAATAGTAACGTACAAAAGTCTGCCGCAGGCTTAGAGGAAATGCAGTCGAAAGTTCCTTCTATATTAAATACAGTAAATGAGAAAATAGATGGAGCTGGGGCGAATGTAAATCAGTTAAATGAACTTACACAATCAACAGCAGGAGATGCCAAAAATGCAGCGCAAGAGGTAGCGAATTTACAAAAGCAAATTGAAAGTTTACCAAAAGAATATCAAGAGCAGTTACAACCATTCATAACAAGTGCTGTAAAAAGTACAGCGACAGTTCAGCAAAAAGCTGCCGGAGTAGCAGGTGGAACAAATAAATTAAATGAAGAAGTAAAACAATTAACAGGCGAAATACATCAAACAACAAATGGATTGCAAAACAAATTACCAAATCCAGCAGGGGTGAAAACTCTGGCAGTTGGTGTTGAGAAACTAACTTACGCACAAAATGAATTTGTTAGTAAGTTTCATGGGTTTGGTGAGGGATTAGATAAAGTAAAAATAGGTGCTGATAAATTAAAAGATGGATCGGTTCAATTAATTGATGGAGTAACGCAATTACAAAGCGGATCCGGAAAAGTGACAGCTGGATTAGGTCAATTATCTGCAGGAGCAAATCAATTAGCAGATGGCTCAAACCAAGTAACAGGCGGTTTAGGTACGTTATCTGTAGGAGCAAACCAAATGGCAGGTGGAATAAATCAATTAGCGGACGGTTCAAGTCAAGTAACAGGTGGTTTAGGCACATTATCAGTAGGAGTAACTAAATTAGCAGATGGCTCAAGTCAAGTAACAACTGGCTTAGGTACTCTAAATGGTGGGCTAAATAAAATGTCAACTGGCTCAACCCAACTAATCGACGGAGTAAATAAACTAACAGACGGATCCGGAAAAGTGACAGATGGACTTGTGAAAGTAAATGATGGTTCAGGTGAACTTGCTGAGAAACTTGGTGAAGGTGCAGAAAAAACAGGAGAAGTAAAAGGAACGGATAAAACGTATGATATGTTTGCAAGCCCAGTAAAAGTGAAGACGGAGAAAATGGCGGAAGTTCCAAACTACGGAACAGGATTCACACCGTATTTCTTATCACTCGGTTTATTCGTTGGGGCATTACTATTATCTATCGTTTACCCATTACGCGATACAGTCGGTGTTCCGAAATCAGGATTTAGTTGGTTTATTAGTAAGTTTGGTGTTTTACTATCAGTCGGTATTATTCAAGCAATAGTAGCAGATGTCATATTACTTTTCTGGTTAGGTGTAGAAGTACAAAGTATTCCATACTTCATACTCTTTAGTATTGTTACGAGTTTAGCGTTTATTTCATTAATTCAATGTTTAGTAACAGCATTCGGTGACGCAGGGCGTTTCATCGCCATCATCACATTAATTATTCAGCTTACAACAAGTGCTGGAACATTCCCGCTAGAGTTGATTCCGAAGTATTTACAACCATTTAATGCTTGGCTACCGATGACATACTCTGTATCAGGATTTAAAGCAGTCGTATCAAGCGGTGATTTTAACTTCATGTGGCAAAATATAGGGATACTCATGATCTTTATCGTTGTATTATCACTTGGAACAATTGCTTCATTAACGTGGATGCACAAACGACAATTTAAAAATATTGCTGAAAATCAATCGATTGAAGCGTAGAAAAAAAGCACCTTTTCGGTGCTTTTTTATTTTAACTTATCGTTTGTATAGGTCAGTCTACTATGTTAGTGTTTCTTTTTATTTTAGTTCTTTAATTCCATTTTTATTCTTTTTAATGCTAATTCAGCTGCCAATTTCCCGTTATGTTGTCCATGTTCTTTAACCCAATTTAGTTTTTCGCTAGCTGGTACGTATCTATGGAAACCTAGAATTTCAGCCGCTCTCTCTTGTACCCACATATCCGGGTCGTCCAAGAGGGGAAGTATTTCATGCAATTGCGCGTAAGGAGTTAAAGCCATAATTGAAAATAAATAGTGAGCTCTTTTTTCTTCAGTTAATTCAGGTTGTTTAAGAAGGTTTTTCAATTCTTTAATGGTGTGTACATCTTGCTGTATTTGCAATTCATCCGTATTTTCTTTGGAACAAGGATAATGTTTTGGAAGTTCATACCAATCGACTTCAGGACTTTCTAATAGAGTGTTTATTAACGTTTGTACATTAGGATATACTGGGGACAAATCCATTTCTTCATGGTCTATAAAACAAACTCTGCCTGATAGCGGCCCTAACATGTAAACACCTACATAATTGGAGTTATCATCTGTCCATAATGGGAAAACTTCTGAAATAGTAACATCTTCATGTAGGTATAAATACACTTCCATGGCTTCTTCAAAGGATAATAAGCGTATTAAAAAGTCATTCTTGTGCTGCAAATAGATTGGATTTTTGAAAGCATTCATCATTTCTTGAGGTAATGATATGTTAAAAAAAGTTGCAATTTGATTAAATAAATTGTCCATTATGTATTCTCCATTCATTATATTTAAAACTAACTCGAAATTTGAACCTCTTCATAAATGGAAATGAATGTTTCTTGGGATTTTTCCGTCATCAACAATTTCGTATTCTATTTACTTATACTCCTATAAATTTTTTACTATACATTTATAATACAAAAGTCCTTTGCAATAACACCAATGTTTTAGAAAATAGATTTTTTATTTTCTTCATTAATTCGGCTATTCTAGAGGCTCAAACAATTTGTCTTTGGAGCTATTGCTTTTAACTTCTGATTGCAGTCTAAACAAAAGAAAAGGAATTACAACAATTTACAGAGAAAACTAGAATAGAGGAGTTGATACGATGAAAGGAAACCTTACTTACTATTTTATCTTATATCCGCTAATCTTCTTTCTTGTTTTCACCCTTTCACCTATCTTGTTTCATAAAGAAGAATATACAAGTATGAAAGATACATTTGGAATACTTACATTCTACTACGTGTTAATGATTGGGTATTACTTTATGGATGTTGTAAGTAAAAGAATGAAGAAACATAGTAAGGACAAACAATAAAGTTTTATTACATAAAAACTGATGGAGGACAACAAAATGACCGAAAGCCAAATGAAATTTCGTGATACGACCATTCGCAATTTTTTCGATAAAGAGGATCGTTTAAAATCGATTCCAGGTCAAAAGAAGAAAAAACTAGTATTGTTAAAGTATTTAGTGAGCAAATTAAACGCTGAAAATCAGTATACGGAAAAAGAAATTAATACATTCATAAAACAATATCATGATGATTTTTGTACGATTAGACGAGAGTTTATTGTGCACGGTTTTATGGATCGAGAGGATAATATGTACCATATAAATGGGAGAGAAGTGTGGACGAAGTGGGAGGAGTTATAAATGTAATGAGGAAGGGGGATTTTCTTGCAAGCTAGTAGTCTTATACAGGAAGAGATTTCAGGGAAACCATCGATTATTGGGATATTCACTTCACCAACACTACAATTCAAAAGGATGAAGAATCAAAGAAATATATTTTTCCCGTTAGCTCTTTTAATTGTGCTTATTATAATTTCAAGTGCCTTAATGTCTTGGAATTCTTTAAATAATCCTGCACTCAGCATGTTTCATGATAAAACGGGATTTACTGTTCCGAAATACATAACTTTCTTTACTACATTTGGATTTTCAGCAGTCAGTGGAATCGTAGCTATACTTTTTGCACCTATATTCTATAAGAACATTATGATTTTCTTTGGAGTTGATATTAACTATAAAGAAACATTCCCGATAATCATTTATGCTTCGTTTGTATTAAGATTAGGGATGATTTTAAACGGATTAATTGCATTTTCTCTAAGTGGGTATGAGATATCGTATACAGGTTTAGGTGCAATAGCAACAGATAATATGATCTTGCATACAATCGCTCAAAGAATAGATATATTTAATATTTGGTATTACGTTTTATTAGGAATAGGTTTAAAAACGATAACGAATTTAAATAAAGACAAACTTATCCCTCTTATTATTGTACTTTTCGTTTTCACTAGTTTATTAGCGAGCATGGCTGGGTTTATGCAGGAAATAGCTAAACCGTAAGGATAGGTGGGAAGTATAATTATAAGCTTGTATGAAAAAGGTCGTTTGGATATGGACAAACCACCTTTTATCCCGCTATTTGCCGGGCAGTAAAACTCCCACCTCAAAATGCGGCTGGAGCAAAGAAGCTAGGTGGGAGATCAACAGCCCGTAAATGCCCGATTAGTAGCCCGCGCTAGTCTTGTATTTTTCTTTGTAGTAAGTCTATGAACTCTTCAATATTTGAACTTGTAATGTATCCCACCGTTATATATTCATCTTCATAATAAAATATTATTTTTTTGTCAAAAATTCTTCTCTTCGTTTCTATAGATACAATTTTTTCATACTCAAATTCGACAATTAATGTATTTTTATATTGGCTAAAAAAGAGAAGTCTTCTATTAGTAGCAAGTAGCATGCCCGGATACGGAACTTTATGCGTAATAATATAGCCAGTAAGTGAACAATTTAAAGTAGATATAATAACTTCGTCTTTATGTAATAGTTGTTTTGCAGCTGTTAAAATTGGATTCATTTTATGCATTCCTTTTATATAGATGTAAGGATATTGTATCAAAAGTGAAAAGATTCTCAATATGTAATGTTGCATATTGAGCGTTTTAGAGATTCTTAGTTTGATAGTTCCAATATTATTTTTAAAAGAAAAAGGTACGAGGTGATTCGGTGATACGATTAGCAAAAGAGGTTGATGCGGAATCAATTATGGATATTAGAAAAGAAATTATATTATCAGAAACTACTACAAAGTTTTTTATATCATCTCCAAATAAATTACCAAATGATATTGATTCAGAAAGAGAAAAGATACAGACAAGTAGTGAAAAAGGCAACCTTTATATAGTTTACGAGGTAGATAGTAAGGTGGTTGGCTTTCTGGTTTTCAAACGATATGAACTAGAACGGTTACGACATGCAGGCACAATGGGAATGGGGATTAGGGAGGCGTATTGTAATCAAGGCATTGGTACGAAGCTAATTGAATTTCTTATTAGTTGGGCTAAAGAGAAGAAAGATTTAGAGAAAATTTGCTTAGGCGTAGTTTCTATTAATGATAGAGCAATTAAAGTGTATAAACGAACTGGCTTTGTAGAAGAAGGAAGGCAAAGAAAGCAAATTAAATATGAAGATGGATCATATGGAGACGACGTATTGATGGCTTTTTATATTGAATAGAATTCTTATTAAGTAAGAAGGTGTATATGCGTTATGGTATGTACATCTTTTTTCATATTCTTATTGTGAAATTCTAAAAGTAGTGTGTAATTCCCTGCCATTAACAGACTTTTCCCTATGTATAATATTAATATAGTAAAATCATAAGAACCTATATTGCAGTTTCCAATAATATACTATATAATCAGGATAAGAAAACGTTTTCATGCAAAGGGGGAAATTTCGTGTCGACTATCGAGGACGTGGCGAAATTAGCGGGGTTATCAAGGACAACGGTTTCTAGGGTGATCAATAATCATCCATATGTTTCAGATGAGAAGAAGAAAAGGGTTCAATTAGCAATGAAGCATTTAGGCTTCGTTCCTAATTCTGCGGCGAGAAGGCTTCGTAAACAAAAAACAGAAACAATTGCGGTGCTTGTTCCAAGGATTACAAATCCTTTTTTTAGTAGATTTATTGAAGCAATCGAGATTGCTGCTTCTGAACATAAATATAAACTGATTATTTGTCAAACAAGATATTTACCGGAAAAAGAGATGGAGTATTTACAATTATTATCTACGAAACAAGTAGATGGGATTATTCTATGTTCACTAGAAAATCCATGGGAGAATGTGGAGCCATACTTGCAACACGGTCCAATCGTGTTATGTAATGAATATATTGAGGAAGCAAATGTTCCAACAGTGAAGTTCGATCATGCCCAGGGTGCATACATAGCTGCCAATCATGTATTAGAACAAGGATATCGTAATCTGATATTTTGCCGTGGTAACGAAACGAAAGTAGTGAGCCAACAGCGAAAAATGGGCTTTTTACGCGCTATTACTGAAAAGAGTAGAGAAGTGGAAGCGATCGATTTTCTTGAAAACGCTTTCTCTTGGGATGATGGAAAACGAATATTCAATGAAGTATTAAAGGACAAAAAAAATCCTACCGCGATTTTGGCAGGAGGCGACGAGGTTGCAGCTGGAATTATCTCAGAGGCGAAACGCCATGGTTGGAGTATTCCAGAAGATCTCGCTGTGATCGGTTTTGATAATCAAATTTTAGCGCAGATTACAGAGCCAGGTATTACGACAATTGAACAACCAATCGACGAGATGGCCCGAAAAGTTGTCGACTTAATGATGGATAAAATCCATACGAAAAATTATCGACAAAAAGAATTGTATGAGTTTGAACTGGAGCTCTTGGTGAAAGGTTCAACGATGAAGGATACGATGTTATTAGCCTAGTAGACTATGTCTGCTAGGTTTTTTTATGTTTACAAACTACTATTCTTCGTGAACGCAATCGTCACATTTGTTATGGTATGCTTCGTGCTGCTCATCAATTTCCTTCCCGCAATGAGCACAAGTTTTCGTCGGTAAATTTCGGAAAAACTCCATTGGTTGATCGATCATGTCAATCCCTCCATTTCCATTTCTTACTATCATTGTATTAGTACAAGAAACAAAAGTCAACAACTGTTTTATAACAAAAGTGAAAATTAATGAAAAAGTTTAGGAAATGGATTATAGTTAACAATGTAGGATGTAAGTAAAAAACTTTCTCAAGTACGGAAAAAAACGGCATTCCTACGCGGTTTTAGAAAGGATGGATACATATGAAGATGACTGTTGTCGGCTTTTGGGGCGGCTTTCCAGAAGCGGGAGAAGCAACGTCGGGGTATTTGTTTGAACACGATGGTTTTCGTTTACTTGTCGACTGTGGTAGTGGTGTACTAGCACAGCTTCAAAAATATATAACACCATCTCATATAGATGCAGTTGTACTGTCGCACTATCATCACGATCATGTTGCAGACATTGGGGTGCTGCAATATGCAAGATTAATTACGAGTGTGACAAAAGGACAACTACCGGAGTTACCAATATACGGTCATACGTTTGATGAGAATGGATTCCATTCTTTAACGCATGAACCGCATACGAAAGGAATCGCGTACAATCCAGAAGAAACACTTCAAATTGGACCGTTCTCCATTTCATTCTTAAAAACTGTTCATCCTGTTACATGCTTTGCGATGCGTATTATAGCTGGCGATGATGTTGTTGTATACAGTGCAGATTCAAGTTATATTCCTGAATTTATTCCGTTCACAAAAGATGCTGATCTTTTCATTTGTGAGTGTAATATGTATGCACATCAAGAGGCTGCAAAAGCAGGGCATATGAATAGTACAGAAGTAGCAAGTATTGCGAAAGATGCAAATGTAAAAGAACTTTTATTAACGCACTTACCGCATACAGGCAACCCATCTGATTTAGTAACAGAAGCAAAACAAATTTTCAGTGGCCATATTACGCTAGCGCATAGTGGCTACATTTGGAACTCATGAGGTGATACGATGTTATTTATTGATAATAAAGGGATTACAGATCCTAGAATAAACTTAGCAATTGAAGAATATTGTGTGAAGAATTTAGATATTAACGAAACATATTTACTGTTCTACATTAACAAACCTTCGATTATCATTGGTAAAAACCAAAACACAGTAGAAGAAATTAATGCAGATTACGTAAAAGAACAAGGTATTCATGTCGTTCGTCGTCTATCAGGCGGAGGCGCAGTATATCATGATTTAGGAAACTTAAACTTCAGCTTTATTACGAAAGATGATGGAGATAGTTTCAGCAACTTCAAAAAGTTCACAGAGCCTGTAACGAAAGCGCTTGGTAAATTAGGCGTAAATGCAGAACTAAGTGGTCGTAACGATATTTTAGCTGAAGGTAGAAAAATTTCAGGTAACGCGCAGTTCTCAACGAAAGGTCGTATGTTTAGTCACGGTACGTTACTATTTGACTCTGAAATCGATCACGTTGTATCAGCACTTAAAGTGAAAATGGATAAAATTCAATCAAAAGGCATTAAATCAATCCGTAGCCGCGTTGCGAATATTACAGAGTTCTTAAACGAAAAAATGACGACAGAAGAGTTTAGACAACTTCTTCTAGAAACAATTTTCGAAGGAGAAACAGAAATTCCAACGTACGAATTAACAGAAAATGATTGGAAAGAAATCCATAAACTTTCTGAAGAGCGCTACCAAAATTGGGATTGGAACTACGGAAAATCTCCGAAGTTCAACTTACAACATTCACACCGCTTCCCAGTTGGACAAGTTGACGTTCGTCTTGAAGTGAAAAAAGGAACAGTAACAGAATGTAAAATTTACGGTGACTTCTTCGGATCACTAGATGTTCATGACATTGAAGAGCGTCTAACAGGCGTACAATTTGATAAAGATGCATTCACTGTAGCTTTAGAAGGCGTAGATATCGTACGCTATTTCGGTAATATTACAACAGAAGATTTCTTACATTTATTCTTCTAAAAATAAGAGAGGCTGCCGTAACGGGCAGCCTCTTTTTTGCGTAGATTGTCATGTTTTGTCGGTAAGTCGATATATTTTAAAAATCACTGATATAAGTTGAGTTACGGTCGATATATTTGGAAAATCGCTGATATATTTCGAGTTACGTTCGATATATTCGAAAAATCGCCGATATAATTTCATATACCATAAAATCACAGGACATTTGCCCCTCATAAAGGCATATATATATTCAAAAGGAGGCGGATTGAAATGAAGAGGGTAATGTATGTTGTATTACTGCTCAGCTTCGTCGTCGGAATGACAGCTTGTAACGATGAAACGTCCTCAAGTCGCACACTTTTATCTATTGGAAAGCCTGCGAAGGATAATGTCATATATTTTACACATACAGATAGCAGACGAAAGATAGCTGATATACAAACTATGTTTCAAAATAAGAAATGGAAAAGAAATGAAACGTTTAGTACCGTTGGTAAAACGCCAGATTTCGTCTTGTCGATAGATGAGGACAATAAAGGATTGCCGACATTATATGTTACAGTCTACTTGCATGAAAATGGAGCGGACGCTCTCAATTTGTATGGAGAGTATACGGCTTTAAATAAAGAGGAAGTTGAAAAACTTAGTGAAAAGATGAGTGCATATTATCCTAAAATGATTTTAGCTATAGTTTAACTATATGTTTGTACCTGTTTTTTTACATATAATTCTCGTATCTTACTAAAGTATTCTGGAATAAAGTGGTTGATGTATATTCGATTAATAGAATATCACTTGCTACTTTAATTTTCTTTTAATATAATTAATTTAGAATTTTTAAATATTCTAAATTTTATAAAGGTGGGATTTGTGTGAATCTCGTTCAATCTTTGGCTGAAACGGCAAAAAATAAGGGGGATAAACCGGCATACATATTTATGGATCAGTCGGTCTCGTATGACCAATTAAACAAAGTGGTCACTAGGTTTTCTAGCAATTTAGCAAAAATGGGCATTGGAAAAGGGGACAATGTCGCATTAGCTGTAGGCAATTCACCACATTTTTTAGTCGGTTTATACGGAACGATGAAAGCTGGAGCAACTGTCATTCCGATTAATCCAATTTATACAGCAGACGAAATACATTACATATTAAAAAATGGAGATGTAAAAACAATCATCGTACTCGACGTCCTTCTACCTGTTATACAATCTCTTACAACAAGACTTCCTTCACTTGAAAATATCATCATATGCGAAACCTCATCAGATTTTAACCATACAGAAACTGAAAAAATGAAAACGTTTACTAGTTTTATAGGAACTGGAGATGTAACTTACGAAGGTCCTGAACTAGATGAAGAAGATGTAGCTGTTATTTTATACACTTCAGGTACAACTGGAAAGCCAAAAGGCGCTATGTTAACACATAAAAATTTATATAGTAATGCAAGCGATGTGGCGTCGTATTTACAATATACTGCGGACGATCGCGTCGTTGCGGCACTGCCGATGTTCCATGTATTTTGCTTAACAGTGGCGGTCAATGCGCCGATTGTGAACGGGGCGACTATTTTAATGTTACCGAAATTTAGTCCGAAAGAAGTATTCCGTATTTGTCGCACGTACGAACCAACGATTTTTGCTGGTGTACCGACAATGTACAATTATTTATATTTATTCGAAGAAGCAAGCGCAGAAGATGTGAAGACGCTTCGTCTTTGTATTTCAGGTGGTGCGTCAATGCCTGTTGCGCTTCTGCAAAACTTTGAAAAACGTTTTGACGTTATCGTTTCAGAAGGATACGGTTTATCAGAAGCATCACCAGTTACTTGTTTTAATCCATTAGATCGTCCTCGTAAACCAGGTTCGATTGGTACAAATATTTGGCACGTAGAAAATAAAATTGTGAACGAACTTGGGGAAGAAGTACCTGTTGGTGCAGTTGGGGAGTTAATTGTTCGCGGACCTAACGTTATGAAGGGTTACTATAATGCGCCAGAAGATACTGCGGCGACAATTAAAGATGGCTGGCTATATACAGGAGACTTAGCGAAAATGGATGAAGAAGGTTACTTCTATATCGTCGATCGCAAAAAAGATATTGTTTTAGTTGGCGGTTATAACGTATATCCTCGTGAAGTGGAGGAAGTATTATACACTCACGATTCGGTAGCTGAAGTTGTCGTAATCGGTGTTCCTGATGAAAACTTAGGAGAAGCAGTGCGAGCTTACGTCGTTCTGAAGCAAACGAGCGTAACAGAAGAAGAGCTTATGCATTACTGCACGTTACATTTAGCGAAATATAAAGTGCCAATGAGCATTGAGTTTTTAACAGAATTGCCGAAGAATACAACTGGTAAGTTGTTACGAAGAGCTCTGAGAGAGAAGGCATTGCAAGTGTAAAAATAAAGATATCCATCTCTATGACTACATGTATAGAGATGGATATCTTTTTGTCCTGTAAAAGCTGGATTAGTTTGGATGGACAAAATTCCTACTGATTGAAGTCTCACTTTATTTTTTAGAATTGGTTAAGCTATAAGCCCATATATTTAAAACGTAATATGACTAATAAGGAGGAGATATACGTGGAGCAGAAGGAATTACGCTTACGGAAAGTACAGTATCTTATTTGTGACATTATGGATGAAATGAATATGGAGAATGAAAAGAAGAACTTAGAAACATTGCAAAAGGTAATTGATCACCTTTCAGGAGCGATTGGGGATTTAGTGGATCCATCGGGTACGTATTCATTGGACTATTTAGAGAGAAAAGTGCATACGGCTCATTATTTATTGTTTAAAAATGACCGGAAAGCATATTTATGTAATAAATAGGTAGTATTCGTTTAATTTTTTATTTGACATTGATAATCATTATCAATATGATAGTTATGTTGGGTATATTCATATAAAGGGAGATGTCGTATTGATAATGATTAAGAAAAAATATATTAATGCATTCGTTATAGCAGCAACTTTAGCAGTTCCACTAAGTGGTTTCAATGCGCCAATTGCAAAAGCAGATGTGATTGAGATGAAGGCAGCTAGTAAACTTGCAGATGGCACATATGACGTTATTTTAAAAACTTATAAAGATCAAACGAATGAAACATCTGTTGCTTCTACATATTTAAAAAATGCAAAAGTAACAATTCAAGGTGATAAAAAAATCGTTACGTTAACAGTTCAAGATAGTAGCTATTTCCAGTATCTTAAAGTAGAAGATACTAATAAATTAGGGACATTCCATGATGTGAAAGTGATCTCTGAAGATAAAACAAATAATGGCACGAAAGTTGTTCAATTTGAAATCGATGAGTTCTCGAAAAAATATAATATGCAAATGCACATATTAATTCCAGCAATTAAATATGACCATAAATATCAAGTGCAGTTTGAAATCGATGCGAGTGCAATTGAAAAGAAATCTAAGTTCTCAGATGTACCGACTTGGGCACAAGAGTCAGTTCAATATTTAGTAGACAAAGAGGCAGTACACGGTAAGCCAGATGGTACATTTGCACCAGCCGAAAATATCGATCGTGGTTCAGCAGCAAAAATATTAGCTACTGTTTTAGGGTTAGAAATTAATAAAGATGAGAAGCCATCATTCCGCGATGCTCAAAATCATTGGGCTACACCTTACATCGCAGCAGTTGAAAAAGCTGGTATTGTAAAAGGTGATGAGCAGGGTAACTTCAATCCGAGTGGACTAATTAACCGTGCATCAATGGCTACTATGCTAGTAAATGCATATAAATTAGAAAGAAATGAAAATATTAAACTACCAAAAGAATTTGCTGATTTAAAAGATCATTGGGGTACGAAGTATGCGAACATTTTAATCCAAGAAAATATTTCAGTTGGAACAGATAATGGATGGGCTCCAGATAAATCGGTAAGCCGCGCAGAAGCAGCTCAATTTATTGCGAAGACAGATAAGTTAAAGAAATAAAGCGAAACTAAAATCAGTGGGATTCTATTCCCGCTGATTTTTAGCTTGTATGAAGTTTCTTATATAATAATTCCAAATTCCAAGTTGACACATGTGAATTACGGAATTAAAATGGAAAGAAATCAAACAGAATACAATAGAAGCTCATCAGAGAAACTGAAGGCGCACAACGTTCACTTTTGTGAATAGATTGTGTGCCTTTTTCTATTGTACAAACTAAGGGGGCTTTATATATGAAACAGTGGAGTAAGACAGCATTAATGAAAAGTACAGGTGTTTTATTATCAGCATTTGTCCTTTTGTCAGGGTGTGGTTCGGCAACATCCACTAACAATTCTGAAGGAAGTGCAGATAAGAAGACAGTCGAACTTTTAAATGTTTCATATGATCCAACGCGTGAGTTATATCAGGATTTCAATAAAGACTTTGCGAAGTATTGGAAAGAGAAGCATGGTCAAACAGTAAATATAAAGCAATCACACGGGGGATCTGGAAGTCAGGCACGCTCCGTTATTGACGGCTTAGAAGCAGACGTTGTAACACTAGCGCTCGCTTATGATATTGACGCGATTAGTAAGAAGAAACAACTAGCAGAAGATTGGCAGAAGCGACTTGCGGATAATTCTACTCCGTATACATCAACGATTGTATTTCTTGTTAGAAAAGGAAACCCGAAAGGAATTAAAGATTGGGATGATTTAACGAAAAAAGGTGTGTCTGTCATTACACCAAACCCGAAAACATCTGGGGGAGCACGGTGGAACTATTTAGGGGCGTGGGGATATGCACTGAAGAAATATAACAATAGTGAAGATAAAGCGAAAGAGTTTGTCGGTCAAATTTATAAAAACGTGGAAGTACTAGATTCAGGAGCACGCGGGGCAACGACGACTTTCGTTGAAAAAGGAATTGGTGATGTGTTAATCGCTTGGGAAAATGAAGCGTTATTATCACAAAAAGAACTTGGAAAAGATAAATTCGAAATTGTAACACCTTCGATTAGTATACTTGCCGAGCCGCCAGTAGCAGTTGTAGACAAAGTCGTTGATAAAAAGGGAACGAAAAAAGTAGCAGAAGGATATCTTGAATATTTGTATTCAGAAAAAGGGCAAGAAATTGCGGCGAAAAACTTTTATCGCCCTCGTAATGAAAAAGTAGCAGAAAAGTACGCATCACAATTTCCGAAAGTTCAATTATTTACAGTTGATGAACTATTTGGAGGATGGAAAAAAGCACAAGAAAAGCATTTTAATGATGGCGGCGTATTCGATCAAATGTATAAAAAATAAGGGGGGATGAGGTGACGTTATATGAGGAAGAAGCGTGTCTTACCAGGGTTTGGATTATCTCTTGGATTTACAATGCTATATATGAGTTTATTCGTACTTATACCACTTTCTATCGTATTTATTCAAACTTCGCAGCTAGGTTGGAAGAAGTTTGCTGGGGTTATAACGAGTGAGCGCGTGTTGCATTCGTATCAAGTAAGTTTCACAACTTCACTTGCAGCGGCAATCGTAAATGCCATTTTTGGTTTATTAATTGCTTGGGTACTCGTTCGCTACACATTTCCAGGGAAGCGGTTATTAGACGGACTAATCGATTTACCATTCGCTCTTCCGACTGCTGTAGCTGGTATTACACTTACGACGCTTTATGCGGAAAATGGATTTATTGGAAAAATATTTAGTGTGTTTCATATAAAAGTAGCTTTTACCCAGCTCGGCATTATTGTGGCGCTTACGTTTATTGGCTTACCATTTGTCGTGCGAATGGTGCAACCAGTACTACAAAGTATTGATAAAGAAGTAGAAGAAGCAGCTTCTAGTTTAGGGGCGTCACGCTTCCAAATATTTGTGAAAATCATTTTGCCAGAAATATTCCCGGCCTTGCTTGCTGGTTTTTCACTCGCCTTTGCTCGGGCGTTAGGGGAATATGGATCTGTCGTGTTCATTGCAGGTAATATGCCGATGAAAACAGAAATCGCACCGCTTATGATTATGACAAAACTCGAACAATATGATTATGCAGGCGCAACAGCTGTAGCGGCTGTGATGCTTATTATTTCTCTCCTTTTCCTACTATTTATTAATATGATTCAAACTTGGAGCAGAAGGCATGAATTGAAAAGCGAATAGGAGGGGAGAAAATGGAACCAACATTATTAGAAAAGAAAATAGTAAAAAGCGTATCAGTTAAAAAAGAATCTAAATTTGTACCAATTCTATTCATTACGATAACAATTTTATTTTTATCTCTCTTTCTATTACTGCCGCTCGTGACAATTTTTATGAAAGCGTTCGAACGAGGAATTGATGTATATATTGCCGCTGTAACAGATCAAGAAGCATTTTTGGCAATCAGGTTAACACTTCTCGTTGCATTAATTGTTGTGCCGCTGAATACGATATTCGGAATTGCAGCAGCTTGGCTTATTACGAAGTTTCAGTTTAAAGGAAAGCAACTATTATTATCTCTTATTGAACTGCCGTTTGCTGTATCACCAGTCATTGCAGGATTAGTATTCGTTTTACTTTTCACACCTCGTGCTGCTTTTGGCGGATGGTTAATGGAACACGGGATAAAGCTCATCTTCTCTGTTCCTGGCATTATCATTGCGACGATCTTTGTTACGTTTCCATTCGTTGCGCGTGAATTAATCCCGGTTATGCAGGCGCAAGGGAAAAGTGAAGAAGAAGCGGCTCTATCACTTGGCGCAAGTGGATGGAAAATGTTTTGGCGCGTCACATTGCCAAATATAAAATGGGGTCTATTATACGGCATGATTTTATGTAACGCCCGGGCCATTGGTGAATTCGGAGCAGTCTCCGTTGTGTCTGGTCACGTGCGCGGCATGACAAATACGATGCCGCTTCATATTGAAATTTTGTACAATGAATATCAATTTTCAGCAGCGTTCGCTGTGGCGACTTTAATGTCACTCATCGCAGTTTTTACGCTCGTTATAAAAAACTGGATTGAGTGGAGAATGGAAAAACGACAATAAGGAGTGAGTGCGGTGAGTATTCAAATTCAAAATGTATCAAAACAATATGGTACATTTCAAGCGCTGACAGACATTCATTTGGATATTCCAAAAGGTGAACTGGTCGCTTTATTAGGCCCATCAGGTTCTGGGAAGACGACGTTATTACGAATTATTGCAGGCCTAGAAGAAGCAGATGGAGGTTCGATTTCATTTGATGGAGAAGATTTAACTGATATTCACGTGAAAAACAGGCAAGTCGGTTTCGTCTTCCAGCACTATGCACTTTTTAAACATATGAATGTATTTGAAAATGTCGCTTTCGGTTTAAAAGTAAGAAAGAAAAACTTACGACCTTCAGCTGAAGTAATAAAAGAAAAAGTAACAGAACTATTGAAACTAGTAAAAATGGATGGTTTCGCAAAACGTTATCCAGCGCAATTATCTGGCGGACAACGCCAACGTATCGCACTAGCCCGGGCGCTTGCAGTCGAACCGAAAATTTTATTGCTAGATGAACCGTTTGGTGCACTTGATGCAAAAGTGCGGAAAGAATTGCGAAGATGGCTCCGGAAACTACATGACGAATTTCAAATTACGAGCGTATTCGTAACGCATGACCAAGAAGAAGCGTTAGACGTTGCGGACCGCATCGTTGTAATGAATGAAGGACGCATTGAACAAATGGGAACGCCGGAAGAAGTATATGAAAAACCGGCAAGTCCGTTCGTATATGACTTTTTAGGAAACGTGAATTTATTTCACGGCCGCGTTCATAAAGGTAAACTAAATGTAGGATCGGTGGAGCTAGAAGCACCAGAGCATAAGCACGTTTCAAACGTAGACGGAGTGGGATACGTAAGACCACATCACCTATCAATCGATCGTACGAAACAAAGTATAGATGCCATCCCGGCGAAAGTAACATACTCTCACGCAGTTGGCCCTGTCGTATATGTAGAATTGAAGCGCGACGGAACAGATGAGTATCTAGAAGCAGAAATTAGTAAAGAGCAGTTTAGACAGCTAGGCATTCAAACAGGTGAGTTTGTATACGTACATCCGAGAGAAGTGAAGGTGTTTATTCCGGAGGATTTTGTTATTTAGGAGAGTAGTATTATAAATAAATTTAAAATGAATTAATAATAAAAAACGATAATAGTAGCAACCTACCGATAATAGGAGGTCGTCCAAAAATGTCTTTTGGATGACCTCTTTTTTGTTTTACTGTGCTATCTTATTGTTATGTGAAATATAGTTGAGGAGTAGTTTATGAACTTAAAATATAAAAATGGTTTTTATGTTAGAGAAGATATAGACGGGGAAACTGTATTAGTATCTCAAAAAAACTTAGGTGAATGTATCGAATATATTAATAGATTTAATATTTCTGGAGTGCAAATATCTGATATGTACTATGAACTAGAAGATATTAACTTTTTGAATGAGTGTGAAAATATTACACATTTAATGTTAGATAACATGTTTTTAAAAGATGTATCTAGTGTATACAATTTAAAAAATCTTAAAGACTTAGCAATAGTTGATTCTAATTACGTATTAGAGTTGGATAGAGTAAAAAACTTAGAAAATTTAAGTATGTACTGTGATAAAAAGATAACAGGTTTACAGGAAGTGTGTACTTTAAAATCACTTTTTTTATGGAAATACAATCCTAAAAATAGAGATTTGAAAGAATTAGAAAAATTACGAGATTTAGAATACCTTAAAATTACTCAATCAAGAATTGATTCACTTAGCGGAATTGAAAGTTTTAGAAACTTAAAATCTTTGCAATTATATTATCTTCGTACATTAAAATCACTAGAATATTTAAAATATACAAGTGGGAAATTGACTAATTTGGAAGTCGAGATGTGTAAAAATATAGAAGCTTTTTGTAGTATTGGATATTTAGAGTCTCTAGAAGTATTACGTTTATTAGACTGTGGAGATATACCGACGATAGATTTTATAAGAAATTTTAAAAAATTAAATTGTTTTTCTTTTGTAGGTAGTACGGTTGTCGATGGCGATTTAAGTTTTTGTGAAGGAATAGAAACTGTGAGTTTTACAGATAAGAAACATTATTCACATAAAAAGTTATCTTTTCAAAAGGTATAATAGGAGGAGAAAAAATGAAATTTCCAAGAGATGAAGATGGACAAGTATTAAATATGTTATATAAACAAGGGTTAGATTTTAATAAAAAACATATAGTAGATTTCTTTATTGCGATTCCTCATCAAGATAATGGAGAAAAAATAATTGGCAGACTACAAGCGCTGGGCTTAAATTGTGAATTCGATTTTAATGAAGAATTTGAAGATTGGACATGTACTTGTTCTAAAGAGATGTTCTTAATTTATGAAGATATCGTAGAGATGCAAAAGGAATTGAATAAATTAAGTGAAGAGTTTGGTGGATATACAGATGGTTGGGGGACTTTTGCTTAATAGTGGGTTTGTTTATGATAATATACTAAATTAGACTGAGTAAAGAAAATGTTTAGGGAAAGAAGAGCTATTATTGAAGTGACCCCTAAAAGTTAGACACGGTTATTTCATTAGGCTACTTGATCCAAATGAGTCCGGTATTGTACCGGGCTCATTTTTAATTTTGCCTTAATCCGTTTCTTATTATAATAATCTATATATTTTTCTAATTCTATTTTAAAATGCTCTATACATTCAAATTCTTTTATATAGAGGAACTCCGATTTCATAATCCCAAAGAAATTCTCTATTACTGCGTTGTCGTAACAGTTTCCTTTTCGAGACATACTCTGTACGATAGCTCTTGATTCAAGTGTACGGACGTACTGTCTCATTTGATAATGCCATCCTTGATCCGAATGCATCAGTAGCTGGTGGTTTTCAGGTAAACGTTCTAATGCTTTCTCTAAGATCTCTGAAACAAGTGAATACGCCGGTCTAGAACCAATTGTATAGGTAATAATCTCACCATTATACAAGTCTAATACAGGTGATACATACAGTTTTTCTCCAAATAATTTAAACTCTGTGATGTCTGTTACCCATTTTTGATTCGGTGCATCTGCATAAAAATTACGCTCTAAAATATTGGGTGCAATTTTACCGACTTTCCCTTTATAGGATTTATATTTCTTCATACGCACAACACACTTTAATCCAAGCTCTTTCATAATACGTTGCACCTTTTTGTGATTCACTTTCTGACCACGATTCGTTAACTCGTCACGAATGCGACGGTAGCCATAACGACCTTCATTCTCCTCATAAATCGCTTTAATCTCAGCTTTCAAATCGGCATCTACATCTGGGCGATTCATCTTCTTTACTAAATCATAATACGTGCTTCGTGGAATAGTAGCTAACTCCACGAGTGCCTTCACCGAATATTTATGCCTTAATTCATAGACTACTTGCGCTTTGTCTTGTTTAGTGACTTTTCCTTGTTTTGAACTAAGGCATTCAACTTTTTTAAGTACTCATTTTCCATTTCAAGCTGTTTAATACGTGCTTCAAGTGCTTCGACTGACCCTTCAGCTAAAGCTTGTTTTACTTGTTTATTTGAATCTTTTTTCATGGATGGACGCCCCTTTTTCTTAGATTGAAGGGCATCAATTCCTTGTGTTTCGAGTTGTTTTTTCCAAACAGAAATCGTTGAAGGGGCAGGAATGTTAAAGATAGCTGCCGTCTCAAATAAGGACATACCGTTTTCAATCATAAAGTTTAGTACGTCTAGTTTAAATTGTTGTGTGTAATTTGTACATCGTTTTAGAAAAGTTTCCACACCATTCTGCTTATATTGGTTTACCCAATTCAAAATGATTGTGCCACTTATACCGATCGCTCTACCCATTTCTCGATAACTTTCATTTCCGTTCAAATAACGTAGAACGATCTGTATTTTTTCATCAGCTGTAAATTTAGCCATAGAAAAACTGCACCTCCAATTGTTAGACTATGTCTAACAATTGGGGTGCAGTTCATTATCTGCTCTTCTTTCTTTATATAAATTAATTTTTATTGTTGGTGGAATCGAAAGGATAAATGCTATCACTGTAACCCTTGTAGTGATGTAGTAGCGATGACGGACCAAAATGGACAAGTTGTAGCGACTTGCGAATATGATGCATGGGATAACGTAGTAAAGAGTGACAAGAAAGATATCACAGCAGACAATCTATTTGGATATGCGGGATACATGTATAATAAAGGTATTGGCATGTATGATTTGATTGCGAGATACTATAATCCAGATAAATTAAGGGAGACTAAAAGTGCTTATAGAAATTTCGGGATTTTCTTCTATCTTGGCTTTAGTAGTTGTATTAACATTAACTGTTATGTTGCAAGATATATTTTTTGTATCCGTATGCTATTCGGGACATGGGTAATATTTGTTACGGAAACTACTATAATTGCTATTTCAAAAGTGATTGTAATTCAATTAATTATTTTACTTCTTATTTGGTCATTCTCGAAGTATGTACAAAAAACTCGTGAAAACTGGCTAATTACTATAGTTGTTGTTGTTATTTATGGTGTTGGTACTTACATGTATATTCAGTTTGCTTTTAGAGGCTATTAATATATCATCAAAAAAATTAGTGATTAGAAAGATTCATTTGTTAAATGTGTGTATGAAGGAAGTACATGAAAAGTTACCATACTACAAAGTAATCCAGGGGATGTTACAGATGCTAGAAAAAGTATGTAAAATGTTCAAGGAGGATTAATGAATGTTTAGTTTTTTATTAGGATTAATTAGTGGGATTTTAGAATCTAGTGGATTAGATTCAGGTTTAAACACTAGAAAAATTGATAGAAATATAAAATGTCTTCAAAATTATGAATGGTTTCAGCAAATATATAATGATACTAAGTATAGGAAGTTGTTTTTTACCAATTACAAAGTACGTTCATATTTACAAAGCACGATTAGAGTTAAACTAATAATAAGGAATGAGAAAAATAGACAGAAGTTTTATGCTGTACTGGACAACCAAATAAAGAGAGATAAAAAGTAGTTAATGGGTTAAAGATATACTGTTGGGTGTTCATTAGAAGAAGGAGAGTTGATAGAGACTCTTCTTTCTTTATATATGGAACAGTGTGATGTCATTGCGATGACAGATCAAAATAAAGAAGTTGTAGCAGCGTATGAATATGATGCATGGGGTGTTCTTATCGGTGAATCCGGGTGGTCATTTTGCGCAGTTTATTCCTATTACAATAATAGGTGGATATAGAGTATACAAAGGATATAAAACTTATAAAAGGTAAAGTTTCCTTTGAACAAATCAATATTACTTGGGAATCTTGCAGTAAAGGAGCATGTGATAAGTGGCAATGACAAATGAACAATTCGAGAATTATCTTGTTATGTGTTATGACAAATTAGAAAGCAAACAGCAAAAATTCATTTCGGATTATAATATCTATAACTTTGATGAGTATTGGTATGATCAAGATCAATGTATATTACAGTTTAAAAATAATGGTCAAGTGTTACTTGAATTTAGTGTTGTTTTTATAGGTTCTTGGTCTGGAAAGAGTAACAGTTGGATGTGGTCTTGGGCTAATGAGAATGTGGCTGATTATGCAAGAAGTAAGTCTAACTGTTTGAAAGATTTACAAAAGATTACAGGAAGTGAGGTTTTTATAAATTCACTTTTTGAATGCGATCAAGAAATGGCGTATGAGCTAGCAGCCTTTTCCATTGAATATTTAGATGCAGAAGGAATATATATATCACCAGGTGAAAGAAGTGATTTGTTTATGGCTGTTATGTTACCGAATGGATTGTAAGTAGAGCCTACTAAAAATTATAGATAAGGTAAGCTCTTCCTTTTATCTGGTGGAAGTGAGAGCATTCCGACTGAATTAGAGTATTATCAATTCATTGGAGGTCTGTTAGTTATGAAAAAACTAGTATTTAATAAGCGGATGGATTTTTCATGTGTAGAAGGGGAAATTCTCTGTATTGCAACGGGAAATAAACAAGATATTATAATTTTAGTATTGGATAAAAAGGTTACAGACCTTTATCATTATAAAATTATACACTCGTTGAAATCTGGCGTTTTGAAACACTATACTATAGAAAATAATCAATATTTTAACTTCATTCAACCTTTAGGAGAAAATTGGGTTTTGGTTAAAAGTTTCGTTGAGAAAAAGGACGATACAACGGCTACAATTTTTGATAAAAAAGGAAATATCGTTGCTTCATATTACTTAGGAAATGGAATAAAGTATTTTCAAGTTGATGAAGAAGAACATTTATTGGTTGGGTATAGTGAAGAAGGTATATTTACTTCTGTAGAGGAATTGTTTATTTCAGATGAAGAGTTTGATTCGATAGATTGGGAAAATATATATGATATTAATAAATTTGAAAAGAGCGGATTAGCTATTTTTTCTAAGAATGGCGATTTAATTACTAATGAATTTAATAATTCAATAAAGAGATCTGTCTGTGATTGTACAGCAATACATATACAGAAGACAGGTGATATTTTAATGTCTTACTATAACGAGCAAGGAACGTATTCATTCACACAGATTAATAAAGAACGATGCGAACAAGTTATTTTGTATGAAACAACATTGAATCATATATCACTATATTTAAAAGTACAAAATAATATTATCTTTGGTGTAGATAACAATCAAATACATGCATATTCACTTGTAAATAAAAAATTAGCAACTCTGTTAACAGTAGATAGCGATGGAAATCCTATTCAATTTGAGTATATTTTTTCAAGGGATCAAACAATATATGCTGTTAAAGGGAAACGAATATTTTGTTGGGTGCAATATGGGATTTTAGAAGAGGGAGAATAAATAGAAGTTTGACGCTTATTTTTATGTTTAGAATCAATGAGAGGATTTTCATCTATATGAAAGATATTGTATGTAAAGAGTTAATAAGTTTTAAGGATATTGTTGAAGCTTATCAGTTAAAAAAAGTGAGTTTGGATTATAAACAAAATGTGATTTTACTAGTGCAAGATAATACGAATCAACCTTGTATTATTTATTTGGATAAAAATAATGTGAATATAAGTAAATTCAATTTAAACGTAGATATTGATGTTGAATCTGTGCGATGTATGCAACGAATCGGAGAGAAATGGTTACTTATATTTAATTATGAAGATGATAATGCGGTTATTTATAATGCGGACGGAAGTGAACATTGTAAGTTTTATGCCGGAGAAGGGATTCAAGATTGTCAGGTTGATGTGAACGAAGATATATGGATTAGTTATTGTGATGAAGGAGTTTTTGGAGAGTCCTCGATTGGAGCAAACGGGATAGTTGCTTTTGACTCTACAGGTCACTTGATTTTTAATAATTATGATCAATATGTAGAAAGGTTTAATGTACCTCCTATAGATGATTGTTATGCAATGAACGTTATAGATGGAGACGTTTGGCTCTATTATTATTCAGAATTTCCTTTAGTTCAAATGAAAGATAAAAATTTTCATATGTTGTGGAATGAAATAAATGTAACGATGGAAATATGGTCGAAAAGTTTTGCGGTTGCTCAAGATAAAGTAGTATTTATTACTCAAGATAAAAAGTTGGTTGTTTATGATTTAAATAATAATCATGTGTATGATAGTAATCCTTGTAATGAACTAGGTGAGCCGATTCAATTTGTTAATTATTACAGCCGCGGATCTGTTATGTATTTTCAGACGGATGATACGCTATATTATGTTGAGTTACTTAATATATGAGGATGATAAATATGAACGAACGATTAAAGAGAATTGCAATGTTAAGAGAAAGGATTGTCTTTATACGCAGGGTTTTATCTTTGGTATTCTACAGGTAAACATAATTATAAACAGCAAAATAGGCCAGCCTATAACAAGGAATATGTGAATAAAGCTGCTAGAAAAGCAGGTTAAAATTAAGTCTCAAAGCATTTGTGGGCGTTAGATTAATAGAAAATGCTTATGTTTTGGATAGGCAGTATACAAAGGACATAAACAAACATATAAAAACTAGCGTTAAAATAATAAAAAATCCAGAAAGTGATCTTGGTGAATTTGATGATGAATTTTAATAGTATAGACAATTTATTTTTGATACTTTTAAAGTATCCAGTACGTATAATTTTAATATGTATTGGAATCGGCTGGATTTTTAAATGTATCAAACAAGGTTTCTTATTTTCAGCCGCACTTATGTTAACGATACTTACACTACTTTTTATTGTTACATTTACAGACATATTAGCGTCTGTTTTAAATGGTATTCCCCTTGCTATACAATATAGTGGTGTAGTATTTTTGGTAATACTATCATGTATTATATTTGACTATGAATCTTCTCGTCAGTGAACTACTCACAACTTATCGTTCTTGCAGACTGTTTTCTATGTATGTGTGTTGGGATAGCCAGTGGGATTTAAAAAAAGAAAAGTAGCTCTTATAATTAAGTGAAAATATAGCGAAATCAGCGGTCAAAGGAGCGCTATTCACTGGTAGTAAAGCTGGTGGAGGGATAGGACTGATTCCGGACGTGGCGGTTTTTGTAGATGGATATTATAAGGTGTATAAAAAAGGATATACGGATTATAGACCGAAAAAAACTAATTCTAAGAAAAGGTGGTTTTAATATATCAGTTACAAAAAAATGTCCGATTTAATGCCAGAGGATCACAAATAGCAGGTTACTATAAAGAAAACCTGTAAAAATAACTTTGTGCTGTAGCAGATAAAGCAGCTTATTACGGTCCGTTTGGAATGCTTAATATTTACGTTATTGGTACATAACAAGATATAATAGAAGAAATCAATAAGGAGGCTAGCAGTGAAAAATTTTCGTTATCTCAATATATTCACTATTTTAATTGTATACACACTACTCATGTTTTACATCGGCTGGAACGGATGGATTTGGCTCAGTACGGTGTTCGGCTGGGAATCTTGGGGATATTACGCTTTCATAGTCGGATTTATTTCATATGCGTACATTCTCGTACAAGTGTTTAAATTCCTTCCTTTCCTGCGAACGGTCGGTTCAATTTGGTTTGCGGTTATACAATACGCGCTTATGTTATTGCCGTTAGCCGATATTACAGTTTTCCTTCTACAGTTTTCAATGGAGAAAGAGACGGCAATTGTTTGGACAGGATTGGCCGTGTTACTTGCGTTCATCTTTATTTTTGCGTATGGAGTATTCAACGCATATAGTCCAGTAGTAAGAAAGTACGAAGTGCACATACCGAAAAAAGTAGAAGGGCGTAAAAGTTTACGCATTGCGATGGCCTCTGATATGCATTTCGGTAAACTGTCTGGAGTTGCTCATTTAAAGAGACTCGTTCGTCATGTAAATGAAATGAAACCCGATATTATTTTACTGCCGGGTGATATTATCGATGATCATCCAGGTGTGTTCATTCAAAAAAATATGGGACCAATCATGAAACAGATGAAAGCTCCATTAGGCGTATATGGTGTGTTAGGAAACCATGAATATTACGGCCGAGCTGTTCCTGAGTTTTTACAAGAGATGGATAAGATTGATATTCGTATTCTTTTAGATGAAGTCATTACAATTGAAGATGATTTTTATCTCGTCGGAAGAAGGGATAAAACAGAGCGTGATCGTCAAAGCTTTGAAAATCTAATGAGTACGGTAGATAAATCGCTTCCTGTTATCGCAATGGATCACCAACCATTTGAATTAAAACAAGCAGCGGATGCTGGCGTTGATTTACTACTATCCGGTCACACGCACCGCGGACAAATGGCACCGAATCATATTGTAACGAGAAGAATGTACGAACTAGACTGGGGATACGCACAAAAAGGTGCATTCCACGCGATTGTTTCTTCTGGGTTTGGATTCTGGGGACCACCATTAAGACTTGGAAGTAGGTCGGAAATTGTACAGGTGGAGGTTACTTTTGCATAGGGTTATATATAAAAGGGACTATACATGATTAATATGTTGGTCTTATCCCTGTCAAGTAGACAGTATTAAAAAGACTAAGCAGCCATCGAGATTCGATATTCTATCGGAGCTCGATGGTTGAGTCGTTTTTG
>NZ_QNRN01000004.1:317348-367125 GCF_003315125.1 Bacillus sp. DB-2 | reverse complement strand
GAGTGGTGGCTTCTTCTATAAGGAAGAACTGCTCTTTTTCGAAAGGGTGGTGCAAGTGGGGAAACGATTATTCGTTTCTAGTACCAACCAAAAACATACTTGGGGTGTTACTGTGAGGTGGCATGAATGCTAGAGCGTCAACTGTCTAGTGATAGATGAAAAGACCTAGCGTTCTAACTCAAGCCCCCACTGAAACGCTTCATCTCAGTGGGGATAGTTGACTCAGCTGATAACATGGTAGCCCTCCTTATTAAATTCATTGATCAACTTTTTACCTGTTAACACATTACCGAAATAGGGTATGATTGGTTCCTTTGCATTCCAGGTTCAACACCCCTTCGATATTGTAAAATGTATCTCATTTATACAAATTGTAATATAATTTAAATGTAAATTCGTAGCGTAAAATAGATTAAAAGTAACAAATGTTGAGAAAGGATTCCCTTGTCAAAATTAGTATTTGTATTTCACTAGATAATAAAAAATGTAGAATGATTTTTTCTGACATTGTTATTTATTAGTAATCAAAATACAAAATAAAGAATTTTCTCGGCTGGAAATTGTTACACACTCATAAAATGGAGGCAATAGTTATGCAGCAAATTAAAAAAATAGGAGACTCATTTTGGTATATGACACCTGTTTCTGAAACAGATAGACCTATATTAGGAATGGTCATTGGAAATGAAAAGACTTTGATGATAGATGCAGGTAATTCAGAAGCACATGCACAATTGTTTTTAGAAATGCTAAAAGAGCAAAATATCTCAAATCCTGATTTTGTAGCATTAACGCATTGGCACTGGGATCATATTTTTGGATTACCTGTACTACAAGGTGCATTATCTATTGCGCATTCTGAAACGAAAAGAGAGATGCAGAAACTAGTTTCTTATAAATGGACAGATGACGCGTTGGACACACGAGTAAAAGAAGGCACAGAAATTGAATTTTGTGCGGACTGTATAAAAAAAGAGTTCATTGAACAACCAAGAAATATTCAAATTATTCTGCCGACCTTAACCTTTCAGAAGCAACTTGAATTAGACCTTGGTGATGTGACATGTGTGTTAAAGCATGTGGGCGGAGACCATTCACATGACTCTGTTGTTATTTATATTAAAGAAGAAAAGATTTTGTTTTTAGGAGACTGTATATATGCAGATATCTTTTCTGCAAAGCGGAACTATACAACGAAACGAACGTTTAAACTGATACAAGAATTAGAGAAATTTGATGCCGAAACCTATATTCTTTCACATGGGGAAGCTATAGATCGAAATGAATTTTTGCGAGAGATTCGTTTATTAAAAACAGTAGGAACTTATACGGAAACTCATAAAGGCGATGAAGAGAAGATAAAGGCAGCATATAAACAAGAACTAGATAGAGAATTAAATGAAGATGAGCTAGAAACAATAACGTACTTTGTAAATGGTTATGAAATGGTTAATCTGTAAAACCTAACTCAAACCAGATTGAAGCTTATTCTGATTTGAATATAATTAAACTGCACAAAAAGAGTATTGAAAATTAATTCAATACTCTTTTTAATAATTAAATATTTAGTCCCAACCAATTTCTAAATTTTTTTGCTGGCTCATCAACTGGGTTTATACGGCTTTCAACACTGGTTGTGATTAGCAGCTTTTTTAGCTAATTCAGTAATATATTCAAAGAATGCATCACGTTTTACATCATAAATGACATTTACTGGTCTTCCGTTAGCAGTTTCCACTGTACGTCCTTGGCTGGGTCCGTATGTATGAACGATACTAGCAATCGTTTTTGTTTTTGCAAGATCAGCTTTCCCAACAAACGCAGCAGTTAATACATCCCACAAATAGTAGGTAGAGTTAGTTGAAAAGTGAACGAGAGGGGGGACCATCGCATAGCATTGACCAAGAAAATCAACACCAATATATTTACGCTCTTTTGCCCACTGTTCACGTATGTCTATAGTTAGCGGAACCTGGTTTGTACTTTCTAGAGTTACTAAATCAATGATTATATTAGCATTCCAAACACGAGCTACTGCTTCGGGATCCCAAAATGAATTCCACTCGGCTGTTCCGTCATGTTCCGGCTCATGTACATTGCCTGCAGTACGAAATGTACCGCCCATCCAAACGAGACGTTCAATTTTATCTTCGATTATTGGAGATTCATATAGTGCACGAGCAAGGTCAGTTAGGGGCCCTGTAAATAATAAAGTTGTTTTTCCATCAGTTTGTAGAAGAGTCTCTATTATATGATGATGTGCAGGTTTTTTTGATGCAGGTGTAACAACTTTCCCAGACTCATTTAAAATGGGTAAAGCATCTACATAAAATGCATGCATCCGCCAATCTTTTGGAAATGGATTTTTCGCACGGGAATTTGATGCTGCTACCTCAATATTATTTTTGCCGAAGCGATCTATAATTTTACGACTGGCAGACATCGCTGGTTTTAAATAACAATCTGCAGGAATAACTGAAACACCTGTAAGCTCTACATTTTCCATCTGGAGTAGTAAAAATAGTGATATTAAATCATCTACACCACCATCATGATTGAAGTACACTTTTTTCATCATTTTAATCTCCATTCTTTAATATTTAACCAGGAATTAAATTTTAATTGATGAACAATCATCAATAATTTCCACCACTTCAATTCTCCCATTAATCAGTAACTCAGGAAGTTCATTTCTAACGTTTCCTTTCCAATACTCTCTAGCTTGTTCCATTTTTTGAGCGAAAGGAATACCATCTTCTTTCGGTAAAAGACTTCCGTCACCTTCAAAAGAACTACCGATCACTCGTAGTTTAACAATCTGCAAAACATCTCGATTATAAGAATCAAATAAAGCTTTCCATTTCAAAGCATCTTCATAGCTTTTGGCAGCATATAAGCAAGACAACCTTGACGGATATTCAGGAAATTCTTGCAGTCTAACCATTTCTACAATCGTTTCTCTAACAGCTCTAATTGTTTGATCTATATAATTCATAACTACTTTAGCATTTTCATTATTTATATGTAATCCGTCACTTTTATAATGATTGTTTAAAATGTTTATGCCATCTTCACCGTTAGAGTTTAATTGTTCTCTTTCAAAAAAGAAGTGATAGAGGGTATTAGTTTGATTTTTATCGAAATGAATGATTTGTCCAATATTCATTTTTTTCCTTGTAACGATGTGGTATACGTAAAATTTTGTGTCATTCATGGTTATCCTCCTAGTAGTAATGTAATTCAATGTTAAATTTAGTAATTCAACATTGAAATATATAAAACCTTTATAATCATAAAGTTATAGAGTGGGATAGGATTCGAGTGGAAAGTGAAAGAAATGCACGTAAACGCTTTAAAAATGTTCACAAAATGTTCACTTACGAAGGAGTTTCCAATATCGATATAATGACAAAGACTCAAAGAGAAGGGATGATGAAAATTGCCAACAACAAGAAAGGAAAACCTCCAATTTGGTATGATGATGTGCCTCGGGATGGTTATCGTTATGACGTTTTACAATTTATTAATGAATGGAGCAGGAGGGCCAATTCATATTAAGGAGATCGCATTAGAACTAATAATTGGATTTATTATTGCGCTATTAATTGAAATATGTATCGTTGGACCATGTGCGAAAAAGATTGTATTTGCATTACCATTTGATAAATCAAAAAAAGTAAACATGATTATTGCGATGGCAACAACAATGGTAATCGGAATGGTATTCTTTATGTCATTTTACGGAATGGCTATGATGTATTTACATAATGGGTTACATGGTGACTCATTCATTTCAATTTATTTCTCGGTCTTTATTAAAAATTTTATTATGGCGTACCCACTTCAATTAATAATAATGGGACCTCTTGTACGTTTCTTATTTGGAAAGTTTGTTTTGAAGAATAAAGGTGTTAATGTAGCGTAGTTAAATTTATTTTATTCGATTATAAAAATTAAACAATAATATAGATTCAATGTATCGCAAGAATTTGAAATGCATGTAAACAAATGAATTATTGAAGTCATGTGAAAGTGATTTAGTTATGATAATAAACCTCTTAGTGTATGTTGTTAAAAAGCTGTACCTTTTTTGTATAAGGGTACAGCTTTTGTTGTAATATTTGTTTGGAATTTATATGGGGAAATGTAGCGATTATTCACCTGTAAAAAAATTAATATCAATTTAAAGGAGAGAGTTAAGTATGTAAAGAAAAAATATAAGTGAATGCGATCTCGATTTGTGGTGGGATAAAATACATTTAGTAGTTAGTTAAAAATGAAAGTCTAATAGTAAGGGCATTATACATAAGGGAGAGACGCAAAGTGATTAATTATATGTTAAAAGATGGTGAACGATATTTAGATATATCTGATATTAAACATTAGTATAAAATTGCAGGGACAGCTCATAATACAGTTCCTCTCATTATTGTACATGGAGGTCCAGGCGGTAATCATTACGTATTTGAGAGAACTTTGGGAATGAGGTTAGAAGAATATTTAACGGTAGTTTATTATGAACAAAGAGGATGTGGGCGTAGTGGGGCACCTCAAGATGATAATGACTATTCTATAAATACTTTAGCAGGAGATTTGGAGGAATTAAGAAAGCGATTAAATATAAACAAGGTAAATTTGTTAGGATATTCTTTTGGTGGACAACTTTGTTTAGAGTATGCTTTAAAATACCCAGAAGCAGTTGAGAAAATGGTATTACAGGCACCATTATTAGACGATTATGATGAAGTGTATAATGTGCAGATAGAAGGGTTCCTAAAAGTAACGGAAGGGAAAATGAAAGAACAAATATCTATAATTAGTAAGTCGGAAATCTCCTTGAAAGAAAAAAATAATCAAGTTTGGAACATTGTTGATACTGAAGTTGTTGATCGGCTATTGTTTAAAAATCACGAATTTGCAAAGTTAAATCGTAGTCTTTGGGAAGAAAGTCATTTAAATAATACAGGGGAGATGAGTAAAGTTATTTTTGAAACGAAATCAATTGTACCGCTTATTGAGCGCATTAATGATTTGGAACAAGATACATGTGTCATTGTTGGAGTGTATGACTATAATACTGGTGTGGAAATGAGTAAAAGGATAACGAGTCATATGAAAAATAGTAAACTTGTTATATTTGAAAATAGTGCACATTTTCCAGATATCGAAGAGACAGATAATGTATGTGAAACGATTATAGAGTTTTTAGAAATATAGTATAAAAACACGAATAGGATTAATTGTTTGAATGTTTAATTATATAATAAATGAATTGTTTGTTTATAATTGGGGAGGATGCAATATGATTGAATATAGAAAAGCAAGAGTGGAAGATATACAGGGGATTATTAAAGTGTGTTCAGACGGTTATAGAAATACATATCCAGGTTTGTTGCCCCAGCAATACATAGAAAGTACGATCAAGGAGTTTTACAATGAAGAAAGAGTGAGAAGTGAAATATTAAATATTAGCCAAGAGTGGAATGGCTGGTTTGTTGCAAGTGATAATGGAGAAATACTCGGTGCTGGTGGAGGTGGTTTCACTGGTAAAGAGACAGCAGAGTTATTTGTAATATATTTAAATCCAAATAGAAAAAGAGAAGGCATTGGTACAGAATTACTTTCTATAATTACAAATAATCAAATTGAACGTGGTGCAAAAGAACAATGGGTTTCAGTTGCAAAAGATAATGATATGGGAATTCCATTTTATGAAGCAGTTGGATTTAAATACCAAGATGGAAGACCAGCTTATGGGCTACCTGTAGGCGAAGGTTTCACATCTATTCGATACAAACGTGAGTTAGCAATTAGCTTAGTTGAAAGATAAGTAAAAAAGACCTCGTCCGAATTAAATTTAGTTTATAGTTGTTGAAGTCAATAAAAGTAAAGGCAAGGACCTATTTGATATGTATAGTATGTTTTTGCCTTTATATTATAGTTAGTTTTGAAAAAAGTTTGATAAAAAGGTCTATTTTGTAGGGTAATTACCCATGCATAAAATAACACTAATTTTTTGTACACTGTTGCTATAAATTCTCGCGAGAGTTGGAAAATAGCCGGGTTTCCAACCTGATGTGGTGATGAGGTGCGAAGCTATTATGAGTGCAGTGACATAACTAGGAGGTTTCCACTATGACAGCTTTATTTAAAGCTATGGAGTTCCAGCTGAAAACTGAACGACTTGATCTGAGTATGTGGGAGGAATCCGATTCAGTCTGGATGAGAAAATTAATTGGCGAACGTGGTGTGGATATGCCAAACCTTGACGCCGTTGGTAGCAAGCTTATCGAGATGCGTAAGAGGGCAGTCGAAAATGGTATTTCCCTTCTCACTATCCGCCGACGAGACGAAGGTGATTTCATCGGATACTGTGGCTTGATTATCGGTCGTTCCACACTGGAAGAGCCGGAGATCGCATACGAGTTGCTCCGCAGTGCTCATGGCAAAGGCTATGCGACTGAGGCAGCATCTGTTGTTCTGGACGCTGCGATTGCTACGGGGCGCCACAGACTTTGGTCGACTGTAGGCGCTTGGAATGTTGCGTCCTTCCGGGTGTTAGAAAAGATAGGATTTAAGAGGCATCACAGTACGTGGGACGAGCGCGGTGAGATTGTTTGGAACGTACGCGACCTTTAGAAATCCCGGACCTAACTCGAAACTATTGAAAAGGAGAAGAGGTCATTAATTTGGGCGAGAATCCAGATAAAGATAAAAGAACTGATTTATAATCCAAATAGTGACAAACTATAACTGAAGCATGTTCTCCTTCCACATTCAGTAAAAGATAAGCCTTTTTATTAACAATGGGTATTTCGTGAACTCTCATTAAAACACTCTCTCGTCCTTTGTTTATCTTTAAGGCTGCCTCTAATCAAATTAGGATTTTTTATTTAATGTCCTCGAAAGCGGAGTACTGCCTTCGCACCGAGGCTTTGTCCTCCTCCAAAAACCAATCGAACGTTTCAAGTTATATATCTTTATTATACTGATTAAACTAAATATTTATTGTTTACTTATTTCATTCATTATGTAAATAAAAAGAATAATTTGCCCTCATAATGGACTAACTATCCTATAGATTATTATATGAATTTAATAAAATCGAGGTCTTCTTTTGTATACTCAACTATGTGTTGCTCTAAATGTGTAAATTCAGTGGATTTCTCTGATAATAATTTAAAAGTACCTGACATATTTAATAATAAATTCATGTATTCGTTTGTTAATTCTTTATTAGTCATTATTTTTCGTGTCCTTTATCAATTTAGTAATTATTTTATTACTAATATCAATGTTATGTAAATCGTGAGAGATGCAGTAGAGGAAAAGTTAAAGTTTTTTATGAGCGGTGAATAGAAAGATTATAAAATATTACTTTATACATAAAAAACTAATGAAGCCAATGTCTTTTTCGGTCATTATACTATTAATAATTTTATGGTAAAATCTTTTACATAATGAAATAAAGGGGTAGTACTCTATGGGTTATTTCTCAAATAGTTTATTAGTTTTGTTTGTTCTTATCGTATGTAGCTGTATGATTTTTGGTTGATAATATAATGATGGATTTATAAAAAAGAAGGTAATTCACAATGGTGAGATGCCTTCTTTTTCTTATTGAAGTATTGTTCTAGTCAGTTTAACGACGGTCAAAATTTTTTTGGAATAAAACAAAAAGGATGATAGGGAGTATTTACATGAAAACTATTTTAAATTACACGATTGAACCCCCTAAAGATTTCAATGAATTATTAACTATGTATGAATCTTTAGGATGGAATTCTCTTAAATTATCGGTTAACGAGTTAGAGCAAATGTGTAAACAAAGTTGGTATGTGATATATGCTTTTAAGGAGCAACAATTAATTGGGATGGGACGAGTAATATCAGATGGTGTAATAACGGGTATTATTTGCGGTGTATGTGTATTGCCAGAATATCAGTCCATGGGCATTGGAAAAGAAATAGTGGGACGATTAATCCAGCACTGTGAACAAAACAAAGTTATTCCCCAACTTATGTGTGTAGAAAATCTGCAATCTTACTATGAATCTATAGGGTTTAAGGCATTCTCTATTGGAATGACAAAACATATTATAAGATAGCGGGGCTTTATATTTTCGGTGTACTTGTACATATGTTCAAACTTTATCATAAAGGAGCATAAAGTTATGAAGATTGCTAAAGGGGTAGAGATGTTACATCTTGAATTTCAAGAGTATATTATTCACCCAATTCTTTTATGGGATGATGAAATGGCAGTTTTAATAGATGCTGGATTTCCTGGACAAATTGAAGATATACGAATAGAGATGGGGAAGGTTGGAGTATCGTTTGATAAACTAAAAGCCGTGATTTTGACGCATCAAGATATAGATCATATAGGTAGTCTTCCTGAACTATTACAAAACTGTGGAAGTAATATAAAAGTCTATGCTCACGATTTAGATAAGCCGTATATCGAGGGGGAGTTACCTTTGTTGAAGGATGCACAAGTACAGAATCCTCCGAAAGGAAAAGTGGATGATACTTTGGTTGACGGCCAAGAACTTCCATATTGCGGTGGTATTCTTATTATTCATACCCCAGGGCACACTCCTGGTCATATTAGTTTATATTTGAGACAAAGTAAAACTCTTATCGCTGGGGATTCAATGTATAGCGTAAACGGAATTTTAGGTGGAATTCATGCCCCAACTACTTTGGATATAAAAGAAGCGCAAAATTCTTTGAAGAAGTATTTAAATCTAGAAATTGATTCTGTAGTTTGTTACCATGGTGGAGTAAGTAAGGGGAATATAAATGCACAAATTCAAAAGCTGTAGATAAGAATTTTTTGTTAATCGGTGCTAAAGTATAATCTAATTGCTAGTATATAAATAAAACCCTTAAATTAATAAAGAGCATGTTTGAAGGAATTTCAAATGTGCTCTTTATTAAATATAATCAATTTAATTTTGATGACTTAATCCATTCCAATAAAACGAAACGATTTCTTTTGCTAATTCATCTATATTTGCAAGAGTAGGGTTGTGATTCTCATCTTTAAAATTCCCGATTGATAATAAAGCGACGAAAGCATGGGCAGCAAATTTAGGATTTCCTTTAGGAATTTCTCCAAGGAGAATTGCGTTATCTAGCGCTTTTTCCAACACTTCATACATGTTATCCTCGGCATTTTTTAATTCCTTTAATTGCTCTTCAGATAAAGAAAGTTTTGCATCTTTCATAAAATTATTCATATCAATATCCATCGTTGCGTGTAAGTATACTGTAGCAAAGTTCAATAATCTTGCTTCCAAGGTTTTATTCGTAGAGAGTATTTGATCCATATTTTCTCTTATTCGTACCATCATTTGAATCATAGTAGCGGTAAATAAATCCGCTTTTGTTGAATAGTAATAGTAGACGGTTGCTTTTGTAACACCACATTCTTTCGCGACCTCATCCATCGAAACAACTTGATAATTTTGAGTGAGAAATAACCTAGTTGCAACTTCTAAAATGATTTCTTTTGTAGACTTTGTATTTTTATTTTGACGAGGCCTTCCGAGAGGACGTTGTTTTTGATCCAAATACATTCGCTCCTGACATTTATTATTGAGATAATTATAACATAATTTTTTAATCATTCTTGATTAATTAACCGACCAGTATATATAATTAATGTTGGAGGAAAAAAGGAAGGTGGGGTTTTATGAAAAAGCACCCGTTACATATGTTAGGGAGGCTTGTAGCAGGGGAGAATACGCAATGGATAACTTTATCGGTATGGATTCTTATTACATTAGTACTTTCATTTACGTTACCACAAGTAAACAGTACGAAAGAACCGAATCCGAAAAATTTACCTGAAACAGCTATGTCACAGCAAGCTGAAGCACTTATGAAAAAAGAATTTCCTAATAATGCAGGAAACCCGTTGTTAGTTGTATGGCATCGGGATGGTGGATTAGAGTCAAAAGACTACAAATTAATACAGGACGTTTATAAAGAGTTAAAAACGGACTCTTTAAAAGAACAATCATTGTTACCACCATTTGATACAATTCCAGAGCAAGTATTATCAAAAAGTGCATCAAAAGATGGTACATCATTTGTCACACCAATATTTTTTAATAAATCTGCTGGAACGGATATATTAAAAGGTAATTTAGAAGAGTTACGAAAAATAGTAAATAGTAAAGTGGATGAAGATCCGTTCAAACAAAAAATTACCGACTCTGGTTTACATGTTCGATTATCTGGACCTGTAGGTATTCAAACGGATGCGGTAAGTTTATTTAGTCAAGCTGATGTGAAATTATTAGTTGCTACTGTACTACTAGTATTGGTTTTATTAATTTTACTGTACCGTTCACCAATTTTAGCAATTTTACCTTTACTCGTTGTTGGTTTTGCATACGGAATTATCAGTCCGACACTGGGCTTTTTAGCAGACAATGGATGGATTAAAGTAGATGCACAGGCTATCTCGATTATGACTGTCTTACTGTTTGGAGCAGGAACGGATTACTGTCTATTTTTAATTTCAAGATATAGGGAGTATCTGTTAGAAGAAGAAAGTAAATATAAAGCACTGCAACTTGCGATAAAAGCATCAGGTGGGGCAATTATAATGAGTGCATTAACTGTCGTACTTGGATTAGGAACATTATTACTTGCTCATTATGGAGCCTTTCATCGATTTGCAGTACCATTTAGTGTTGCTGTATCCATAATGGGGATTGCTGCTTTAACAATTCTTCCGGCATTTTTATTGATTTTTGGTAGAGTTGCATTTTTCCCATTCATACCGAGAACAACTTCGATGAATGAAGAGTTTGCAAGAAAGAAAAAGAAAGTAGTAAAAGTAAAAAATACTAAAGGGTTCTTTAGTAAAAAACTTGGGGATATTGTTGTACGTAAACCGTGGACAATTATTATGCTAACTGTATTTTTATTAGGAGGATTGGCTTCATTTGTACCACGTATTCAATACACGTACGATTTATTAGAATCATTCCCGAAAGATATGCCATCACGTGAAGGGTTTACATTAATTACTGATCATTTTTCAGCTGGAGAATTAGCACCGGTAAAGATTGTAGTTGATTCAAACGGAAAAGATTTACCTATTAAACAAGAAATAGAGAAATTATCTTTTGTTAATAAAGTGAAAGAGCCAATGAAGGGAAAAGAAAATAATCAATTGCAAATGTATGAAGTTTCTTTAGCGGAAAACCCATACTCAATTGAAGCATTAGATCAAATCCCTAAATTGAAAAATAGTGTAGAAAAGGTATTAAAAGATGAAGGAATTAGTAGAGCTGAGAATCATTTATGGATTGGCGGAGAAACAGCTTCCTTATATGATACAAAGCAAATTACTGAACGGGATGAAGCGGTTATTATTCCGGTTATGATTAGTATCATCGCTTTACTTTTACTCGTGTATTTACGTTCAATCGTTGCGATGATTTACTTAATTGTAACTGTCGTTTTATCTTTCTTCTCTGCATTAGGAGCAGGCTGGATTTTACTGCATTTCGGTATGGGAGCTCCCGCGATACAAGGCGCGATCCCATTATACGCATTCGTATTTTTAGTTGCTTTAGGAGAGGATTATAATATCTTTATGGTTTCTGAAATATGGAAGAATAAAAAGAAACAAAATCATTTAGAATCAGTTAAAAATGGTGTTATACAAACAGGTAGTGTAATTACATCCGCAGGTTTAATTTTAGCAGGAACATTTGCAGTGTTAGGCACACTTCCAATTCAAGTTCTTGTCCAATTTGGTATTGTAACTGCAATTGGTGTATTACTAGATACATTTATTGTAAGACCATTACTTGTACCAGCAATCACAGTTGTTTTAGGCCGCTTTGCTTTTTGGCCAGGGAAACTTTCTAAAAAGAGAGAAGAAGTACAAAAATTGGATGTATAATAGAGAAGAACCAAGGATATTTTCCTTGGCTCTTTTCTATGTAGTTCATTAATTTTTTGAAGTCAAATCATCAGTTACAACGTGATCAGCATCTTCAATGGTTGTTTCGGGCATTCCATATAAGCCGTTCATTGCTTGTTCTTCGATATTAAGATTTGCAGTATTATTATTTTGAATAGATGTAGTGTTTTCGATAACATTTTCTTTTTTATTTACATTTTTGTCATTCATGCTTGAATCCTCCAAACATCATTTGATTTATTAATAGTATGTGGATGGATTTCCAGAAATATGTGAACGAATTTCTGCAGATGTTATATAGTTAAATAAAAAGCTTAGTATTAAATTTAAACTGTAAGGAGTGAACAAGTGTGGTGAAAACAAGAAAGTTAGCCTTCTAAAATAAAAATAAAATTTTAGGAGGCTATTAAAATGAAGTTTCATGTAATTGACAGAGAAAATTGGAATAGAGAGCAGTATTTTGAACATTATTTAAAATTAAAGTGTTCGTTTAGTATGACAGCGAATGTTGATATTACGATGATGCTAGAGGAAATACATCAAAAGGAAATTAAATTTTATCCGACTTTTATTTATGTAATTTCTAGAGTGATAAATAAACATACAGAATTTCGAACATGTTTTAATGATGAAGGAGTTTTAGGGTATTGGGAGGAAATGATACCTAGTTATACAATCTTTCATAAAGATGATAAATCTTTTTCAAGTATATGGACGGATTATTCTAGCGATTTCCACATTTTCTATAAAAACTATGAAGAGGATATGAGATGTTATGCTAATGTTCATGGTTTCTTCACGAAAGAAAATATTCCGCCAAATATTTTTCCGATTTCTGGTATACCTTGGACTAGTTTTACAGGATTTAATTTAAATATTAATAATGATGGTGATTTTTTATTACCAATTATTACTTGTGGGAAATATTTCAATGATGGAAGCAGGGTTATGCTACCTGTTTCATTGCAAGTACATCATGCGGTTTGTGATGGATATCATGCGAGTCGATTTATAGAGGATTTACAGGAGCTAGCTAATACTTGTAACGAGTGGCTTAAGTAATATCTAATTATTAATTATATAAAATTGAAAATGAATAAGCGTTAAAATAAAAAGAAGAGAACATATGTATATTACATGTTCTCTTCTTTTTATTCATTCATACTAAGTAACAGTGGAAAATATAGGTTGATTTGTAGTTTAATAGTAAAGAGAGTGATTAGTTTTAAAATTCTTTATTTTATAATTATTTAAGGGTTCAAATGTTTTAATAGGGGGAAGGTAAAGTGAAATTCATACGTATTGAAAAAGATGAAATCCTAATTAATAATATGGCAAAATTGTATTGTAAAGCATTTGAGAAAACAAATTTTACTGAAATGATTGAGAGAATGAAAAGACATATAGAATATGCAGATTTTAAAGGTATAATAGCAATAAATGATGAAAATGAGGTAGTTGGTTTTACTTATGGTTATCGCTCATTAGAAGGGCAGTACTATAATCAATTAATGAGAGAAGCGTTAAATCTAGAACAAGCAGACGAATGGTTACAAGATTGTTTTGAATTTGTAGAGTTAGCAGTTCACCCACAATATCGAAATGAAGGTCTTGGAATGAAATTACATAATGAATTAATAGAAGGGATTTCAAATAGAACGAGTATTTTAACAACACAAATAAACAATGAAAAAGCGCGTTCTTTATATAAAAGATTGGATTGGATGGATGTATTAGAGCCATTTCACCCAAGTAAAAGTGATGTCCCATATGTAATAATGGGAAAAATATTAAAGACAAAAGTAAATTAATAACTATATCGTTCACAAAAGTTATCGGTTTATAACAATGAAGGGGAAAACAAAAATGACAATAATATCTATAGAAAAAGCTACAATTTTAGATGCTGAAAAGTTAACAGAAATAATGAAAAGAACATTTGATGAAGAAGCAAAGCGATGGTTATACGGCCAAGGTGATGTAATTGATTATAACATTCAACCGCCAGGATATTCTTCAGTTGAAATGATGAAATATTCAATTGAAGAATTGGATATTTACAAAGTGATAATGGATGAAAAAGTAATCGGGGGAATTATAGTTACGATCTCTGGTAAATCGTATGGAAGAATCGATCGTATTTTTGTAGAGCCTTTTCTTCAAGGAAAAGGAATTGGATCGCGGGTTATTAAGTTAATAGAAGAAAAATTTCCGAACATAAGGATTTGGGATCTTGAAACATCTAGTAGACAAATTAATAATCATCATTTTTATAAAAAAATGGGCTATGAAATAATTTTTAAATCTGAAGATGAGTATTGCTATGTAAAAAGAAAAAATGTAGATGCAGTTGGAGAGAACCTAATTAAAAATAAAGATATGAAAAATGGTCAATACGAAAACTGTAATTTGGTTAATACAGAATATTATCAAGTAAATTTAAAAAATAGTGCATTTGTTGGTAGTAATATAATGCATATGAATATGAGTAATTGTAATGTAAGTCAATCAAAGTTTAGAAATATAAATTTTAGAAATTCCTCATATGCAGATTTAAATCTTTCTAGTAGTAAATTTAATTTGGTGAAATTAGGTGGAGTGCAATTCCAAAATACAAGTCTTGGAGATGAGAAGGAACCTATTTCATTTGAAAACTGTGATTTGGAAGGTAGTACAATACATAATAGTAACCTGAAAAATATTAAAATAATAAATTGTGATATAACTGGTATGAAAATAAATGGTATTCCAATAGAAAATTTGCTTGAGTTGTATAATAGGGTAAAAAATTAAATAAAAAATCACTTAGCATATTCTAAGTGATTTTTTCATTTTGAACGAGAGGGAATATAAGAGATGATGTTCAAAAAGCGAATATTATATCGAAATAATTATATGAAAATAACACAAAGAAATAAGGGTTGGCAGGATTTTAATATGGGATATTAGAATATTATATTTGAATGGAGGGGGAAAAGATGGAGATTAACGTTAGAGCAGTAGAAACACAAGATGCTAGAGCAATTCATCGTATATGCATTCAAGATGATGTTTTACCATATATGGTTTTCCTACCTAGTATGCGTGTAGATGCAATGGAGAATAGAATTCGAAATTTAGCACAGAATCAATTTGAATTTGTAGCAGAATATGATGGAGAAGTTGTTGGATTTGTCGGTTTAACCCAAAGTCCAGGGCGAAGATCCCACTCGGGTGATTTATTCATCGGAGTAGATAGTGAGTATCACAATAAAGGAATTGGAAAAGTACTTCTTACAAAAATGCTTGATTTAGCTGATAATTGGCTAATGTTAGAACGAGTGGAACTTGGTGTATTAGAAACGAATCCTAGAGCCAAAGTATTATATGAAAAATTTGGATTTATCGAAGAGGGTGTAAAGGTTGGGAATTTGAGGGCTCATGGGAACTTTGTTAACGAAATCATGATGAGTCGTTTTAGACCAAATGGTTTGATTATACATAATAAATAGGGGGGTAAATTGAACAGAAATATCGATTTGTTTTGAAAAAATTATGGCAAAAGGACGCCATACTTTTTTTAGTTTATTAAAAATAAAGAGCAATTTTTATTTAAAGGATGTTTTAACGGATGAAGCATTAGGAATCATCTTAATCCGGAAAGCATATGACTTAATAGAATCTATTTCTATGTGCAAGGGGAATGCATATGTGGAAATTTCAAAAACCTTGAAAAAACGATTGCATAAGTATATTTAAATTTTATTTATTTTCATACATAGTATAATTGAGCATTCAAGGAACAAGGAGTGATTGTAATGTCGACAGACCAACCTATTCCTGGACATTTTATTATGGACCCACAGCGAGCTATGCTGTTGCCACCGGAATTGAAAGCAGCTCCATCTGAATCATTAACAGAACAATTATTTATTGAACGATCTATAACTGAAAATAGATTTTGGTTACGTATTATGAAAGAGCATGCTTTGTTTCTTGGTGAGGGGTTTAATCGTAACGATAAAAATTTAATTCAGCAAGTAGAACAGTTTTATAATCAGTTTGATAGGCAGCTGCAAAAAGCATTTACTATTCCACAAACTGTTCAAGCGGTAAGGCAATTAAATGAAGAGAGCATTCAGTTAGTGTATGCTTTTCGTAATTATAAAAGAAACTTACTAATTTTAATCATCAATTGTAAAGTGAAAGGGTTTAATTTTCCACTTTTAGTGGATCATGTTGCACGAGAAGCGGAATATTTTATGCGGACACTTCAAAAGTTTAATGAAGGCAAGATGGATCCTATTCAAGATGCGATTATTAGCGAGAATGTTTTCTGGTTACGAATTATGATGGAACACTCACGTTTTATTGCTTCATTACTGGATCAATCGGAGAGAAATCTTGTTCATACAGCGTTGAAATTTGGAGATGATTTTGAAATTCTTCTTAATCAAGCTAGAGATGTTGAATCGATGTTATATCAAAAAGAACCGACATATCCGATTATAGGAAAAATGAATAAAGATAGTGAAAATGCTACTGTTGAGTTAAGGAATTTCAAAAAAGCAGGATTAGAGTTAATTCAAACATGCCAAATTCGAAATGTCATAAATCCATTGCTTGCTGATCATGTTACAAGAGAGGCAGAGCATTTCCTCTTTATGATTCATGTATTGGAGCAAAGGCTAAAGCAAAAGCAAGTGGAACAATCTCCGCAATAATAAATAAACAAGAAAAGCGTGGCAAACTAATGTCATGCTTTTCTTGTTTATCCCGCTATTTGTGGGCAGTAAAACTCCCACTGATTAAAGTTTCACTTTATAAATTGTGATTCAATTGTTTCGGTTGTAATAAAAATATTGCTAATCCAATGAAAATAAGTAGAATTCCTAGTCCTTGCTGTAAAGAAATTGTTTCATCTAAAATGAAATAGGCTAAAATACAAGTTCCAATTGTCTCTCCTAAAATACTCATCGAGATAACAGTAGCGCTCATCCATTTTAATAACCAATTGAAAATTGTTTGTCCTAAAATCGTTGCAATGAATGCAAGACCTATAAAGGACCACCATGTTTGTGTAGTGTAATTGAAGAAAGATGACTGCTGTGTGTAAGCAAATATACCCAGAAAGAGTGAACTACTGCCATAACTAATTACCGAGTACGGTATTAGGGATAGGTCTTTACGAACATGTTGACTAATGAAAAAGTAAGCTGTTATGACGCCAGCAGCAATAAAAGCTAAAATATCGCCGTATAAAGCCTCACCACTAATTTGAAAATCTTGCCACCCAATCACGATACTTCCTGAAATTGCAATAAGGCAGCCTATAATTGCACCTTTCGTAAACCGTTCCTTAAATAAAAAATAACCACCGACCATTGAAAATAAAGGTTGCAACGTTACAATAACTGTAGAACTTGCTACAGAAGTATACTGTAATGATTCAAACCATAGTACATAATGAGCTGCTAGAAATAATCCAGATAAGAGTCCAAATCCCCAGTGCTTTTTTGATAATGAGCAAAGTTCGCTTCGATTGTTTGTATTAAATATTAGAAACGGTAAAAGAATTACCGTAGCAAACAATAATCGATAAAAAGCAGTGATTGCTGCAGGGGCATCTGCTATTTTTACGAAGATTGCTGAAGTAGATAAGGCGAACACACCGAAAAATAAGATGAAATATGAAAGAATAGGTGATTTCAAAGTTTGTCCCTCCGTTTGATTGTTTATTATAATGAACTGTATATAATATAATGTACAAAAGTTAGTATATAAGCCTAAGATGAAATAAGGAAGGATTAATTGCCACTGTTTAGTATGTCAGCACAAAAGGAACGAAAGATGTATTATGATGGACGAAAGGAAGTTGTAACAATGATTCATTATCGACTAGGTCAAACTGTTTTAAGTTATCGTAAGAAAAATAATATGACAATTCGTAAATTTGCTGATTATGCAGGAATCAGTACTTCACTTATTAGTCAAATTGAAAGAGGACATGCCAATCCTTCTTTAAATGTATTGGAATTAATAGCGAAAGCATTAAATGTACCGCTGTTTACTCTTTTTATTAATGATATTGATACAGACTCACTTATTTCTAAGAAGAAAGATCGGAAAAAAGTATATCGAGAAAATAATGATCATATTGTTTATGATGTGTTAACACCAGATTTTATGAAAGCTCGCATTGAAATGTTAATGATGGATTTAAACGGATATGCAAATACAACAGAAAGTCACTATTCCCACGAAGATAAGGAAGAAATTGCAGTTGTAATGAAAGGGGAAGTGTATGTGGAATTGGAAGGGAATGAATATTTTTTAGAAGAAGGAGATGTTGTGCGTATTCCACCGAACGTGAAACATAGATTTTTGAATAAGAGTGATGAAATGAATCACATCTTATTTGTATTAACACCTTCGTTAAGCTAAGGAAGTAGCTTAAGGATACATACTAAGTGGTAACATAATAGAAAGTATCAATTACATAAAGATTCGCGTGTATAATAAAACAACTATCTATAAATACATACACATTTGATTTTCACTTTGTATGTTTAAGAAGATGAGAGGCTTGACGAAAAATTAAGATAGTTCCATGACTATCAAACCAAATAATTCAGATAAACAAAGAGTGAAAATTTTTAAGGCTTTGGCAGGAGTAAAACGAGAGATTGTTCGTTATTTATTTCATAATCAAAACAAACACAATTGTGGAAGATTGAGACTGCATTAGGGATGAATAAGTATCATCTCAAAATATTATTAGAAGCAAATTTAATTCTTGTTGAGCGACAGGGGCAATTTAAATTTATAGCTGTAAAGGAGGAAACTTTTCAAGAGTTTTCACCTGGCTTTTTGCCGACTTTGTAGATGCTGAAAAGTCATTTTTATTAGGGGGGAAGAGCGGATAATAATGGGAAATATAAATGTATTAAAAGATGGGCTCTCAATTATATCTCAATGTAAAAAAGAAACAAATGATATTTGGCATGCACATTTCGGAGCAGCTGCCATTGCTAGTTATTTTTTTACGAAAAACAATAACATTGATGAAAAAACTGCCTGTAACATTTATTCTCAAGCGAAAATGATGCTCCATAAGCAAAGGTTAGGCGAAACAATTGATAATAAACAAGGTGTCGATTATCAAAGTGCTGAAGAAACGATAATCAAATCTTTGGAACAAACGATTGATGAACTCCATTGGGTTGGTCATAATGTAATTTACGCTTCTTTAAGTTTACTAGCCATTAAGGAGTTAAGTCATTGGGGGAGTGAGCAAGATATTAATAATATAGCAAACCTTATATTATCGTTTCAAAAAACAATTCCCGGTAGATCTTGGATTGGTTTTACAACTAAAGAAGTAAAGCGACTAATTATAAATAATGAGGAGATTCAAAGCGAAATTAAAAACCCGAAGCAATTATCTGAATTTATTTTAAATGAGTTATCTAAATTTAATGTTATATATAAGGCAGAATCACATCACGATTTAATTGGTCATATGCTTACCTTCTCACATGCGATTAATATATTATATGACTTAGGGCATATAGAATTATTTCAACGAGGAATAAAACCACTATTAAAGCTAGTTTATGTACTTAGAAAAAGTCGCAATTTAATGCCGAATGCCCAAATAATATTGAATTCTCCTGTAGATCGTTTACCTCTCACAAAAGCAAAACAAGTTGATACACTTCCGCTAGATAATGCATTCTGGCTTAAAGACTACAGCGAATTTAATTGGGATTTTGGGCACATATTTAAATTTTCATATAGTTATTTTGATCACTTAACAAGGGTTCCAGTATATAAAGATAAAACATTTGAGAAATTCTGTTGTATTATTAATGAGTAAAAGTGTCTAACTTTAAATTAATAGTAAATGGCACACATTCATAAACTAACATAGTTATAAAAAATGGTAGGAAATTATAATGACCTGTAATAATAGGCTTAGTTTAAGTCTCTTTTTTTGTTAGTAGTATATTGTTTTTTCAAATATGTAAGATTTTACATTAGCATGAGACTTTTACTTATTATGTAAGTAGGCTATACTAAAATACATATATTTTGAAATTGGAGCGAATAAAGACGACATGGAATTAGTGAAGTTAGAAAAAATAATTGAATTGAAAAAAGAAGAATTATTGAATCTAGTCTCAAATTATGGACTTCAACATGAAAAAGTAATAGCACTCAGCCAAGAAATTGACAAATTAATAAACTGGTTTATGTTTTTAAAATAGAAAGAACTATGACGTGAGTTGAATATGTTATAGTTCTTTTTTATTCATATATATTGTCTAATTTCTTACAGAATGCGCAAGCTGCTAGTCGACTATGATAATTTTTGGTTATAATAATAAAGGAATTATTAATTGTATCGGTTAGGGGCGCAGCAAATATGAAAACAGTCGTTGTCATCGGTGGAGGTATTACTGGACTTTCTACTATGTTTTATTTAGAAAAATTAAAGAAGGATTATAATATAGATTTAAATTTAATCCTTATTGAGAAAGAAGAGTATTTAGGTGGTAAAATCCACAGTGTGGAAGAAAATGATTTTATTATGGAATCTGGAGCAGATTCTATTGTAGCTCGTAATGAACATGTTTTGCCGCTTGTAAAAGATTTAAATTTAGAAAATGAAATGGTATATAACGAAACAGGTATTTCTTACATATACTCTGATAACATATTACATCCAATTCCTGCTGACACTATATTTGGGATTCCTATGAGTGTTGAATCATTATTTAGCAGTACGCTAGTCTCAAAAAAAGGGAAAATCGTTGCTTTAAAAGATTTTATTACGAAAAATAAGGAGTTTACAAAGGATACATCACTTGCTGTATTTTTAGAAAGCTTTTTAGGGAAAGAATTAGTGGAAAGACAAGTTGCACCTGTGCTTTCAGGTGTATATTCTGGTAAATTGAATGAGCTTACAATGGCATCTACGTTACCATATTTACTTGAGTATAAAAATAAATATGGAAGTATTATTAAAGGTTTTGAAGAGAATAAAAAACAATTTCAGTCAGCAGGAAATAAAAAGTTTGTATCATTTAAAAGTGGACTATCTACGATTATTAATCGCTTAGAAGAAGTGCTGACGGAGACTGTCATTAATAAAGGTGCTGTAACAACAGTGATAAGTAAAAAAGGGGATCGGTATGAGGTTTCTTTTGCAAATCATGAGACAATACAAGCTGATTATGTCGTTTTAGCAGCTCCACATGATATCGCACAAACGTTATTACAGTCTAATGAGTTAAATGAGCATTTTAATAAATTTAAAAATTCATCGCTTATAAGTATTTACTTAGGTTTTGACATACTAGATGAACAACTACCGGCTGACGGCACAGGTTTTATCGTAACGGAAAACAGTGATTTACATTGTGATGCTTGCACATGGACAAGCAGGAAGTGGAAACATACATCTGGTAAACAAAAGCTATTAGTAAGAATGTTTTATAAGAGCACTAATCCAGTATATGAAACGATCAAAAGTTATAGTGAAGAAGAATTAGTACGAGTTGCTTTATATGATATTGAAAAGAGCCTCGGAATTAAAGGTGAACCGGAAGTAATTGAAGTTACAAATTGGAAAGATTTAATGCCGAAATATCATTTAGAACATAATCAAGCTGTTCAATCATTACAAGAAAAATTGGCCATGCTTTATCCTAATGTATACTTAGCTGGTGCTTCATATTACGGTGTAGGAATTGGTGCTTGTATTGGAAACGGAAAGAATACTGCCAATGAAATAATTACGACATTGAATGAACAGTCAAAATAATAATATTGAATACATATGTAAATAAAATGTCCCTCCAACATAATGGAGGGACATTTTATTTGTAATTATTTAACATTAATTGCAATCTTTTTATGATTGGCTTTATTCTCTTTAATAGTTAATGTTATTTTTCCAGATTCTTCAAATGAATACGGTGAGAGCCGATAAAGTTCTTTAATACTATGTTTTTCTTTTAATTTATTTGTAGGAATTAATGTTATATTAGGCTTCCATGTTTCCTGTTTGCCTGAAGGGTAGTCTACTATTATTTCTGGATTATTTAATTGTATTGTTTCCCAAGAGACAAAATACAGTTCAACTTCTGCATCTTTTTTTAGTAATTTTTCTGAGAAATAACCAAACTCACCGACATTACCAAAAACAGTGAAATTTTAATTTTGCAATTTAATATCTAAATATCTAGGTTGATATGTTGCTGCGTGATACATTCCGTATGAAAGAGAGAGTGTGGCAGCGATTAATATACCAACTGAAAATGTCTTAAAGCTATTTCCTTTAAAACTTGTCATCATAAATGAGTTTGGTGTGAATTTTTTTGCGAATAAAAAAATGAGTAAAATGAGCAAGAGGGATAAGCCAATGAAAATATACATAAAGTTTAAGCACCTCCGTAAGAAATATTTACTGTTTTTCTATATTTTAACATGAGAGGGTGTAAATTAGGGGTGGTTTTTAGAGGGGAATTAATAAATACAACGAAGTTATATATTATTAATAGGATAAACATCGCTAGAAATATTTGATTTGTGGGACATTAAGGACTTTCCTAATTATAAATACTTTTTCTGCTATAATAAATGAGTAGAGAGAAAGGAGTGATCCTATGGTATTTCCTATGTTAGAAACAGAACGCTTGCGCTTAGTTGAAATAGAACAATCTTATTGTCAAAAAATATATGAAATATTCTCATTAGATGAGGTAACGTGTTATTATGGTATGAATTCTTTTACTGAGTTTGGACAAGCTTCACGTATGATTGAATCTTTTTCAAAAAATTACTTTGAGAAAAAGGCAATGCGTTGGGGGATTGTATTAAAAGACACAAATAATTTAGTAGGAACAATTGGATTAAATAATTTACAACTTTGGAGTAAACGCTCAGAGATTGGATATGATTTGCATCCTCGTTATTGGGGGAATGGTTATGCTTCTGAAGCTGCTCGAGAAATTATTACTTATGGATTTCGAGATTTAGGCTTATTTAGAATTGGAGCTATTACATATCCTGAAAATATAACTTCGTGTAATATGTTATCTAAATTAGGTTTTCAACAAGAAGGGCTGTTACGTGGATACATTCATCAAGGAAATAAACAACACGATGCATTAATGTATTCTATTGTACGAACAGATGTAGAGGATATTCATTATTAATAAAAAAGCCCTTCTTATTTAAAATAAGAGGGGCTTGTAAAAATCAACCTATTTTAGGTAATAAACGTTCTCCGCTTTTCATACTACTTTTACATAAAGGGCATTTAGGCTCTTCTTCAAATGAAAAGTTCTTTCTCATCCATCCTAAACAATCCTCTGATTCACATTCCCAAACAGGGGTTTGTTCTGGTGGTACTTCTGCTACATCGTTCTTTCGATTGCGATACATGTAACCACTCCTTTTATGTAAAAATTTTTAGTTATATATTAAAAAGGTTGTTAACCGAGCTGGTAACAACCTTTTTATTGATTGAATTATAGCTTTACAACGTTTTTAGCTTGAGGTCCACGGTTACCGTCTTCAACTTCGAAGCTAACTTCTTGACCTTCGTCAAGAGATTTGAAGCCGTCGCCAGTGATAGCTGAGAAGTGAACGAATACGTCGCTACCGTCTGCAACTTCGATGAAACCGAAACCTTTTTCGCTGTTAAACCATTTTACTTTACCTGTTAATGTCATGGTAATGCCTCCTAAAATTTAAAAAGATTACAATATGATCGGCCTTATTCGATTGAAAATAAAAGTTCACATATTATCAAAAATCCATAAGGAGTACAAAACATTCCTGATTGATACTTGATAATATGCAAAGAAAGTATAGTGCTAAATTGACCTTAATTACTATCTTACAACAAATGGTGGGAAATAGCAAGTGCTGGTAATACCAGTGAATGAATTGGGTGATACTGGTAAAAGGCACGAAGACATCTCTTTTATTTATATATTATTCCTAATCTGAATTTATTCCAAACAGAAATCATTTATTTTAATAAATATGTTTAAGGGAAATGATATATATTTCAAGAATACAGATGATTACAATAATAAGGAGGATAGAATATTGCTAAATAAACAATTTAAAATAATTGAAGCAGCAAAAGAAGGAAGAAGAAAAGTTCATCCTATTTTCGCTGTTATACTTGCAATTGTATTTTTAACTTTAGGTGAATTTTTCATGTTGTTTATGCTGTTTTTACCGAAAGCAGATACATCATTTGTAAAGGCAATTTATAGTAATATTGAGATGATATTAACGTTTGGTGGGGCTATATTTTTTATTTTTTTATGGATTAGGTTTGTAGAGAAAAGGTCATTTTCATCCATTGGTTTTTGGAAAGTGCAATGGATGAGAAAGTATTTGAGAGGTGCGTTAATAGGATTTATCTTCATTTCAATACCAGTAATTGTACTTGTATTAACAGGTATTGTAAAACTACAAATGCAACAAATTACGGCAACCGCCATATTTGGTATTGTAGGATCTTTAATTGCTTTTTTAATACAAGGTGCAACGGAAGAAATTATTGTACGAGGCTGGTTGTTTCCAGTTATTTCTGTTAGAAGTCGTATATGGGTTGGGATTATAGTGACGTCCTTTTTATTTGGTTTTCTTCATTTACTTAATCCAGGTATTACAATTCTTTCAATATCGAATATAATATTAGTTGGTGTATTTGCAGCTTTTTACGTATTAAAGGACAGTAGTCTTTGGGGGATTTGTGCATGGCATTCCATTTGGAATTGGGCACAATATAATGTCTATGGTTTTGCAGTTAGTGGCATGACGATATATTCAACACCACTATTTAAACCTGTAACAAATGGGTCAGAAGTGCTTCAGGGAGGCTCATTTGGTATTGAAGGTAGTATCATTACAACAATAATGCTTTCTATCGCTTCAATCGTTTTATGGAAACAGTTATGGGGGCGAAAAGTGAAACAACGAGATATTAGCTAATGAAAGAGGGAGAAAATATGGGGATTATAGCGTTTGAGGGAGCGAGTGCTGTTGGTAAGAGTAGCACATGTCGTGAACTAGAAAAAAATTATGGTGCATACATTATACCTGAAGTGAATTTTTTATTTGAAAGACCGAAAAATGAACATAATACATGGTATTTTGAAAAACAAGTAGAGCGCTGGAATATAGCAGTGCAGAAGTCGCAGCAATATGAAATTGTAATACTTGATGGTGATATTTATCAGCCACTTAGTTATAATTGGTGTTTCCATTTTGATATATTTAATCAGCCGTTATCTTTAATAGAAAACTTTTATAAAGAAAAACTGATCAATAAGGAAATTGGTTTTCCCGATCAATATTTTTATTTATATACGAATGATGAAGAGCTTAGAAAACGGAAAGAATCTGATGAGACGAAAAAAAGAAGGAACTTTGAAAAACATTTACATATATCAAAATCGTTTCAACGTTATTATGAAAATCTCAATACCGTCACAGATGGTTACTGTAATTTGATTGAAGCGAAAAGTGTAAAGTCGAATGAATTAGAAATTGTGAAAAGTTTAAACAGCTTGAACGTGTGTGAAAAAAGACGGTTTGATGTTTCGAGGTTAGAAGCTATTACGAAGTGGTTAAAAGAGAGTCGTGCATAAAAAACAACGAGTGCCTTATAAGGTACTCGTTGTTTTTTTATGCATATTGAATATGTGAGTTTATATATTGTTGTAAGTTTGATTTTTCATTTTTCTTAATAGTATTTGTATATTTAGGTAGAAAGAGTTGAGAAGGAGAAACTGGTAGTTCACTACAAACATCGATACCATAAACAGAATTATTCATAGTGAGAGAATGAATACATTTTAAAAGTGTAGATAGTTTCATCAAAGTTTGAAGATGTTAAACCATCATACAATAAGCTCATATTTATGCAGCTACTATAAATTATTAGGCTAGCATATATTTTTATAAATTTAAAACGAAATGCTTAGAGTGGAATTAGCATTTGAAAAAGACTGCACTTTTTGACGGAATAATCTTTCAATTTATAAAGAAAAGAAATACAATATAAGGAAATGCATGTATGATTCAGGAAATAGAAAATATGTAATAAATGAAAATGTATCCCGCTATTTGCGGGAAATAAGACTCGAAATTCAGCTGTGACAAAAAATTAGGCGGAGGTCTACTACCCGTAAAAGCTCGATTGGTTCAACAAATAATCGATGCTTCGAGTTATAACTTGTGAAGGAGGAATAAATATAAGCATGAAAAAGATTATTATTTCAGATCTTGATGGGACTTTATTAAGAAGTGATAAAACAATTTCAGAGAAATCTATTAATATTTTGAGGGAATGTAAAAATAATGGAGACGAATTGATTTTTGCTACGGCAAGGCCTCCAAGAGCTATAAATCAGTATATTCCCAACGTGTTAAAGAATGAGATTATCATTTGTTATAATGGAGCTCTAGTTCTTAAAGGTAATGATATTTTATATGAAATGAAGATTTCTAAAAATGATATTTTAGGAATCATAGAAATAGCAAAAAAGTATAATCTTCATCAGATTTGTCTTGAAATAAATGATAAGCTGTACTCAAATTTTGATGTTACTGATTATTTTGGTAATGTGCCGTGTGAAGTCATGGATATAAGAGAATTAAACTTTGAAAAAGCCTCTAAAGTAATTGTTTGTACTAATGGCTCAATAAATAAGGAGTTCACTAAGGAGTTGCCTGATGAGTGCAAGGCAGTCATTACAGATAACGGAACATTGTGTCAAATTATGCATACGGATGTTTCAAAATGGAATAGTATTCAGCATGTTCTACAGCACTTAAATCGAGATGTATCTGAAGTAATTGCATTTGGAGATGACTACAATGATATGGAAATGATAGAGAAGTGTGGGATTGGCGTAGCGATGAGCAATGCTGTTGAAGAATTAAAATCCGTCGCTAAATTTATTGCCAAAAGTAATGATGAGGATGGAGTTGCTACATTTCTGGAAAGTAATAGTTATATTTATGTTAATTAGTATGGAAAAATGAATCGCAGCAAGTTGCGAAAAAAGAGAAGCTACATCTGTTTTTGATAAATAGATATTATGAAAAGGGAAATATGGGAGGAAATAGGCAAGATGAAAACATTATTTAAAATAATAGGAATTATAGCTGGTATGGCAGTAATTGGAGTAGGTTTAACATATGGTATGCTGTATTATTTAAATAATAGTAAACCAGCTGCGAAAAAGACAACACCAGCAGCCCCCGCAATAGAAGTGCTAGCTGATAGTAATGTAAAAGCCGAAGATGCAAAGATGTTAGAAAACGGGAATTATTCATTGCCGAATAGTGGTTTTAATAAAAATTTCAAATGGACAGATGAGAACATACAGACAGCATTACATGAAATGGCACATCAAAAAGCGAAAGCAGATCAAAAATGGGGATATATCTTTATTACACAAGAACGTATTGAAAGTTTACTTGAAATTATAAATAGTAATGATGTTGCACAAAAAAGTACATATGTGGATATTTTAGAACGATGGAAACAAGGAAAATATGAAAAGGTTGATGTGGACCACAACAAGATTTGGAAATTACAAAGTGGGAATTTAGGAGAAGGGAAAGGAGTAATGTCAGAAAAGGAGCAAAAAGAATTAATTAATCAAGTTTTTATACAAAAAGGTACATATTCAGGTAGTAAATTAATTGCAGGTGGGGGACAAACTAATAAATAAGGTACATATTGATTTTGAAACACCTGTATTGTTATGAACACAAATGTTTTAACAAAAATGAGTAATTGCTTTTTAGAGCAGTTACTCATTTTTGTAATTACTCGCTTACTTTTCTATTCTATTCTCTCTAATAATGTAAGAAACGATTGTAAAACTGGTGATATCCATCTAGATTTATGATAGATTACGTGGCTTTGAATGACTGCTGGAGTTTCGATGGGCTGAAAACAGAGTTGCTCTTTTTGACAACTTTCTTGTACAACGATGTAAGGGAGAATTGAAATTCCTAACTCACACATCACAGATTGTTTAATGACTTCAACATTGGAAGTTTCGAATGTTTTAGCGGGAATATTCCCGCTTTGACGTAAAAAACGATCTACCATCGGTCTATAGCCGCAGCTTTGTTCAGTAAATATAAATTGAGTATTTTGTAATAAAAGGAGTGGATCAGTGTTTGAAGGGAAATGAGCAGGGAAAATCCATCCAAATGTTTCATTACATAAATTACACGTAATAAAATCATTATGCTCTATACTTTCTCCAATTATGAAGATAACATCGGTTTCTCCTTCATGTAGTTTTTTCAATGCTTGCCCATTGGTATTTGTCTCAAGTACGATATTTACTTTCGGATTTTCCTGTTTGTAAGTACGTAATAATTGTGGTAATCGATACACTGCCAATGATTCATTAGATGTAATAGTTAATGTTCCTTCTAAATGGTCACTGTTTTGAGGGATTTCTTGCGCTTTATCATAAATAGTAAGTAATTCTAATGCGTACGGATGAAATTGATGACCTGCTTTTGTAAGAAGTATTTTTTTTCCTAATCGATCGAATAGAGGAATGTTTAAATCGCTCTCTAATGATTTAATATGAGCTGTTACAGTAGATTGCACATAACCTAATGCATGAGCAGCTTTAGAAAAGTTGCCATATTTAACAATGGCACAAAATGTTTTAACATGTCTCATTTCCATAAGCGATACCTCTTTTATTATCATGATTTGTGAATGATTATATCATGTATTTCAATTTTTCAAATCATTAAATTTCTTTTAAAATTAAGTTGTGGAGAAATTTATTCAAGTGAAATTGGAGGAGAAAAAATGAGTGAAAAGAGCTATCATGTAGCTGTAGTTGGGGCTACAGGTGCAGTAGGGCAAAAAATTATTGCATTGTTAGATAGAGAAACGAAATTTAATATAGAAGAAATTACATTACTCTCGTCAAAACGATCTGCTGGTAAGGCAGTAAAATTTAAAGGCAGGGAGATTAAAATACAAGAGGCAAAATCAACTAGTTTTGAAGGTGTAGACATTGCATTTTTTAGTGCTGGAGAAGAAATTTCTAGACAATATGTAAATCATGCAGTTTCTAGTGGTGCAATTGTAATTGACAACACAAGTGAATACCGAATGGCACACGATGTACCACTCGTCGTTCCAGAAGTAAATGCACATACTTTAAGGAAACATAACGGGATCATTGCAGTTCCGAATTGCTCAGCACTACAGATGGTAACAGCTCTTCAACCTATTCGGAAATCATTTGGTATAGAACGAATTATTGTTTCAACGTATCAAGCCGTATCAGGATCAGGAATTCATGCGATTCATGAATTAAAAGAACAGGCTAAGTCAATGCTTACAGGTGAAGAAGTGAAGAGTACTATATTACCAGCGAAAAAAGATAAAAAACATTATCCAATTGCATTTAATGTTTTGCCGCAAGTGGATATATTTACAGACAACGATTTCACATTCGAAGAAGTAAAGATGATTCAAGAGACGAAGAAAATTTTAGAAGATCCAAATCTGAAAATGGCAGCTACTTGCGTCAGAGTTCCAGTTGTATCGGGGCATTCTGAATCGGTTTATATTGAACTTGAAAAAGAAGCGACCGTTGCAGAAATTAAAGAAGTACTACTGAATGCACCAGGTGTTATTTTACAAGATAATCCTAGTGAACAAATTTATCCAACGCCATTATATGCAGAGGGTAAAAGAGATACATTTGTAGGTAGAATACGCAAAGATCCGGATACGCCAAAAGGATTCCATCTTTGGATTGTTTCTGATAATTTATTAAAAGGTGCGGCTTGGAACTCAGTTCAAATCACAGAGACATTGGTGGAAAAGGGGATTATTTAGTATAAATTTATATAAACATTGAAAATAGGAGGATATATGGGAAACCGTTAATTATAATGGTTTCCCATTTTTTACTTAATGAGTATTCTCCTAACTTCAATTTGAATTTAATTTAAGTTAGTTTTTATAGTGTTTTTATAAATATCAATTTTATTTGCTGAGAATTTTAAAAATCTAGGCTCTCCATTAATTGTGAGATAAATATTAATTGAGATTGGCATCTCAACCTTTTTCACTACATCTTCTATAGCAAAATACTCATTTTCTTTTTCGTTATAAAAAACAATGGAACTATAATTAATACCTCGTTATTTTCAATATCAATACTACACATCATAGGGAATTTCTCATCATTATGTATTATTAATTCGCCAGTACTATTGAACCGTTTGATTCTTCTGTGAAATTTATAGTTTCCACTGGTTTTACCCACTTTTCATCGCACTCTTCATTTTCCTCTTCATCTATTGCCCATTCCCATATCGGGTTTTGTTTCAAGTCTTCAATAGTCAATTCATCAACTGGTTTGCTTTTATTCATATACAATTACTCCCTTTATCATAATAAATGGATGATTAAAAAAATTCTTTCTTCAACTGAACAATATGGCCATTTGCATCCCTTTGAAATACAAGTTTTCGCGTTTTCATAATTAGTTGAACGCCAATAAACAGGTTCAATGTAGAGTTTATTCCATTTGATATTATTTTAACTGGTTTCGAAATACTGTGCTCATCCTAATAACTTCTCAAACACTTGTTCTTACGGTGATTTTAACAATGTTTTGAGTAGGTATCAAATAGTTATTAACTGACCTGATTGAAAAGAAAAAAGGATCGTTAATGTATGTGGAAAAGAGCGAAAAACATCAAGAATGAACAAGAAAATTTTAGTATAATATGGATATATTCAATGTGAGGGGGAATTTAATGTGTATCAAATAAAGGGGTATTTTTCGTCACTAAAAGGAAATCATTATGAAATTGGTAAGCAACAAGGAGAATTCGTAAAGAAACATCCATATCTTATTCCACAATTTATACAGCAAGAAAATTTAATATGGGATAATCATTGGACAGAATCTAGAAATGTACTAAAACAATATTGTCCAGGAATTAATGAAGAAATTGAAGGCTTTTGCGAAGTATTGAAAATTCCTTCAAGGAATATGATGTATTATTATCAGACACTATTAAAAGCAGGTTGTAGTCATTGTGCAGTATTACCTAAAAAAACTGATTTAAAGCATACATATGTATTAAGAAATTTTGATTTATCACCCAAAATAGATGATATGCGTTTTTGTTCGACGCATGTTGAAGGTGCATATGCACATAGTGGTTTTTCTACTCAATATTTTGGCCGAACAGAAGGAGTTAATGAGCATGGGTTATCTATTACATTTTCAGCATGTGGTCAACCTGTAGGGAATATTGAAGGTTTAAGAAAACCGATGGTAAATGGTTTGCAATGTTTTGCGGTAATTCGAGTAATATTGGAGAAATGTAGAAATACGCATGAAGCTACATCTTTAATAAAAGAAATGCCTATAGCAAGTAATATTAATATAATTGTAGCGGATCCTTTAAACGCAGCACATATTGAAATATTTGACGGGCATAAATCAATAACAACAATTAATGAGGAAAGTCAAGCTTTTACCGTATCAACAAACCATGCAGTCAGTTCACCTATTCAGAAATTAAATAATAGGAAATTAGAACAATCTACAAAAAGATATCACATTTTACATGAGCATTTAAATCGAAATGAACAGGTGAGCATGGAATCTTTAAAAGGATTGGTAGAAGAAGAATATCCTATTGGGGTGACGGTGCATAATTATGAAGAGTGGTTTGGGACTTTGCATTCTGTATTAATTGATTTACAGGATCGTACATTGAATATTTGCTTCGGATCGCCACTTTTAAACGAGTGGTACTCATTGAAAGTTGGAGAAAGCCTTCCGTTTTCCGAAGTGAATGTGAACTTTAAAAATAAAACTTATGCTGACTTTTGGAGAGAAGAGAAAAATGAAATGACTCCTAAAGATTAAAAAGGAATAAGATGGTAAAATGAAGGGAGTGAAAATAGACAGGAGGGGTTGATATTGCTACAAGCCATGTTACCATTTGTTCTTATCTTATTTTTAGTCGTTTCGATGTATATAACTTATCAAAAAAGAAAAAAAGCAGGGATAAAAGGATTAAAAAGTGCATTAACTTCTATTTGTTGCTTTTTAATTGCAATCTTAAATTTGTTTGCATATTGGTTTCGTTTTGGCGGTATTTTTACTTGGCTAGTCTCAATTGTATTGTTGCTAGTAGGGGCATATTTTACAAAATATATTCCAATCTCAAAAAAGGTACACTAAAATTATATGAGTTTATATGTAATGTTTTATTTCAATGTGCTATAGATGCCTTTAAATCAATGCTTTTGAGCATTTCGATATGTGTTTGCAAACATTTTGCAAACACATATTAAAATATACTCTTCGTGAATGTTTTCGCTGCATCTTCTTGCATATTGGGTAAGACATGAGAATATACCCTTAAAGTTAAAGAGATATCAAATGCCAATGACAGAATTCATGAAGTTTGCAAAGTGCGAGAACGAAGATTTTTTTGACATCAAGCAGATGTACAGCGCGGAAAAAGCTTTCAAGAAAATGTAGAACCACGGAAATCTACATTTTGCTTACATGGGTATACGAGTAAATGTAGCTGGCAAGTGGGGTACGATCGTTGGAAACTAGAAAACTAATTTGTTCGATGGGGAAATAGAAGCGTACAACTGCCACCCTTATTGGGAAATTGCTTACTTCGATGAAGAAGGCAATGTGGTTCATAGCTGTCAAAAGGGAGAGTATGCGATATAAGTAAAAAAGGACGAGCAGTCGTACCTACTGTCCTTTATAGGAGAAAAATTATTCTGGACTAGAACTACGAATAACCAGAAAACGCGCTTTTAACCAGTGTTGTCAAAGATGTAATAATCTATGCAACAAAAAAGCTTAGTCGGAATTCAAAACACCAAAATGGCTTGCATTGGTAAACAGGCTCAAAAGTAGTATATGCAAAATGAAAAATTCCATACAAAAAGCAGACAACAATTTTGGTTGTCTGCCAGTGAGTCGAATGAGTTAGCTAATTGTGATAAATTGCTTTCCCATTACAAGAAGAGTGAAGCTGCTAGTTCAAACAGCTTGTAGGTAGTCTTTTCGATATTTTAAAAAATATACAGAGAAAGCAGATAAGTGACGAATCTACCTGCTTCTGCTGTAACAAAAGAAAGAAGTATTAGCCGTGGATACGGCGGCTTGAAAATAGTATGTATTGGTTTTGGAAAAATATTCAAGTAGTGAAGGGGAATGGGGACAAATTTGAGGGCTATTCACTCGAACAGCTTCGTACCCGTCACAGTCGTTATCCTATTGTGACGGGTATCTGACTTATATTATTGAGGGAACGGGACGGAAGGATGCCACGGTATTGTTGCAGGAATCCAGACGGACCTGCGCGCTTACCCCAGCATTCGCGAGCTGCGTCACGGCATTCAAGATAGCAGACTTTCTGCCAGATTTGACGGCTACGTTATAGTTCACGACTAGGGGACGAACTGGGTCCTGAGGAGGAAATCGATTGAGAAATGATTGATGATAGGTTGTTCTTAACGTGACGTTCGCTGTCAACGTGATACCTTCTATAGTAATGCCAGTCAGCGTTGTCCCGTTAAATGAGGTGAGTTTGACTGTAAGCATGTAACGGTTTTGCATATTTATTTTTCCTTTATTATTAGACTTAATTTATTTTATTCTTGTCTAACAATTTAGTGTAGACACTTGCATCATAATAAATTGAAAGATATATAAGATTATATTTTGATAAGGCGTGGAGATTAAAAAAAGGCAGTTGAACAAAAACGTTATTTGAATAAAAGCTAGTGGACTAGTTTTTAACACTCACTGAAATTAATACTCATAATATACTTTGTAATAACTTATATGGAAGTGAGTTGAATACTAATGTTTTATTCATATTTTGATACCCGAGATAGAATGCGTCCGTATGGTACGGCGGGTATTACGTATAGTGGAGCGCAAAGTACAATTCAAGCTGTTCAACAAGCGTTACAAGCACAGCAGCAAATGCAACAAATACAGCAAGGTATACAACCGTACTATTCATCTATGGAGTATTATTATCCAATGCATCATATTACACCATACGGAATTTCTGTTTCAACAATTCCATATGGAACTGTATACAATTTATAAAAATATGCGAGGGAATAAATTTGAGTATTTATATAAGGGCGCAAGTACAGAGCGCCCTTATAAGAAATGATTCGTATCTGATGAATTAATATTCAATTAAATGTGTAATTAAAATTAATATAAAAATTTTATTTTGTATGTATTTGAAACACGAAAAGAGCACTTAATAAAGTGCTCTCATGACGAGATCATTCACTCAAAAGAAAGGAATACACCATATCATACGAAAATATTTTGAAATGCTCTTGGGCAAATTAATTATTATTTATAAAAAAAGCAGCTAGCAAAAGCTAACTGCTCGGATATGATGGGGATTAATGGAAGAACAGAGAAATATGATTAGTGTCTCTCTGTTTTTTATATTATCCGCAAATAAATCCGGTTGCTATACCAGTTGGAGCAACACCTACTGGGACCGTATCAATAACCGTATTTGTAGCAGTATTGATGACAGAAACAGTATTACTAGCTTGGTTTGTAACATAGGCGCGAGTGCCATCTGGTATGATAGTTACTTGGTCTGGTGATAGTGCAACCGGAATGGTATCGATGACGGTGTTTGTCAACGTACTTATTACAGATACATTATTACTTACTTTATTTACAACGTAAATACGAGCTCCATCCGGTGTAATAGCTATACCAACAGGTTCGGTACCTACGTTAATTGTATCAATAACGGAATTTGTAGCGGTGTTAATAACAGAAACAGTATTGCTGTTTTGATTTGTGACATAAGCACGAGTCCCATCTAGTGTGAAGACGATTATCCTAGGTCGAATACCGACATTAATGGTACCAACAACTGTGTTGGTAGCAGTAGCGATAACAGAAATTGTATTACTTAATTCGTTTGCAACATACGCAAAGGTCCCATTTGGAGAAACAGTAATTCCTTGCGGAGCGATTCCAACATTAATGGTACCAACAACTGTGTTGGTAGCAGCGTTAATAACAGAAACTGTATTATTACCATGATTTCCAACATAAACAGTTGTGTTATTTGGAGAAACAGCTACACCAATTGGATTAGTTCCAACAGGGATGGTAGCGATAACTGTATTAGTGGCAGTATCAATAACGGAAACGGTATTAGAAAAAATATTAGTAACATAAGCACGAGTCCCATTTGGTGAAACTGTTACTTCGAGAGGTGCATTATCTACAGTGATTGTATCGACTACTGTATTTGTTCCGGTGTTAATTACAGATACTGTATCATCTGCAGGATCATCAATGGCTCCTGCGTTTGTAGCATAAACAAGGAAATTACATCCAGGTCCCGTCGGCCCAGTAGGTCCCGTCGGTCCAGTTGGCCCCGGTGGGCAATCACAATCTCCCGATGGCCCAGTAGGTCCCGGTGGTCCTGCAGGCCCTTGAATACCTTGCACGCCTTGAGGTCCAGTAGGCCCTTCGGGCCCTTCAGTTCCTTGAATGCCCTGCACGCCTTGAGGTCCAGTAGGTCCTTCAGGTCCTGCAGGCCCTTCAGACCCTTGAATGCCTTGCACACCTTGAGGTCCAGTAGGTCCTGGTGGACCAGGAACTCCTGTTCCTGTCCCTGAACCAGTAGGTCCTGGTGGTCCTTGAATGCCTTGAATACCTTGCACACCTTGAGGTCCAGTAGGTCCAGTAGGCCCTTCAGGCCCTTCGGTTCCTTGAATGCCTTGCACGCCTTGAGGTCCAGTAGGCCCTTCAGGCCCTTCAGTTCCTTGAATACCTTGCACGCCTTGAGGTCCAGTAGGCCCTTCAGGTCCCGTAGGTCCCGTCGTTCCAGTAATGTTTAATAGTGAACTATTCAAGACTCCTTGTAAAATTAAGCTAAATGTCTGCTGCAACAAGGGGTCCGATATATTTGAACAACTAATAAGCGAAGACAAGTTTTGGAATAGAAATTGGAACAATGCTGAGATTTGAGTGAGAGATGCAGTAGGTAAGGAATTGATTAATTGGTTTATAGTTCGTAAAACTAAATTTCTATTTGGTGTATTTGGTTGTACTGCTATTAATAAATCATTTAATGCCTGTAATGTTATTTGGAGTATATGTCTAGTTGTAGGATTTGGTGTTGTGAAGAAAGAAAGAATAGCTTGGTTTAATTGGTTTATTATTTGCAATAATTCTTGTTGTTGAGAATTTGAGAAAAAAACAGGTGTACAACAATTACTTTGATTACAAGGGGATACAGAAATAAAGCAGGGGAGCTGAAACTTATCACACGAATTTGGTGAGTTGGACTTATTATTATATCTCATAAATAACTCCTCTAAAAAATTTTAAATGTTAGGTATGTCTTGATAATCTATATTAGCAACTGAGTTTAAAGTATTTATGGTTATATGTTTAATATGAAATGTTCAGAAATGTTTCTTCTTTCAAAGTATATGTGAATAAAGTGAAGATGCTCTTATTTTACATGTAATCATAGGCATAGAAAATATTATGACATATGATTTTATTAATATGACGCGCATTCCATATAACGGGCATCTGATTTGAATTTTTTTCAGCCTCTTAATACATTTAAGAGACTGGATTGTTTAGTGGAAATAAAACTTAATAAAATAATCCTTTATAAGTAAGTAGATCGAACGGAGGGGAACCGTATCGTACAAATCAATTGTATTTTTTTGGAAACGCAGATGAAAAAGAGATGCGAAGACTTGTGATGAAGGAGCTGAAAAACTACAAAGCATTGTGCGTTCAGATGAAAAATCAAGAAGAACAGGCTCAAGCGGGGGCATCGTTCTTTTTTCTAAAATGAAAAGTGACGATAAGAATCATATAGAAGAGAGCAACCATGTCCGTGTGATAAGGGGAAATATATTGAAATTATGAAGGTGTATGCAATAGAAGAAATATAAAAAAGTGCTAACATGTATGCGGAATAGACATAAAACATCGCTGATATGCCATTCATAAAAATAGATTTTTCTTAGCAGAAATCACTAATTATAAATACTTATAAAATTAGCTCTAATATAGCAGATATTGAAGCGAAGAAAAATAAAGATGGGATTGCTTATTGGAAATACGAAGATGACCAAACAAAATTATGGAATATACGACTATAGAACTAGAAAATGACGACATAAATCTAAATGTTATTGTTTAAATTCATATTTTATAATTTCCATTTATCCCGCTATTTGTGGGCAGTAAAATTCCCACCTCAAAATTCGACTGGAGCAAAGAAGTTAGGTGGGAGTCGGGCTAATAATCAGTGGGGGATGAACAAAATCCCCACTGATTAAAGTGTCACTTTATAAAAATGAGCCCATAGTAAAAATAACCTAAAAATAGGCATATGAACAAGGTGCATCCTCTAGTGATAGGTCATATTTTGTTGGTGTACGTATTGAACTTAGTTTATCCCGCTATTTGTGGGCAGTAAAACTCCCACCTCAAAATTCGACGAGCAAAGAAGTTAGGTGGGAGTCAGGCTACCTGTAAACGCCCTACTGGGGCGGGCTAATAATCAGTGGGGGATGAACACTCCCCACTGATTAAAGTGTCACTTTATAGCGCTATTTCTACTTAGATTTAACGAACAGAAATATAGGAAAGCATCGATGGGGTTGTAGTTTATAAACGGAGGTCATGAAAATGAATAAGTTTCAACAAGAACTACAAGCGTTAAGCCTTAATGATTATCAGTCTGGAAATATTGTGTATTGGGACCAGCAAAACCAATATCCATATTACTATATTACAGATGATGCTCGTCGCTGTGGCGGTTGTGGTCGTTGTGGCGGTTGTGGCGGTGGTCGTTGTGGTGGTTGTGGCGGTGGTCGTTGTGGTGGATTCCGTTGTTTTGGTTGCTTCGGTTGCTTTAGTTGTTTTGGCTGTGGTGGTTGCTCTAATTGCTCTAATTGTTTTGATGGTTTTAATGGTACTACTGTAACATTTGAATATTGATAAGAGACAAAAAGGAATCCATTTTGAAAAAAGATTAATCGAAACGGATTCCTACTTTGTGAAGCATTATATAATTTTTATAAAAGTGTGCTAACAAGTTTGCAAACGGACTTGCTAACACCTATACGAAATAGACATAAAATATCGCTGATGTGTAGCTTAATAATACGATAATAATTTAGCACTTATAATGAATAATAGGTTATTAGAAAAGAAACCATAAAATGTAATGTTTTATATCATTATAAAAAGAGATTATTCTAATAGGTCGTTGTGTAACGGCTGCATAGGATAATCTCTTTTTATGCTTATTTTTGTAAAGAATGTACTGTTATTTTGAGTTGCTCAATAAATTTCCGGGTAGCAGCGCACATATATTTATCTCCTCTATAAATAAGTCCTATATCTATTGTTGGAGTGGGGTTTTCAATTTTAATAGCTTGTATGTGCTCATTTTGCAAAAAGTCTATATACGGTTTTGGTAACACGGTAATCCCCATACCTTGTGCGACCATTTGAATTAAAGATTCCATTGTACTAATTTCTAAAATTGGCTTTGGTTTAAAGTTAAAGTTTTGACAATGGGATGTAATTAGTTCAGTTAAAAAGAAATTTTTAGGTAAAAGAATTAGAGGATAGTTCTGTAATTCTGCAATAGATACACGATCATGTTCAGTTAAAGTATGACCGGTTGGCACGACTAATGTAAGCTCACTTTTATATAGTGGGATAGAAACAATCTCTTTATCTTGCACTGGAAGAAATGTAATGCCAATATCTAATTCATTTTGTAATAATTTTTCACGAATTTCCCCTGTACGAAGACCTAATACAGAAAGTTCAATATTCGGATATAAATTATTGAAATTTAAAATGGCTGGTGGCAGTAAATAATTTACGACGGTTAACAATGAGCCGATTGTTAAGGATCCATGTTGTAATCCGTTTAAATCTTGAATGGTAGAGCGGGCTTGTTCGACTTCGTGGAAGATTGTTTTACTGTGCGATAATAAAACTCTGCCTGCTTCAGTTAAAGATATTTTTTTACCAATTCGATCAAAAAGTGGCATTCCTACTTCATGTTCTAATGCACGTATTTGTTGGCTTAGTGAAGGTTGTGAAATATTTAATTTCTCGGCTGCTCTTGTGAAATGTAATTCTTTCGAAACAGCTAAAAAGTATTCTAATTGTCGTAATTCGATTGAAATCACCTCAAGTTTAATCATAGGATATACCTATCATTATTATATAAATAATTGAATTGAACAATGGTTTTGTGGGATATATAATCACTTTATCAGAAATGGATTGATTAAAAAATTAGATGAGGTGAAGAAGAATTGTTGAAATCTAATGTATTACCGGGCAGTTATTCACAAGTACTTCAAAAAAGGTATGAGGAGGCTGTACCGAAAGGAATATATCATTTAACGCCTTTATATGTAAAAGAAGCAAGGGGAGCGATAATAACAGATGTAGATGGAAATCAGTTTATTGATTTTGCTGGTGGAATTGGTATGCAAAATGTTGGACATTGTCATCCGAAAGTTGTAAGAGCGGTACAAAAACAAGCAGAATCATTTATACATCCTTGTTTTCATGTAACTCCATATGAGAATTATATTACTTTAGCGGAGAAAATTAATGAGAAAGTGCCAGGTACAAGTAAGAAAAAAACGATGTTTGCCAATAGTGGTGCGGAAGCGATTGAAAATGCTGTAAAAATCGCACGTAAAGTAACAGGGCGGAGGAAAGTAATTTCGTTTGAACGAGGATTTCATGGGAGAACATTAATGACAATGTCTTTATCGACCAAAGAAAATCCATATAAAGCAGGATTTGGTCCGTTCGTTTCAGACATGCATATATTGCCGTATCCGTACTATTACAGAGCTGAAGAAGGAGTTTCTCCTGAAGAAGTGGATTCTCAAGTCATCTATCAGTTTGAAAAGTTTTTAGAAGAAGTATCACCTGAACAAGTAGCAGCAATCGTAATGGAACCAGTGCAAGGAGAAGGTGGGTTTATTGTTCCTTCTATTTCATTTGTAAAACGATTACGAGAAATTTGTAATCAATACGGTATTTTAATGATAATGGATGAAGTGCAAACTGGATTTGGCCGAACAGGGAAATGGTTTGCAACGGAACATTTTCATATAGAACCTGACATAATGACTTTGTCAAAATCAATTGCTGGCGGTTTACCATTAAGTGCTATTGTCGGTCGTGCGGAGTTGATGGACATTCCTGGGAGAGGACAAATTGGTGGAACTTTTGCTGGGAGTCCGTTATCATGTGCAGCCGGTCTTGCTGTATTTGAAATAATGGAAGAAGAAAATCTAGTTGAAAGGGCTCAGCAAATTGGAAATAGAATAATGTCACATCTACATCAAATGCAATTAAAGTACGAAGTGATTGGTGATGTTCGTGGAATCGGTGCGATGGTTGGAATGGAACTTGTAACGAATCGCATAACGAAAGAACCTGCAAAAGAACTAACAGTAAAGCTAATTGAAGATTTTTGGAAGAATGGGCTTATAAGTATTGGAGCGGGGATATTTGATAATGTACTACGCTTTTTACCGCCTCTTGTCATTTCAAATGAAGAAATTGATAAGGGTTTTGAAATAATAAATCAATCTTTTAAAAAAATGTGCGGAAAGTGAGAGAGGCAATTATGATAAATAAATTATATGAGGTACTATCACTAAATATAGGATTCCCAAAAGAAGTTATGTATGGAGGCAAATTAATTCATACGGGTATAAATAAAACGAAAACAAAGGAACCTATATATTTATCATTTCTAAAATTTAAAGGTGATGGTCAGGCGGATTTAGTTCATCATGGTGGTGTGGATAAAGCGGTTTGTGTGTATTCGAGCGAACATTATAGTTATTGGGAAGAAACATTGAATCAAGACCTTGAATATGGAGCGTTCGGAGAAAATATAACAGTTAGCGGTATACGTGAAGAGGATGTTTGTATCGGTGATACGTTTGAGCTCGGAGAAGCGATTGTACAAGTAACGCAACCAAGACAACCTTGTTTTAAGTTAGCTAAGAAATACAATATTCCCAAGTTACCACTGTATTTTCAAGACACGGGATATACAGGATTTTATTTTCGTGTATTAAAAGAAGGGTGGGTATCACCAGTTGATACGTTAAAGTTGCTGAAGTCTGATCCAATAAGTGTTACAGTAGCGTTTGCTAATCGTATTATGCATAAGGAAAAACAGAATATAGAAGGGATAAAGAGAATATTAGAAGTACATGCACTTTCTACTAGTTGGAGAAAGACATTTGAAAAGCGACTGAGGGGAGAAGAAATTAATACGAAGGAGAGGCTTGAAGGAACGAAAGAATAAAAATTTTTTTAAAAAAATGGTGCATTTCTATTAGTAAAGACTAAATAGAAAGCACTATTTTTATATAATAACCTTATTAATATGCAAAAATCTTAATATTTTTTTATTCGACTTGTTTTCAAATGGTGAAAACATAAAATTAATTGGACTATTTTTTTATATTTTATGATAGTATATTGATTTGTAAGATCTATTATTTTAAGAGTAGGTCATATAACCATATCTAATTTTATGGAATTGACATATGGAGGTACAACATGGGGAATGTTGAAAAAATGGCAAACTTTCTATTAGAAGAACCGAGAAGAGAACAGTTATTTCCTTTATTTGAAGAAGTGTTTGGGATTACAAGTCAAACATTGAATGATTTTTCGGAGAAAGGGTATTGGGATTATACATATAAAGCATTATCATTTTTACAAGATGATAAAGCGATTGCAAATGTTGCGGCATTTTCACTTCCGCTTTTAATTAATGGTGAAAAAATAAATGCAGCGGGTATTCAATCAGTAATGACACATCCGAATTATCGTAGACGAGGATTAATGAAACAATTATTTAGTAAGATGATAGAGGAAATTGATGAGCAATTCGAGTGTACGGTCTTGTTTACTGAAAATCCGGAACTATATAAACCATTTGGTTTTCAAATTGTGCAAGAATATTTGATGACAGTATCATACGAAAACAAGAGTAATAAAGATTCTCAACTTAAAAAGTTAGATTTTTATAATGAAGCGGATAGACAATTAATATATGAGATTATTGAAAATGGCCAAAGGCTTTCTAATAAATTTTCAACGTTAAATTACCGCTCTTCGTTTTATTTAAATATGTATGATTCAACATGGAATGAAAACCTGTATTATTCAGAGAAATTAGATGCGCTGATTATTTTTACAGTAGAAAATCAAAAACTAAAATTATTTGGAGTATTTGCGCCGGTAATTCCGATTTTAGATGAATTATGTGAGGAAATCCCTGGGGAATTTACGGAGATTGAATTTTATTTTTACCCAGATCAATTAGGAATTGATGATGTACAATATACAGAATTACAGACTAGTAAGTATTTAATGGTTCGAAGTAATAAAGAATTAGATTTTAAAGGTTATAAATTCCCGGTATTAACTGAGTTTTAAATATTAATTTAAATGCTTTTTTATGGAGGAATTATGAAAACATCATATATACCAAATCATATTGAGCAACTTACTGTAATGAACGCACCTAAATTTTACAAACTTGAAGACAATGATACATTCATTGTCCATTCGAAAGAAGAAACAGATTTTTGGCTGAAAACCCATTATGGTTTTGAAGTAATGAATGGCCATGTATTTTATGATGAGATAATGACAGATTTTCAGGCTGAGGTTCAATTGCGCATGAATCCAAATGCGACATACGATCAAGCGGGTTTATTTGTTATGATTTCTGAGAAGTGTTGGTTAAAAACATCTTTAGAATATATTCCTGAGGGGCCATCACATTTAGGTGCTGTCGTAACGAATAATGGCTATTCTGATTGGTCAACGCAAGACTATCCAAATGAGTTTGCTAAGCAACGATTACGTTTTCGAATTATTAGAAAACTTGGCGATTATACAATATATGTGAAAACGAGTCAGCGATGGGAACAAATAAGAATCGCTCATTTGATGGAGGACATAGGTAATGAGCCTGTTAAAATTGGTTTTTATACGTGTAGTCCTTCTGAAAATAATGGATTCGAGACCGAGGTTTTCGATTTTAAAATTGAACAAATATAGATGGGAAAACCGCATTCTTACTAAATGAGAATGCGGTTTTTATTAAGTTAAAGAGTATTCACATCAACTGGCAGTGAAAATGCCTGGTAGATTAAAGTTCCATTTTATTGACTAAAAATGATTTAAAACTTATCATTTAATAATGTTAAATATTAATTTACCTAATATAATAGGACTAATGGAGAAATTACAGACTATATCGCTCAAATAAGGAGGAATATAAATTATTCGATGGTAATTTCATGAAAAAAGGAGATTGTGTATGAAATCATTTCGCAAGTTGTTACAGTATTTAAAACCATACATGTTCTTCGCTATTATTGGACCGCTATTTATGGTACTTGAGGTTGCGATGGACTTAATTCAACCGACAATAATGCAACATATTATTGATGTTGGAATTGCAAACCGGGATTTGAATTATGTAATAAAAATGGGGCTTCTTATGATAGGAGCAGCAGCAATCGGTTTAGTTGGAGGACTTGGTTGTATGATGTATTCTACAAAAGCTGCTGTTAATTTCGCTACAGACATACGAAAAGATGTGTTTGCGAAAATAGAAACATTTTCTAGCAAAAATCGTGATTCATTTGGAACAGGTAAATTATTAACAATCGTGACAAATGATATTACATCTATTCAATCGGCAATGACGATGACGTTACGTGTACTTGTCCGTGGACCGTTATTATTTATTGGAAGTATCATTATAGTCTTTGTAACAGCGAGAGACCTATTTCCAATTTTACTTGTTGTGGTACCCGTATTATTAGTTGCAATTGTATTGATTGCAGGTCAATCGAGCGGTTCATTTAAGCGAGTACAAGAAGCATTAGATAAAGTAAACACAAAGCTACAAGAAAATTTATCCGGTGTACGTGTTATAAAAGCATATGTAAGACAAAAATATGAAATCGCACAGTTTGAGAAAGTTAATACAAGTTTAACTGAAATAAATATCCGTGCAATACAAATTATTTCATTGATGATGCCAATTATTATGCTAGTTGTAAATAGCGGAATTGTAGCAACTTTATGGATTGGTGGCGAGAAAGTTTTTAACGGTACACTCCAAGTAGGGGCCATTTTAGCTTTTATTAACTATTTAAATATCATTTTAATGTCACTTATGTCTATTAGTATGGTATTTATTCAAATTGCCCGTGCTTTTCCATCAGCTGATCGTGTACAACAAGTCTTACATACTGAAGTTGATATTACAACTGAAGGCGACGTATATGAACCAAAACAAGTGGGTGGTAATGTAGAGTTTAAAAATGTTAGCTATAGTTATACGAAAAATAATGAATATGTTTTAAAAGATATTTCATTTACTGTACGTAAAGGTGAAAAAATAGGGATTATTGGATCGACCGGAAGTGGTAAATCTACATTGGCGAAACTATTGCCACGACTTTACGATGTTGATCAAGGTGAAATATGTATAGATGATGTTAATGTGAAAGCATACGATTTGCAAAAACTTCGTGCTTCCATTGGCTTCGTTCCACAAAAGGCACTTCTTTTTTCAGGTAGTATAGAAGAGAATTTACGTTATGGCAAAGAAGATGCAACTTATGATGAATTGGAATTAGCATCTTCATCTGCTTGTGCGACTGAGTTTATCAATAAGCTGGAAGACTCTTATGAATATAACTTAACACAAGGTGCAACCAATCTATCTGGTGGTCAAAAACAACGTATATCTATTGCAAGAGCCCTAGTGAGAAAGCCATCTATTCTTGTATTAGACGATTCTACATCGGCAGTTGATGCGAAGTCAGAAGCTGTAATACAGGAAGCGTTAAGGACAAGATATAGTGGCACAACGACATTTTTAATTGCATCAAAAATATCTTCTATTATAGATGCTGATAAAATCCTCGTTTTGAATAACGGTGAATTAGTTGGAAATGGTACGCATGAGGATTTATTGGCAACTTGTGAAGTGTATCAGGAAATTTATCTTTCCCAAGGTGGTAGCCTGCAGCAAGAAGGAGGGGAAGAGCATGCGTAATTTTCAAGGACAATTTGGAAATAAAGGTGGACGTAACAATCCGAAAACTGGAAAAACAAAGAATACTAAAGGAACTATAATGCGAGTATGGAACTACATGGGGTATCAAAAAGCATCTCTTATGTTCGTTATTATTCTTGTATTTATCACGACATTACTAGGTTTACTTGGGCCATATTATATGGGGGTCATCATTGATGAATACATTGTACCGAAGGATTTAAGCGGGACAGCGAGAATGTGCATGCTGCTCATTGCAATATATGGGATAACCGTATTGTTAACATGGTTACAAACATTTGTAATGATTAATGTTGCATTAAAGACGATACAAAAAATACGACAAGATATTTTTGAAAAAATCCAAACACTTTCTCTACGATTCTTTGATGTACGTTCTCAAGGTGATTTAATGAGCCGTGTGACAAATGATATTGATAACTTAAATCAAGCTTTGACACAAAGTGTTGTGCAAATCATTTCATCAGCGTTAACGTTTATAGGTGTAACAATTGCGATGTTTTCATTAGATTGGATTTTAGCGATTGTAACTTTAATTACAGTACCTATTATGTTTTTCGTTACGAAAAAACTAGTTGCTTATAGTGGGAAAAACTTTGCGAAGCGTCAAAAGGATTTAGGAGAATTAAATGGATTTATTGAGGAAGCCATTACAGGTGCAGACGTAACTACGTTATACGGAAAAGAAAAAGAAACCGTACATAACTTCAATAAAATTAACGAACAGCTAAGAATTTCAGCAACGAAGGCTGAAACGTTTTCAGCATTTATTTTTCCAAGTATGAACTTTATTAATAACTTAGGAATGGGGCTTGTAATTGGAACTGGATCGGTAATGGTATTAAACGGAATGACAACAGTAGGTGTCATTGCAGCTTTTATTAATTATTCTCGACAATTTTCAAGGCCACTTAGTCAATTTGCAACTTTAATGAATACGATTCAAGCGGCAGTTGCTGGAGGAGAACGTGTCTTTGAAATTATGGATGAAGTACCAGAAATTCAAAATAAAAAAGATGCAGTACTTGTACAAAATTTACAAGGACATGTTAGGCTTGAGAAAGTTTCATTTGGATACGCACAGGACAACATGATTTTAAAAGATGTGAGTCTCAAGGCGAATCCTGGGGAGACAATCGCTTTAGTCGGTCCAACTGGATCAGGAAAAACAACAATTATTAATTTGTTAACTCGCTTTTATGACATTCAAAAAGGGCAAATTAGCATTGATGAAAAAGATATAAAGGATTATGATATTAATTCTTTGCGGAGTAAAATAGGGGTTGTTTTACAAGATACGTATTTATTTGCAGGAACGATTATGGAAAATATTCGATATGGACGTTTAGATGCAAGTGATGAAGAAGTAGTTGCAGCAGCAAAAGCAGCATCAGCACATTCTTTTATAAAACATCTACCGAATCAATATGAAACGGAAATTGCTTCAGAAGGTTCGAATTTAAGTCAAGGACAAAAACAACTCCTTGCGATTGCACGAGCGATTTTAGCAGATGCAGATATATTAATTCTCGACGAAGCAACATCTAATATTGATACGAGAACAGAATTACAAATTCAATCTGGATTAAATAATTTAATGAGAGGGCGAACAAGTTTTGTAATCGCTCATCGGCTGAAAACGATTGAAAAAGCAGATCAAATACTTGTAATTAAAGATGGTAGTATTTTTGAAAGAGGAAATCACGAATCTCTTATGGAAGAGAAAGGATTCTACTTTGATTTGTATACGAGTCAGTTTAAAATTTAACAAAAATATTGATGTGGTGAGGTTTCTCTAGAAAAGAGAAACCTCATTTTTTATATTTGCAAACATTGCTATCCGAATAGTCTTTCACTGAATGTTTTAACAGCGTACTTTTGCAGACTAGGTGAAAAGAGGTTGGCTTGATCATAAGGCTGGTGGTATGAAGTTGAGTAAATTTGAAGTAAGATTGATTCGGTGTTTGTTGCTTTGTTATGTTGGGGGGCAAGTCAGTTTGGTTTCAGCTTATATTTAGTGGGAAATGAACAAAAATCCGCTTCGATTAAAGCTATACGTTATTATTTTTTTGCAGAAAACTCCCGCCTTAAGGAGTGAATAGAGCAGAGTCCAATAAATAGGTGGGAGATTTGAGCTGACTAGGTAAAAGCTTTAAGCATTTGTGACATATCGGAATTAGTTCGTTTCGATATGTCACAAATGGTATATAGAGTATCACCTCAACCCATGAATGAATTAGAACTATGAAATAGATTACTATTAAAAACAATCTAAGTTTTAAAAATATATAGAAAGGTAGTTTATAAGTAACCGGAATGAGTATAGAGCTAGTTTATAACGATTGATATAGCGCTGAAAACCAATAAAACAGCCATAATGATGTTAAATAATTGAGTATGTTGTAATAAAAGTTTTTGGAATATTGAACCAAACAGGCTCCAACTAAATGTACTCATTAAACCGACTACACCTAGAAATAATGAAAAAAGTAGAAAACTGGAATATGAATTGTAGTAAGGGAGAATAAAAGTAGAAACTACAGTCAGTCCGAATAATATCCCTTTAGGGTTAACAAACTGAAGAAAAATCCCCACTGTAAATAAGTTTTTATTATCTTTTTCATCGGGATCTGTACTGCCTTTACTAGTGAGTATTTTAATAGCTAGATATAGCATGTATGCTACTCCTAAAATTTTTAAAGGTAATTCGATTTTGGGTAAAATATTAATTAGTACGATATTAAAGAAACTACATAAAGAAGTGAGGAGGAAAAAACCGAAAGCTACTCCAAAGCAAAATTGCATGCTCCTTTTCAAACCAAGTTGATTTGCGTATGTCATAGCTAAAAAATTGTTAGGACCTGGTGTGAAGCTACTAATAAAAACAAATAATAAAAAAGAAAATAAAGGCATTTCAAAACCCCCTAAGTATTTTTCGTGTGTTATAATGACCGAAAAGAACAATATAACGCGTGCTTTTTATTATACATAACGGTCGTTATATTGTATATAGTATAGGAGTGTTTTTTATGGAAGAAATTCAACTTATTTTGGCGAAAAATATAAAGGCAATACGTGAGAAAGAAAAATTAAGTTTAGAAAAGGTTTCCCAATTAACGGGTGTGAGTAAAACGATGATTGGACAAATTGAAAGAGGAGATTCAAGCCCGACACTAACAACGATATGGAAAATTGCGAATGGTTTAAAAGTGTCTTTTACGTCTTTAATTAATAATCCACAGCCTGATACGAAAGTGGTTTTACGAAACGATGTTCAAGTATTATCAGAAGACAATGGGAGATATAAAGTGTATCCTTCTTTTCCTTTTCAAGATGATAGGAACTTTGAAATCTATACGGTTGAAATTGAAAAGGAAGGAAAATTAAGTTCGGAAGGCCATAAAGAAGGGACCGAAGAATTTATAACGGTGTTTGAGGGAGAATTGACAATTGAAATAAATGATTGTCAATATACATTAAATAGCGGAGATTCAATTCGCTTTAAGGCGGATAGACCGCACTCTTATCATAATTCCGGACGAACGCTAACTCGGTTAAGTATGACCATTTATTATCCAGCTTCATAAACTTGCTATTTTATTTAAAATATAAAGAGATATGTTTTGATAAAACCATCTATAAGAGATGGTTTTATTTATTACAATTTACAAAAAAAGACACTCATTTGAGTGTCAACACAGTATTGCTCTCGCGTATAGGATTGGAGAATATTTCTCAAATACGTATTGAGATGGTTCGTAAAGGAGAAACTGTCTTCTTATTTAATGTAACATCAGCATGGGCGCAGTGTAAATTGATAATATATATACGGAAAATTTAGTAAAGATAGTTACTACTATGAATATAGTGAAATGTGTTTTTGTTGCTTAATCACTGTCGTGATAGTTACTAGTTTAGTATCTAAAAATGTTTATTAAAAAAAGAATGAATCATTTTTTAATCGATTCGTATAATTGTTAGAAAGGTACCTGTTGAACCACCTTCAACTAAATTAAAGATGGATAATATGCCGAATAATTGAAGTGAAATTGTATTACCAGCAAATAAATTGGTAATTAAATTATTATTATAATTTGAAGTTGATATTGCGGGAGTAAAAATAGATCTAGGAAGTGGAATGGAAGAGTTCAATAGTAGTTATAGCAAAGGTAAATGTTTAATGTATGTAAAAATCATTTGAGAATGAAAAAAAGATTAGTTATGGAATTTTTCTAAAATGATAGAGTTATTATTATATAAATTAGTAGACAAAAATGTGGAATGAGGTATTAAATTGAAGCGTGATGATAAATTATCAATAAATAAAGCTATGATAGAACCTGGAAATATTGGACCTACATTTCCAGTTCTTCCCCCAATTTATATTCCAACGGGACCAACAGGTACAACGGGACCAACAGGTGTAACAGGCCCGACCGGTCTAACGGGATCCACAGGTGTAACGGGCCCGACCGGCACAACGGGATCCACAGGTGTAACGGGCCCGACCGGCACAACGGGATTCACAGGTGTAACAGG